>NZ_LWGL01000022.1 GCF_001722485.1 Cellulosimicrobium cellulans | reverse complement strand
GAGCGCGTCGCCGCGCTGCACGAGCGCGCGGGCGCCGATCCGACGGGCCGCGGCGCGGGCACCGTCGTCAACCGCCCTGGCTGGGCGGCGCGCGAGACCGACGCGCTGCAGGCCGCCTGGTGGAGCGACCCCGCGGCGTTCCGCAAGGGGCGCGAGGCGATGCGCATCGCGATCGTCGAGCTCGACGGCGAGCCGCGCGGCTACGCCCGGTTCCGCCGCAGCCTCGCGTGGGAGCCCGAGGGCCCCCGCGGCACCGTGTCGGCGGGCGAGGTCGTGGCGCTCGACGCCGCCGCGGCACGCGCCCTGTGGGGCGTGCTCACCGACCTCGACCTGTCGCACGAGGTCACGCCGTTCATGATCCCCGTGGACGACGTGCTCACCCACCTGCTCGTCGACCCCCGCCCCGCGTCGCCGCGGCTCGCGGACAACCTGTGGGTGCGCCTCGTCGACGTCCCCGCGGCCCTCGCCGCGCGGCGGTACGCGGCGGACGTCGACGTCGTCCTGCACGTGCGCGACGCGCGGCTGCCCGGCAACGAGGGGCGCTGGCGCGTGCGCGCCGACGCGTTCGGCGAGGCGCGGGCGACCGGCACCGACGAGCCGGCCGACCTGTCGCTCGACGTGCGCGACCTCGGCGCGGCCTACCTGGGCGGCACCACGCTCGCGTCGCTCGCCGCGGCCGGGTTCGTCACCGAGCACGCGCCGGGCACGCTCGCGGCTGCGAGCGCCGCGTTCTCGTGGCCCGTCGCGCCGGTGTGCAGCTGGGTGTTCTGACGCACGCGCCGGGCCTGACGGCGGCGCCGTCAGGCCTGGCACACCCCGCACCGGTAGAGGTTGCGCCCGGCCAGCTCCTGGTGGAGGACCGGCGTCCCGCACACGCGGCACGGCAGCCCGTCGCGGTGGTAGACGTAGAACGCCTCGTCGGCCGGGACGGCGCCCGGCGCGCCGTCGGCGTTCTGGCGCACGCGCGCTCGCCGGCGTCCCGGGTCCGCCGCGACGTCGGGCGAGGGGGCACCGCCCGCGTCGCGGTCCTCGGGCCGCGTCGTGACGATCGCGCCCGTGCGGACCCCGTCGTGCATGAGGACGACGAGGTCGTCCCACAGATCGCGCAGGACCTCGGCCGGCACGTCGCGGCCCGGGCGCAGCGGGTCGAGGCGCGCGCGGAACAGCGACTCGGCACGGTAGATGTTGCCGACGCCGGCGACGACGTCCTGGTTCATGAGCAGCAGCCCCACCGGGCTGCGGGACCGGCGCACGCGCTCGACGAACACCTCGCGCGGGTCCGGCTCGCCCGGTCCGGCGTCCCGGATCGGGTCCGGCCCGAGCCGGGCCTCGACCGCGGCCTTCTCCTCGGCGGTGACCACCTCGCAGGCGGTCGGTCCCGTGAGGTCCGCGACGGCGTGCTCGCCGAGGAGGCGCACGCGCACGGCGCCGCGCGGGGCCGGCGGCGACCACGCGTCGTCGCGCTGTGCGGAGGCGGGCGGCTCCCCCGGCCCGGCGGCCGGCACGGTCTCGCGCTCGCCGATGCGGCGGCGCGGCGCGCCGATCGCGTGCACGACGGCGGTGCTCCCGTCGCCCGCGAACGTCCAGGCGCCGTAGAGGCCGAGGTGGACGCGCAGCCAGCGCACCTCCTCGCGCCCGGTCGCGGCGTCCGCCGCGAACCCGAGGAAGAGCTGCTTGCCCCACGCCTCGCTCGCGACGACGACGCGGCCGTCGAGCATCGCGGCGCCCGCCGCGAACCGGCCCTGCGGGCTGCTCACCGCGAGCGCCTCCCCCGTGAACAGCTCGCCGAGGGCGCGCGCGAGCCGGTGGACGGTGTGCCCCTCCGGCACGTCAGGCGGAGGCGCCGCGCGAGCGCTCGTACGCGGCGAGCTGGTCGATGCGGCGCTGGTGGCGCGCGTCGCCGCTGAACGGCTCGGCGAGGAAGGCGTCCACGAGCTCGACCGCCTCGTCCACGGAGTGCTGGCGCGCGCCCACCGCGACGACGTTCGCGTCGTTGTGCTGGCGGCCCAGGCGCGCGGTCTCGAGGTTCCAGGCGAGCGCGGCGCGGACCCCGACGACCTTGTTCGCGGCGATCTGCTCGCCGTTGCCCGACCCGCCGATGACGACGCCGAGGGATCCCGGCTCGGCGACGACGGCCTCGCCCGCGGCGAAGCAGAACGCGGGGTAGTCGTCGAGCGCGTCGTACTCGTGGGCGCCGTGGTCGACGACGTCGTGACCCGCGGCCTGCAGGTGCTCGACGAGGTGGGTCTTGAGCTCGTAGCCGGCGTGGTCGGAGGCGATGTGAACGCGCATGGGCACATCATGCCGCAGGAGGGCGACCTGCGGCCGGGGCGAGGTCGTAGCCTGAGACGCATGACTCAGACCTCCCCGACGTCCACGGCCGAGGGCGCCCGGCGCTCCGGCATCGACCTGTCCGCGCTCGACCCGGCCACGCGGCCTCAGGACGACCTGTACCGGCACGTCAACGGCCGCTGGCTCGCGACGCACGAGATCCCCGCGGACCGCGCCATGGACGGTGCGTTCCGTGCGCTGCACGACCAGGCGGAGCTCGACGTCCGGGAGATCATCACGGACCTCGGGAGCGCGGTCGCGTCGGGTTCCGCCGACGTCGGTGCCGACGCCGCGAAGGTCGGTGCGCTGTACGCGAGCTTCATGGACACCGACCGCATCGAGGCGCTCGGCACGACGCCGCTGCAGCCCGACCTCGCGCTCGTGCGCGACGCGTCCTCGCAGGCGGAGCTCACCGGCGCGCTCGGTGCGCTGCAGCGCACCGGTGGCGTGGCCGCCGTCGGCTTCTGGGTCGACAACGACGCGAAGGACCCCGAGCGCTACGTCGCCTACCTGCACCAGGCGGGCCTCGGCCTGCCCGACGAGGCGTACTACCGGGAGGAGCAGTACGCCCCCGTGCGCGAGCGGTACACGCCGCACGTGGCCCGCATGCTCGGGCTCGCGGGCATCACGCCCGAGGCCTGGGGCGTCTCCCCCGAGGAGGCGGCCGAGCGGGTCGTCGCCCTGGAGACGAAGCTCGCCGCCGAGCACTGGGACGTCGTGCGCGACCGCGACGCCGACCTCACCTACAACCCCCGCACGCTCGCGGCGCTCGCCGAGGAGGCGCCGGGCTTCGACTGGCGTGCGTGGGCGCTCGCGCTCGGCGCGCCCGAGGGGTCGCTCGACGACGTCGTCGTCCGCGAGCCCGGCTACGCCGCGGGCTTCGCCGCGCTCTGGCAGTCGGAGCCGCTCGAGGACTGGAAGCTGTGGATGGTCTACCACCTGGTGACCGCCCGGGCGCCGTACCTCACCGACGAGCTCGTCGAGGCGAACTTCGACTTCTACGGCCGCACGCTCTCGGGCGCCCAGGAGGTGCGCGAGCGGTGGAAGCGCGCCGTGTCCGTCGTCGAGGGCGCCCTCGGCGAGGCCGTCGGGCGCGAGTACGTCGCGCGCCACTTCCCGCCGGCGCACAAGGAGCGCATGGAGCAGCTCGTCGCGAACCTCGTCGCCGCGTACGACGAGTCGATCCGCTCGCTCGACTGGATGACGGAGGAGACGAAGGAGCGCGCGCTCGCCAAGCTCGAGGCGTTCACGCCGAAGATCGGCTACCCCGTGCGGTGGCGCGACTACTCGGCGCTCGTCGTCGAGCCCGACGACCTCGTGGGCAACGTGCGCCGCGCCCACGCGTTCGAGCAGGATCGCGAGCTGGGCAAGATCGGCAAGCCGCTCGACCGCGACGAGTGGTTCATGACCCCGCAGACGGTCAACGCCTACTACAACCCGGGCATGAACGAGATCGTCTTCCCCGCGGCGATCCTGCAGCCCCCGTTCTTCGACCCCGACGCGGACGACGCCGTCAACTACGGGGGCATCGGCGCGGTCATCGGGCACGAGATCGGCCACGGCTTCGACGACCAGGGCTCGAAGTACGACGGCGCCGGCCGCCTCGAGGACTGGTGGACGCCCACCGACCGGCAGGAGTTCGAGAAGCGGACCAAGGCGCTCGTCGCCCAGTACGAGGCGTACCGCCCCGCCCAGCTCGGCGAGGACGGCCCGCACGTCAACGGCGCGCTGACGATCGGCGAGAACATCGGCGACCTCGGCGGGCTGTCGATCGCGCTCAAGGCGTACCGGATCGCGCTCGGCCGGCCGCTCGCCGAGGCGCCGGTGGTCGACGGGCTCACGGGCATCGAGCGCGTCTTCCTCGGCTGGGCCCAGGTGTGGCAGGCCAAGGGCCGCGACGAGGAGGTCGTGCGGCGCATCGCGACCGACCCGCACGCCCCGAACGAGTTCCGCTGCAACGGCGTCGTCCGCAACGTCGACGAGTTCTACGAGGCGTACGACGTGCAGCCCGGCGACGCGCTGTACCTGGCGCCCGCGGAGCGCGTGCGCATCTGGTGAGCGGGACGCGGGGCTGAGCGGGACGCGGGGCTGAGCGGGACGCGGGGCGGTGCCGACGGCACCGCCCCGCGTGCTCGGACCGCGTCGTCGGACCGGGGCCCCGGCTCCGCGCCGGGCGGCGTCAGAGCGAGCGGATGCCCGCCTTCGCGACCGTGAACCCCTTGCCCGTGGCGTCGTCGCGGCACGTCATGCCCGTGTTGGCGCTGTCGCACGTGAAGCCGCCGACGGTGCGCGACTCCCCGTAGGGCAGCACCGGCACGTCGGCAGCGGCCGGCTGCGGCTGCTCGGACGTCGGCACGCACGGCTGGCGGACGCCGTCGGCGTCGAGCACCACCTGGTACCCGACCGCGCCCTCGCACCCGGCGACCGGGGCCGGCTGCGTCGCGAGCTCGGCGATCGAGCACGTGACGCCGACGTCCGTCATCTCGCACGTGATGTTCCGCGTCTCCGACGCGAACGTCTCGGTCACGGTGGGCGTCGGCTTCTCGGGAGCGGTGCCCTGCGTCGCGTCGGCGGACGGCCCGGCGACGCTCCCCGCCGGATCCCGGCCCTCGTCGCCGCCCAGGAGCGAGACCCCGAAGACGACCGCGCCGACGACGAGCTCGCGCGCATGGCGCGCGACTTCGCCGCCGAGCGCCGCGCCGCCGGACGCGTGGTCCCCGACGACGTCGCCCGCCTGGCCCCCGACGTCGCGACCGGTCCGACCGCAGCGGCGGACGCCCCCTCGCCGACCAGCACCGGAAGGAGCGCCTGATGCGCATCTTCGACCCCCACATCCACATGACGAGCCGCACGACGGACGACTACGAGGCCCTGTACGCCGCGGGCGTGCGCGCGCTCGTCGAGCCCGCGTTCTGGCTCGGGCAGCCGCGCACCAACGTCGGCTCGTTCCTCGACTACTTCGACTCCCTCCTCGGCTGGGAGCGGTTCCGGGCGGCGCAGTTCGGCATCCGCCACCACGCGACCATCGCCCTCAACCCCAAGGAGGCGAACGACGCGCGCTGCCGCGAGGTGCTCGACGAGATCCCGCGCTACCTGCTCAAGGACGGCGTCGTCGCGGTCGGCGAGGTGGGCTACGACTCGATGACGCCCGAGGAGGACGAGGTCTTCGCCCGCCAGCTGCAGATGGCGCGCGACGCCGAGCTGCCGGTGCTCGTCCACACGCCCCACCGCGACAAGCTCGCCGGCACGCGGCGCACGCTCGACGTCGTGCGCGAGTCGGGCGTCCCGTCCGAGCACGTGCTCGTCGACCACCTCAACGAGACGAACGTCGCGCTCGTGCTCGAGGCCGGGGCGTGGGCCGGGTTCTCGATCTACCCCGACACGAAGATGGACGAGGACCGCATGGTCGCGATCCTCCAGGAGCACGGCACCGAGCGGATGATCGTCAACTCCGCCGCCGACTGGGGCCGCTCCGACCCGCTCAAGACGCTCAAGACCGGGAAGGCGATGCTCGCCGCCGGGTTCTCCGAGGACGACGTCGACCAGGTCCTGTGGCGCAACCCCGTCGCGTTCTACGGGCAGTCGGGCAACCTCGTGCTCGACCCGGTGCCGGGCTTCGTCGAGGGCGACCTGCCGACGCCGGGCGTCGAGTTCGAGGGCTCGTCCGTCCTGCGCGGCGTCCGCGCCTGACCCGGAACCGCGTCCCGTCCCGTCCCGTCCTGACGAGCATCGGAGCCCCCACCGTGCTGCTGTCCTACTGCACCAACGTCCACCCCGCCGAGGACCTCGACGGCGTGCTCGACCAGCTCGCGCGCTACGCCGGGCCCGTGCGCGAGGCCGCGGGCCTCGACGTGCTCGGCGTCGGGCTGTGGCTGCCCGCCGCGCTCGCGCACCGCCTCGCGGGGTCGGCCGCCGACCGCGACCGCCTGCGCGCGGCGCTCGCGGAGCACCGGCTCCAGGTCCACACGCTCAACGCGTTCCCCTACGGCGGCTTCCACGAGGAGGTTGTCAAGCTCGACGTCTACACGCCGACGTGGGCGGACCCGGAGCGGCTCGCCTACACGCTCGAGTGCGCGGAGGTCCTCGCCGACCTGCTGCCCGAGGGCTCCGACGGCACCGCCGGATCGATCTCGACGCTCCCTCTGGGCTGGCGCGAGCCGTGGACGGAGGACGACGACGTGGCGGCGACGCGCGCGTTCGCGGAGCTCTCCGCGGGTCTGCGCGCGCTCGCGGAGCGCACGGGCCGCGTCGTGCGCGTCGCGGTCGAGCCCGAGCCGGGCTGCGTGCTCGACACGGTCGAGGACGTCGTGGCGTGGCTCGCCGCACGCACGGAGGACGACCTCCCGGAGGACCGGCGCATCGACCCCGAGCACGTGGGCGTGTGCCTCGACACGTGCCACCTCGCGGTGTCGTTCGCCGACCCGGCCGGCGCCGTGCGGCGCATCACGGACGCGGGGCTGCGCGTGGTCAAGGTGCAGGCGTCGGCCGCGCTGCACGTCGCGGACCCGTCCGACCCGGCGGCGCGCGACGCCGTCGGGCAGTTCTCGGAGAAGCGCTACATCCACCAGGTGCGCGAGCAGGCCGCGGACGGCGCCGTGCTCGCCGCCGACGACCTGCCGGACGCGCTCGGCGGCGGCCTGCCCGCGGCGGGCCCGTGGCGGGTCCACTTCCACGTGCCGCTGCACCACGAGCCGCAGGCGCCGCTCGCGGCGACGACGGACGTCCTGCGCGCGGCGGTCGCGGCCGTGGACGCGGCACCGCACGGCGCGGACGCGCACCTCGACGTCGAGACGTACACGTGGTCCGTGCTCCCCGAGGGGGCCGCCACCGACTCGCTCGTCGCCGGCATCGCGGCCGAGCTCCGCTGGGCGACCGCCCGCCTGCTGCCCGACGGCGCACCGACCCTCAGGAGGACCGCATGAAGCCCGTGCTGCTGCTCGACGTCGTCGGGCTCACCTCGACCGCGCTCGCGCACATGCCGCGCCTGCGCCAGCTCGCCGCCGGCGGCTGGCAGTCCGAGCTGCGCACCGTGCTGCCCGCCGTGACGTGCTCCGTGCAGTCCACGATGCTCACGGGCCTGAGCCCGGCCGAGCACGGCATCGTCGGCAACGGCTGGTACTTCCGCGGCCTCGGCGACGTCTACCTGTGGCGCCAGCACAACCGGCTCGTCGCGGGGGAGAAGGTGTGGGAGGCCGCGCGCGGCGCCCGCCCGGGCTACAGCGCCGCGAACGTGTGCTGGTGGTACGCGATGGGCATGACGACCGACGTCACCGTCACGCCGCGCCCGATCTACCACGCCGACGGCCGCAAGTCGCCCGACGCGTACGTGCGGCCCCCGGCCCTGCACGACGACCTGGTCGAGCGGTTCGGCGAGTTCCCGCTGTTCACGTACTGGGGTCCGACGGCGGCCATCGCGTCGTCGCGCTGGATCGTCGACGCGACCCGGCACGTCATGCGCACGCACGCGCCCGACCTCACGATGGCGTACGTCCCGCACCTCGACTACGACCTGCAGCGGTTCGGCCCGAACGACCCGCGTGCGGACGCCGCGGCCGCCGAGCTCGACGCGACGCTCGCCCCGCTGCTCGACGACTGCGCGAACCAGGGCGTCACGGTGCTCGTCGTCTCCGAGTACGGCATCGCCGACGTCGACCGCCCCGTCCACCTCAACCGCATCCTGCGGCGCGAGGGCCTGCTCGAGGTGTACGTCCAGGACGGCAAGGAGCAGCTCGACCCGTGGACGTCGCGCGCGTTCGCCGTCGCGGACCACCAGGTCGCGCACGTGTACCTCGGCGACCCGCAGGACACCGCGCTGCAGCGGCGCGTCGCCGACCTGCTGCGGTCGGTGCCCGGGGTCGACGAGGTGCTCGACCGCGAGGCCCAGGCCCGGTACGGGCTCGACCACGAGCGGTCCGGCGAGCTCGTCGTCGTCGCGGAGCCCGGTGCGTGGTTCACGTACTACTTCTGGCTCGACGACGCGCGGGCGCCCGAGTACGCGCGCGGCGTCGACATCCACCGCAAGCCCGGCTACGACCCGGCCGAGCTGTTCTTCGACCCGGCGGACCCGCTCGCCAAGGCCAAGGCCGGGATGAACCTCGTGAAGAAGAAGCTCGGCCTGCGCTACGCGATGAGCACCGTCCCGCTCGACGCGTCGTACGTGAGCGGCAGCCACGGGCGCCTGCCCGACTCGTCCGCGGACACGCCGCTCGTGCTGTGCTCGGACGCGGACGTCCCGGCGTCGGTCGCCGCGCTCGTCGAGGCCGACGGCGGCCAGGTGCCCGCCGCGGCGGTCAAGGGCCTCGTGCTGGAGCTGCAGGGGCTCGGCGCGCGCGTCTGACGCGCGCCGAGCCCGGCGGGTCCGACCGGACGCCTCGACGCCGTCAGCCGGCCGGCGTGAGCGCCAGGCGCTCGTCGAGCCAGTCGAACAGGCGCTCCTCGGTGAGGGCGCGCGCGAGGGGCTGGCAGTGCTGGTTCGCGCCCTCGGCAGCGGTGAACCGGACGAGCGCGGCGACGTCGGGGGCGAGCGCGGCGAGGCGCTCCGACTGGCCGGGCCAGAACTGCTCGTCCTCGGGGTCGGTGATCAGCAGCGGCGTGGAGATCCGGGCGGCGACGTCGCTCGCGTCGTACCTCCGGACCTCGCGCAGGGTCGCGGCGTAGCCGTCCGTGCCGTACGGCCGGGCGCGGAACCGCCACGTGCGGGCGGTCGCCCTCGACAGGCGCATGCCGACGCCCATGTCCCGGTCGAACGCGTGGTCGTCGCCCTTGTCGAGGAGCCTGAGCAGGCTCGCCGGGATCTCCTTCTCCCACGAGGCCGCGACGTCGACGACGCCCGGGTCCACGATGGCGGCCGCCGGCCGGTGCTCGAACGCGAGCGCCCGCGTGACCCAGTACCCCGCCTGGCTGATGCCGTAGACCGCCACGCGGTCGGCGTCGACGTCGGGGCGCTCCAGGACCGCGTCGAGCACCGGCGTGAGCACGGCCTCGAAGTCCGGGCGGAACGGCACGCCGTGCTCGAAGAGCATCGACTGCTGGCCCGGGCCGTCGAACACGAGCGCGTGGTAGCCGCGCGCGAGCGCGCCGTGCACGCACGCGCTCCACAGCGCCGGCAACGACCCGTCGGAGCCGTTGACCGCGACGAGCGTCGGGCGCGGCCCTGCGCCGGAGGAGCGGAACAGGTAGCCCGGCAGCGTCGTGCCCTCGTAGGGGATCGCGAGGCGCTCGACGTCGAGCCCCGCGGAGTCGACCCACCGGTCCCACGCCGCGCGGTGCTTGCGGAACGTGGGCACGAGCTGGTCGTCGGACTCGAGCGCCGCCACCGCGTCGACCGCGACGGCGTAGTACGTGGACGCGCGCAGCGACGCGGCGGCCGCGCTCGCCGCGTGCCCGGCCGCGGCGGAGGCGTCCGCCTGCGCGGCGAGGCGGTCGCCGAGCGCGTCCCACGCCGCGAACCGCGCCTCGTGGTCGGAGCCCTTGAGGCCGGAGACGGCGGCGAGGACCTCGCCGACGTCGGAGGCGCCGCTGTACGCGGCGCCCAGGACGGTGCGGATCTCGTAGTCGAGGTCGTGCTCGCCGGCGAAGCCGGCCGTGAACGGGTCGTGACGTGCCATGTCGTGCCCCTTCTCGTGGTCGTGCTCCGACAGGGACGGCCGAGGGCCGCCACCCCGGAGGGTGACGGCCCTCGGTCCGTCGTGCGAGGCGTCAGCTCACGAGCAGCTGAGCGCCTCGTGGTCGGCCCGGTACGTCGTGGTGACGTCCGCGCCGTCGATCTCGGCCGTGGCCTCGACCGTCACGGTCCCGGCCTCGACGGTCTCCGCCCGGACGGCGAACGCGTGGTAGGCGTTCTTGCCGTCCTTGACGTGGTTGAAGGTCCGGTCGCCGTACGCCGTCGACACCGCGACGTCGGCCCGCGCGCCGGACTCGTTGAGCACCCGGACCGCGACGTACGCCTTGCCGGCGAGGCAGCGGGACTGGGCGGTGACGGTCACGTCGACG
Organism: Cellulosimicrobium cellulans; assembly: GCF_001722485.1. GTDB lineage: Bacteria > Actinomycetota > Actinomycetes > Actinomycetales > Cellulomonadaceae > Cellulosimicrobium > Cellulosimicrobium cellulans_A. The sequence goes on along the minus strand of NZ_LWGL01000022.1, from coordinate 20,297 downwards.
GCCGCGTCGGACGTCGTGACGTCCACGGTCTGCCAGCGCTTCGCCGGCGTCGCGTTGTGCAGGTGGAGCAGCAGGAGCGTCCCGCTGCCCTCCTGCGCGACGGCCTCCGACCGGTGCACCGTCACGGGGGCGTCGTCCGCGCCGACGTAGAGCAGCTGGTCCGCGCCCTCGAACCAGTACGCCGGGTCGAACGGGTCGCCCGTGAACGTCTCCGTCACGTCGACGAGCTGGTCGGCGGCCGACGAGTACGGCGAGTACGTCCGCACCTGGAACGTCGGCTCCGTGCCCTCGTCGATCCCGAGCGAGCCGATGCCCACCGGGATGACGACGACGTTGTTGTCGAACACCGAGGTGTCGACGTCGCCCCACAGGGAGTTCACCGGCTGGAGGTCGACGTTGTCACCGGCCTCGTACTCGGTGCCGTCGGGCGCCGTCCAGTCCTTGAGGGTGAACGTCGCCGCGAGGGTCAGGTCGGTCTCGGCGTCGTACTTCATCACCGCGACCTCGAAGTCCGACGACCCGTCGGAGTCGACGTCCACCTCGACCGCGGGCATCGCGACCGAGCCGAGGCTCGCCCACGGCCCGTCGACCGCGACGCCGATGCCGATCGTGCCGTCGGCGGGGTCGCCGCCCGCGGCCGCCACCTGCGGCGCCGTCGAGGAGAAGCCGACCGCGCGCACGTCCGCCGACGCGATCGCCGACGCCGACGTGCCGTCGGAGGCGTCCGCCTCGAGCCGCGGGCTCGTGGTCTTCAGCTCGAACGGCGCGAGCAGCGAGAGCCAGCCGCCCGTGTCGACGCCGCGGCCGTCGAGGTCGAGCTCGGCCGTGGTGGCCTCGGCCGCGAACGCGACCGGCTTCGCCGTGAGGTCGCTGACCAGTCGCGGCGACGCCTGCACCGGGACGCGGAGCTCGGAGCCGCCGTCGGTCGGCGTGAGCACCACCCGGCCGCTGAGCGACGACGCGAAGTCGCGCGGGACCCCGACGCCCGAGTCGGGCGACGACGTCGGGTCGAGCTCCTTGGCGAGCGTCTCCGGGTCGGCGGTCAGGGTGACCGTGACGACCGTCTGCTGCCCGGCCGGGACGGTGACCTCGGCGGGCGCCACGGAGACCGTCGCGCCGCCCGCGGTGCTCGACTGCGTGAAGCCGGTCGCGTACGTCACGGGCGCGTCGCCGGTGTTGCGCACGGTCACGGTGTCGCGCAGCGTCACGGTGTCGGCACCGACGTCGACGACGCCGAACCCGAGCGAGACGCCGTCGGAGTCCTGCGACGCGTACGCGAGGGTCGTGTTCTCCACGGCCTGCAGCGCGTCCACGCGCCCGGACCCGACGCGCTCGGGGCCGTATGCGGTCCCGGAGCCGGACGGCCCGGTGAACACGTCGTGCGTCGCGGTGTTCATCACCGACGCCTTGACCTCCTGCGGGCCCCAGCCCGGCTGCGCCTGCTTGACCAGCGCGGCGATACCCGCGACGTGCGGCGTCGCCATCGACGTGCCGGACTTGATCCCGGCGGCGTCGAGACGGCCCGAGGCCGCGGACGCGATGCCCGTGCCGGGCGCCGCCACGTCGGGCTTCACCACGCCGAGCGAGCCGTGCACGCCGCGCGAGGAGCCGGAGTTGAGCGTGTCGCCGATCTCGGGGATCTGCACGAACTCGGAGAGGGCGTACGACGGGCCGATCGTCATCGTGACGCCGCCGGCCTCGATCGCCGGGCGCAGGGCGTCGTGGCTCGGGCCCGTGAGCTGCGCGCCGGGGATGCCCGCGTTGCCCGCGATCCCGGCGACGAACGACTGCAGCTCCGAGGACAGCAGGACGCCCACCGCGCCCGCGGCCTCGGCGTTGTTGAACCGCGCGGCGCTGCCGCACGCGCGCGTGGCGTCGTCGTCGTCCCACCACAGGAACGCGATCTTGCCGCTGACCGCCGCCGACTGCTCGGGCGTGAACGCCTCGCAGCCGTCGAAGTCGCCCGCGACGAACGCGACCTCGGCGGTCACGTCCTCGCCGCCCGCGTAGTCGACGGAGTTCTGCGCGGCGTAGGTGCCCGCGAGCTCCGCGGGCGCGGTGACCTCGACGGCGTCGAACGTCTGCGTGTCGCCGACCGAGTTCGCCACCGTCAGGGCGGTGCGGGCGTTGCCCGGCGAGCCGCCGACGTCCGTCACGTCGCCCGCGTTGCCGGACGCGATGACCGACAGCGTGCCTAGGCGCGAGAGCTGGTCGATGAACAGGTTCTCCGGGTCGTCGGCCGGGCTGCCGTCCGAGCCGAGGGAGAGGTTGACGATGTCGAGGCGGTCGGAGAGGTCGCCGTCCTGGTTCGGGTCGGCCGCCCACTCGAGCGCGTCGACGACGACGCCGGTCGAGCCGCCGAGGTCGCCGAACACCTTGAGCGAGTACAGGCCCGCCTCCGGGGCGGAGCCGGGTCCGACCTTCCAGTCGGAGATGTCGGTCAGCGTCGAGTAGTCGCCGCGGAACGTCTCGCCGTCGGCCGTGACGCCGTAGCCGGCGACGGTGCCGGCGACGTGCGACCCGTGGCCGGAGCCGATCGTGTCGAGCGAGTCGATGGGGTTCTCGTCGGGCGACGGGACGAGGGTCGTGCCCTCGACGGTGCCGGACGCGTCGTAGTCGTAGCCCGCGAAGTCGTGGCCGCCGAGGTACTTGAGCTCGTCGTACGTGCCCTCGGGGACCGGGCCGGCGCCGCGCTCGCCGTAGGCCTCGTCGTACGCCTCCTGCGTCCCCGGGCCGCCGAAGGCGGCGTGCGTGTAGTCGATGCCCGTGTCGATGACGCCGACGCGCACGCCCTCGCCGGTGAGGCCGGTGCTCTGCCACGTCTCCACGGCCCGCGTGAACGCGTCCGTGCCCTTGTTCGCGGGCTTCTTCGGGATGATGCGGTAGACCTTGACGACCTCGTCCTGGCGCGCGAGGTCGCGCACGCGGTCGGCGTCGCCGGTGACGACGACACCCGGCACGAGCGTGCTGGTCACGGACACCTGCTGCGGGCTGCGGGCCCCCGCGCTGCGCGCCGTCGCCTGCTCGGGGACGACGTCGTCCGCGAGCGTCGCGACGTCGGCCGCGTTGTCCTCGACCTCCTGCGGGCTGGCGCCCTGCGCGGCGAGGTCGACGCCCGACGGCGCGTCGAGCTCGACGAAGGCCGTGACGGTGCCCGCGGCGGAGGCGAGCGACGGGGCGACCTTGTCGAGCGGCTCGAGCGCCGCGTCGTCGCGGACGCTCGTGCCGGCGGGGTCGCCCGGCTGCGGTGCTGCGGCGGCGGGCAGCGCGCCCGCGGCGGCGACCGCGATCCCCGCGGCCGCTGCCGTCAGGGTCACTGGTAGAGAACGGTGCTTCATCGACACTCATTTCCCCGGTGGGACCGGATCTGGTGAAGGTTCGGGTCGGTTCCTTCCCTGGGGTCCGTGAACAGGTCGAACGACGCCCCCGTGGAACCGTAACCTCCGACCTGGCCGGTTGCCCAGGGACAGCATCGTTACGGTCCTGTTTCGCGACGGCCGTCGTCGCGCCGCGCTACGGTCGTCTGGAGCCCGGGCGCGCGCCCGGGGACCCGACGTCGAAGGAGCTCTCGCATGGCTACTCGTACCGCACGCACCGCCTGGAACGGCGGCCTCCAGGACGGCCAGGGCCAGGTCGAGCTGTCGAGCTCGAAGGTCGGCACGTACGACGTCTCCTTCCCGCGCCGCACCGCCGAGGACGCCGGGGGCGTCACGAGCCCCGAGGAGCTCGTCGCCGCCGCGCACTCCTCCTGCTACGCGATGCAGTTCTCCGGGCTGCTCGGCAAGGCGGGCGCCACGCCGGTCGCGCTCGAGGTGACGGCCGACGTCACGGTCGAGCCGGACCCCGCCGGCGGTCTGCAGATCACGACGATCGCGCTGACCGTCCGCGGCGAGGTCGAGGGCATCGACGAGGCCGGCTTCCTCGAGGCCGCCGAGGAGGCGAAGAAGACCTGCCCGGTCTCCAAGGCGCTCGCGAGCGTGCCGACGATCACGCTGGACGCGGCCCTCGAGAGCTGAGGCTCCCGAGGCGCGACGAGGCCCCGGCCTCCCGCCGGCGACAGCCGGTCGGGAGCCGGGGCTTCCGTCGTCCGTACGCCGGTCGAGCCCGGCGGCGGCCCGACCGCGGTCAGCGCGGCGTCAGCGCGGCTTCAGCGGCGGGGTCGAGGCGCCCGCGCCGTCGCGGATCCCGTCGACCAGCTCCGCGAGCGTGTCCTTCGCGTCGTGGGCGGGCGACCACCGCAGCAGCTCGCGCGCGAGCGTCTCGTCGAGCACGGGCACGCGCATCGCCATGTCGAGCCAGCCCTCGCCGACCGGGACGACGCGCGCGCGCCACCCCGCGGCGACGGCGGTGCGCGCCGTCCCGAAGGGCACGGTCCGCAGCGAACCGCCCGCCACGACGTCCGCGACGTCCTGCGCGGTCAGCACCCGCGGGTGGGCGATGTTGAACGGCCCGGGGTGGCGGCCGACGACGATCCGCACGTACGCGTCGGCGAGGTCGTCGGCGTGGACCACCTGCAGGCGCAGCCCGTCCGGGAGCGTCACGAGGGGCAGCGGCGCGCGGCGCACGACGGGCGTGCCGAACGGGCCGAGGAAGTACCGCGTGATCTCCGAGGCGGCGTCGCGCTGGAAGACGAGCGCGGAGCGCACGCGCGAGACGACGAGCCCCGTGTCGCGGTCGACCTCGTCGAGGAGGGACTCCACCGCCGCCTTGTCCTCGGCGTACGACGAGCCGGGCACCCCGTCGGCCGGCCACGCCTCGGAGACGGGCTCGTCGCGCCGCTCGCCGTACGGGGCGGGGGAGTAGGCGCCCACCGAGGACGCGACGACGAGGTGCTGCACGCCCGCGCGGATCGCGGCCTCGGCGACGCGCCGCGTGCCCTCGACGTTGACCCGCCGCAGGTACTCGCGCTGGTGGCTCGGCTGGATCGCCCACGCGAGGTGCACGACGACGTCGGCGCCGGCGAACGCGGCGTCGAGCCGCTCGTCCGCGTCTGGCGCGGCGACGTCCGCGTACCGCCACGTCGCCCGGTCGTGGGGGAAGCGCACGGTGCTCGACCCGTCGGCGCGCGGTACGCGGCGCGCCACGCCCACGACCGACGTCACGGTCGGCTCGTCCGCGAGCCGGCGCAGCACGGCCGTCCCGACGTTCCCGCTCGCCCCGACGACCACCACGCGCATGCGCTGCCTCCCGTTCCGCTCGTCCTGCCTGCCTGTGCCGACGCTAGCCCGCGCGGGGACGGTTCGCTCGGGCGGCGCCACGGCGACCGGCACGGCGGGCGGCGGTCACCGGAGGCGCGCGAGCCCTGCGACCGTCGGCGGACCGACGTAGCGTGACGGCACGCCACACCGAGGAGGAGTGCATGAGCACCGAGCAGACGGGCCCTTCCGAGGGCCAGGAGGCCGGGACCGTCAAGGACCCGCAGGACTGGACGACGGGCGACGAGCCCGCCACGGGCGCGCAGCTCAGCTACCTGCAGACGCTGGCGCGCGAGGCCGGGCGCGAGGTCCCGCAGGACCTGACCAAGGCCGACGCCTCGCGCCTCATCGACGAGCTCCAGGGCAGCAGCCCGCGCGTCGGCGAGGAGCCCGACGCCTGACGCCCGGCTCCTGACGCCGGTACCTACGCCGGCTCCTGACGCCGGTACCGCCGGGGCGTCGCGGGTCCCCGTCCCGGACGCCCCGGCGACCGCGCAGGAGCGGGTGCGACAATCGGCCCGTGGCCGCTGACACCGACACCTCGACACCGGACGCACGACCCGGAGACGGTGCGTCCGCGTCCCACGCCGCCGCCGTGCGCGAGGCACGGGAGGCCGCCGACGCCGCGCGCGTGGCGCTCGCGGAGGCGCTGCGCACGGTGACGCGCGGCGCCGTCGACACCTCCTCGCGCCGCCGCGCGGAGTACTCGACCGACGCGTCGAACTACCGCGTCGTGCCCGAGGTCGTGGTGTACCCGCAGGACACGACGGACGCGGTCGCGGCGCTCGACGTGGCGCGCGAGCTCGAGGTGCCGATCACGGCGCGCGGCGCCGGCACGTCGGTGGCGGGCAACTCCGTCGGCCCCGGTGTCGTGCTCGACTTCGCCCAGCACGTGAACCGCGTGCTCGACGTCGACCCGGAGGCGCGCACGGCCGTCGTCGAGCCGGGCGTCGTCATGTCGGCGCTGCAGCAGGCGGCCGCGCCGCACGGGCTGCGGTTCGGCCCCGACCCGTCGACGCAGAACCGCGCGACGCTCGGCGGCATGATCGGCAACAACGCGTGCGGTCCGCACGCCGTCGCGTACGGGCGGACGGCGGACAACGTGCTGGCGCTCGACGTCGTGGACGGCGCGGGACGGCGGTTCGTCGCGAGCGCGGGCGACCCGACGTTCGCCGCCGTGCCCGGCCTCGCGGAGCTGGTCCGCGAGAACCTCGCCCTCATCCGCACGGAGTTCGGCCGCTTCGGCCGCCAGGTCTCGGGCTACTCGCTCGAGCACCTGCTGCCGGAGAACGGCTCGGACCTCGCGAAGGCGCTCGTCGGGACCGAGGGCACGCTCGTCACCATCCTCAACGCGACCGTGCGGCTCGTGCCGGTGCCGTCGAAGCCGACGCTCGTCGTGCTCGGCTACCCCGACATGCCGTCCGCGGCCGACGACGTCCCGACGTTCCTCGGCCTGAACCCGCTCGCTGTCGAGGGTCTCGACGCGCGCCTCGTCGACGTCGTGCGCCGCGCGAAGGGCGACGCGTCCGTGCCCCCGCTGCCGCCCGGCGCGGGCTGGCTCATGGTCGAGGTCGGCGGGGCGACGCCCGAGGAGGCGATGGCGAACGCCGAGGCGATCGTCGCGGCGTCGGGCAGCGAGTCCACGCTGATCCTGCCCGCTGGCCCCGAGGCGACGAAGATGTGGCAGATCCGTGCCGACGGCGCCGGCCTCGCCGGACGCACGCCGTCGGGCGAGCAGGCGTGGCCGGGCTGGGAGGACTCCGCGGTCCCGCCGGAGCGGCTCGGGGACTACCTGCGCGACCTCGACGCGCTCATGGAGCGCTACGGCGTCGACGGCCTGCCGTACGGGCACTTCGGCGACGGGTGCGTGCACCTGCGCATCGACCTGCCGCTCGAGTCGTCGGGCGCGGTGCTGCGCGACTTCATGCTCGAGGCGGCCGAGCTCGTGGCGACCCACGGCGGCTCGCTGTCCGGTGAGCACGGCGACGGCCGGGCGCGCTCGGAGCTGCTGCCCGTGATGTACAGCGCCGAGGCGATCGCGCTCATGGAGCGTTTCAAGGCGCTGTTCGACCCGGCCGACGTCATGAACCCGGGCGTCGTCGTACGCCCGCGCGCGGTCGACGACGACCTGCGCCGCCCGCACGCGCACCCCGCGCTGTCCCGCGTCGACGCCCCGGCGGTCGCCGGCAGGCCGGCGGGCACGACGCCCGCGAGGATCTCGCGGATCTCCCGCCGGGCCGGCTACCAGGGGTTCTCGTTCGCGCACGACCACGGCGACATCACGCAGGCCGTCCACCGCTGCGTCGGCGTGGGCAAGTGCCGCGCGGACACGAGCGCGGCCGGCGGCTTCATGTGCCCGTCGTACCAGGCGACGAAGGACGAGAAGGACGTCACGCGCGGACGCGCGCGAGTGCTCCAGGAGGCGGTGAACGGCACGCTCGTGGGCGGCCTCACCGCGCCCGAGGTGCACGAGTCGCTCGACCTGTGCCTGTCGTGCAAGGCGTGCTCGAGCGACTGCCCGGCGGGCGTCGACATGGCGCAGTACAAGTCCGAGGTGCTGCACCGGACGTACCGCGGGCGCCTGCGCCCGGTGGACCACTACTCGCTCGGCTGGCTGCCGGTCTGGGCGCGCCTCGCCACGGGCATGCCGCGCCTGGCGAACAAGGTGCTGTCGTTCCGCCCGCTCGCCAAGGCCGTGCTGTGGGCGGGCGGCATGGACACCCGGCGCGAGGTGCCGCGGTTCGCCGAGGTGCCGTTCCGCACGTGGTGGCGGCGCGGCGGTGCGACGCAGGGCGTCCCCGGGCTCGCCGTCGGGCAGCGCCCCGGGCACCCCTCGCGCAGCGAGCGCCCGAAGGTCGTGCTGTGGACCGACTCCTTCAGCGACACCCTGTCGCCGTCGGTCCCGCAGGCCGCGGTGCAGGTCCTCACCGCCGCCGGGTACGACGTCGTGGTGCCCGACCAGGACGTGTGCTGCGGCCTCACGTGGATCAGCACGGGCCAGCTCGACGGCGCGCGCCGCCGGCTCGAGAAGCTGCTGTCCGTGCTCGGCCCGTACGCCGTGAACGGCATCCCGATCATGGGGCTCGAGCCGTCGTGCACCGGCGTGCTCCGCTCCGACCTCGTCGACCTCTTCCCGGACGACCCGCGCGCGCACGCCGTCTCGAAGGCGACGCGCACGCTGGCCGAGCTGCTCACGTCCGTGGACACCGCCCCGGGCAAGGACTCCGGGTGGCGCCTGCCCGACCTGTCGGACGTGACCGCCGTCGTGCAGCCGCACTGCCACCACCACTCGGTCATGGGCTTCGCCGCCGACGAGCGCCTCCTGCGCGCCGCCGGCGCCCACATCACGGTCCTCGCCGGGTGCTGCGGCCTCGCCGGCAACTTCGGCATGCAGAAGGGGCACTACGAGACGTCGGTCGCGGTCGCGGAGAACGCGCTGCTGCCCGCGCTGCGCGAGGCCGAGGAGGGCACGGTCTACCTCGCGGACGGATTCTCGTGCCGCACCCAGGCCGACCAGCTCGCCGGGAAGCAGGGCAAGGCGCTCGTCGAGCTGCTCGCCGAGCGGCTCTAGGGCGTGTGGATCAAGTCCGATCTGGTTCAGGTGGACGATGAGCGGAGCGCAACTTTGGTCCGGTGGCAGTGAACAAAACAGGACGACCCCGCGTGGTCATGATGTGCGGGCCAGGTGGTGCCGGCAAGACCACCTACGCCAAGCGCCTGGAGCGCGAAGGCTGGACACGTCTGTCGTTCGAGGTGGAGTTCTGGGATCGCGGAATCACGACGATGCCGTCCGCCGAGGTGGTGGCCGAAGTGGCAGCAGACCTGAAAGCACGGCTGCTGAGTCACGTCACGGCGGGGGACGATGTCGTGCTCGATTTCGGATTCTGGTTCCGGCGACAACGCGACGAATACCGCGCGCTGCTCGCGCCCCACGGCATTGTGCCGGAGACCGTTTACATCGCGACGAGTCTTAGGACCATCCTGAGCCGGGTTGGTGACCGACACGGCAGGCAGGCGGACGATTGGCCGCTCACCGAGCAGACGGCGACCGAGTACTTCGGGCGGTTCGAGCCGCCGACGCCTGACGAGGGACCGCTCGAGGTGGTGCGCTAACCCGCTCGGACCAAGTCGGTCTCGATCCAGATCAGCGTGGCGGCGAGAGCGATCGCGGCGCGGTAGGCGCGAGCGGTCTTGTCTGAGCGCATCGCGATGCCGCGCCATTGCTTGAGCTTGTTGAAGCACCGCTCGACGACGTTGCGGCCCTTGTATCGCTCCTGCTGTGCTTCCCCGAAGTCGATGGCCCGGCCGGGCTTCCTGCGGCGGTGCGCGATCTGGTCTTCGCGCTCGGGGATCGTCGCGGCGATCCTCCGCTCGCGCAGCCACGCGCGGTTCTTCTTGGGCGGGTAGCCCTTGTCGGCGAGCACCCGGTCCGGACGCTGCCGCGGACGGCCGGTCGCGCGGGGGACGCGGATCTGCTCGAGCGTGGCGGTCATCATCGTGGTGTCGTTGATGTTCCCGCCGCTGATCACCCAGTTCAGCGGACGTCCGCGGCCGTCGCAGGCGAGACGGACCTTGCTCGTCAGACCGCCTCGGGATCGGCCGATTCTGTGATCAGGCGGCTCTTCCCGCGGATTCTTGTGATTCGACAGAGCCCCCTGTGTCGCGGCGGAGGGTCGCGCCGTGCTGATGCACGCGCGCGATCGTCGAGTCGATCGAGACCACCCAGTCGAGCTTGCCTGCCGCGTCCGACTGCTTCTGAACCTCTGCGAGCAACTTGTCCCAGGTGCCGTCCTCAGCCCAGCGAGCGAACCGCTTGTAGATCGAGTTTCACTTCCCGAACCGCTCCGGAACATCCCGCCAGGTCGCGCCGGTGCGGTACTTCCACGCCATGCCCTCAACCGCGAGACGATGATCGGTCCACGGCCGGGAACGCCCGGCCGGCACCGGCATCAACGGCTCCAGGACAGCCCATACCTCATCCGAAATCTCCTGACGCGTCACACCCTCGAGAGTCCCCGACCATAAGCCCAGACCTCTTGATCAACACGCCCTAGGCCACCCGCGCACCCGCGCCGGGCGCGGCACGCGTCGCGACGAGCAGGCACACGGCCACGGTGAGGAACAGGCCCGCCGCTAGCAGCTCGACGCCGGACTCCGCCGCGGCGATCAGCCAGCTCAGCGTCCCGTCGACGTACGGCTCGGCGACGACCGCGATCATGTCGACGCCGACCGCGCCCACGCCCAGCACGCCGACGCACGCGAGGAGGTACCCGGACGTGCGCCGTGCGAGCCGGCCGCTGCGCAGGAACGTCAGGAGCAGCGCGGTGCCGACGACGGCGCCGATCACCGCCCAGACGGCGAGCTCGCCCCAGCCCTGCGCGTCGAGGCCGAGCGCCCCCGTCCAGCCGAGGCCGCGGGCGACCGCGCCGCCCGCGGTCTCGTGGATCATCAGCGCGTCGTCCGCGGTCACGACGAGCAGCATCGCGGCCCACGCCCCGAGGACGGCGGCGCGCGGCAGGGCGAGAGCCCGCTGGGCCAGGAGCACGGCGGCGAGCACCATCGCGACCCACGCGACGATCTCCGCGTACGAGCCGTCCTCGTCCATCTTGAGGCGCGACGTCGGGTCGTCGGCCGGCCCGCCGCCGAGGCGGTAGGCGAGGTCGAGCCCGACGAACGCCGCCGCGACGGCGAGCGAGAGGAGCACGCCGCGCACGGCGGTGCGGCGCACGGCCGGCCTCGGCCGCGCAGCGGGCGACACGGGCGGGTCGGCCGGTGCGGTCGTGGTCGTCGCGTCTGTCGTTGCGGAACCGCCGCGCTGCAGCCCGTCGTCGGGGGACATCGGCCTACCCTAGTCGGTCGGCCGTCCAGGACGTCGCCCGGCAGCTGGGCCGACCTGGCACGATGGCGCGCATGGAGCTCCAGGACGTCGTGCGCCGGCGCCGCATGGTCCGCCGGTTCACGTCCGAGCCCGTCGACCCGGCGTCGGTCGAGCGCGTGCTGCGCAACGCGGTGCGCGCTCCCAGCGCGGGCTTCACCCAGGGCTGGGCGTTCGTCGTGCTCACCGAGCCGGACGACGTCGCGCGCTTCTGGGAGGCGACGACCCCGGCGGACTCCGACCGCGACATGAGCGGCTGGCTCGCCAGCATGCGCACGGCGCCGGTGCTCGTCGTCGTCCTCACGTCCAAGGACGCGTACCTGCGGCGCTACGCCGAGCGCGACAAGGGCTGGGCGGACCGCGACGAGAACCGTTGGGCGGTGCCGTACTGGCACGTCGACGCCGGCATGGCCGCGCTGCTCATGCTGCAGACGGCCGTCGACGAAGGGCTCGGGGCGTGCTTCTTCGGGGTGCAGCCGGGCGAGGTGCCGCGTCTGCGCGAGGCGTTCGGCGTCCCGGACGAGTACGCGCCGACCGGTGTCGTCGCGCTCGGCCACCCGGGTGACGCGGGGCCGAGCGGCTCCGCGCGCCGTCGGGCCCGCAAGCCCCTCGACGACGTCGTGCACCGGGGCCGCTGGCAGGGGTGAGCGCAGTCGGCCGATGAGTTCCGGCGCGCCGTCGCGTCCACACGTCGACCGGCCGGGGACCTGGCCGCCGGACGAGGAGGACCGCATGGGCACGCTGCTGGTGGTGGAGAACGTCTCGCTCGACGGGGTCGCGCAGTCGCCGGGACGACCGGACGAGGACACGCGCGACGGCTTCGACCGCGGCGGGTGGGCGAGCACGTGGTTCGCGCGGGATCCCGAGGCGGCCCAGGCGGCGATGAGCGGCGGCGGCGAGACGTCGGCCTTCCTCCTCGGGCGCCGCACGTACGACGACCTCGTCGGCCACTGGCTCACCACGCCGGAACCCAACCCCTTCGCGGACGTCCTCCGCTCGACGCCGAAGCACGTCGCCACCCGTTCGACCGACCCGCTGCCGCACCCGGCGTCCCAGCGCCTCGGCGACGACCTCGTCGCGTCCGTCACGGCGCTCAAGCGCGACGTCGACGGCGAGATCGTCGTGCTGGGCAGCATCCGGCTCGTCCACGCGCTCGCGGCGGCACGGCTCGTCGACGCCTACCTGCTCACGACGGTCCCCGTCGTCCTCGGCGGCGGGCTGCGCCTGTTCGACGGCGTGCCCGCCGACCTCGAGGTCTCCGGCGCCACGGTCTCGCCGCGCGGTGCCCTGACCGCGACCTACCGCGTGCTGCCCGGGCCCGACGGTGCAGACTGACCGGGCGGTGCGGCGTCCGGGCCGTGCAGGGCGGGCACGTGCCGCCCGACGGCGGCCCGCACCTGCGCGGGCAGCTCGCCCCAGTCGTCGACCGTGTCCAGGTCGGTCGCCGTGCCCGGCCGCTGCACGACGACGGACCGCGCCCCGGCCCGCTCGGCCTCGGCGAGGTGCGCGGCGAGGCTGTCGACCCCGAACCGGAACCGGAACACGTGCCGAGCACGACCTTCGTGCCGTTCTGACGCGGATGACGACATCAACCCCGTGCTCGACGGCGAGGACCACGGCGGGTCGAGGACGAGCAGGTTCGTGCCGGAGCGGTGGCGGCGTCCAGCTCGTGCTGCCGCTGGGCGCGTGCTTCCTGCCGGCGTTCGTCCTCGTCGGGCTGCTGCCCGTCCTGCTCTCGCTCGGCTCCGGCCTCCTCGGCTGACGACGCGCCCCGCGTGACTGCGTGCCGGCGCACGCAGTCGTGGTTCTTCGCCGTCCACAGGACGGTGCCGGGACGGTCCCGTCCACGAGTCCTCGACCCGTCCCGGCACGCCGCGGCGCTCCGCGACCAGAGTGGGCGCACCGCCCGCGACCGCGGGCCGGCAGGAAGGAGAGGACCCATGAGGAAGGCAGGGACCATGACGGTGCACGCGCGTCGCGCGCTCGCGCGACTGACGGGGCAGGACGATCCGCGGGGCGGCGAGGCCGGGCTCGCGACCGCCGAGTACGCCATCGCGACGGTGGCGGCCGCCGGCTTCGCCGGGCTGCTCATCGTCGTGCTCAAGAGCGGCGAGGTGCGCGAGATGCTCGTCGGCGTCGTGCGCAGCGCGCTGTCGCTGGGCTGACCGTGGGGCGGGAACGGGTGCGGCCCGGACGCGCGGCACGCCGTGGGTGGCGGACCGCCACCACCGACGGCGAGCGGGGCGCGGTCACGGCCGAGCTCGCCGTCGCGCTGCCGGCCGTCGTGCTCGTCCTCGTCGCCGTGCTCACCCTCGCCGCGGCCGCGGGCGCCCAGATGCGCTCCGCGGACGCGGCGAGGGCGGGCGCCCGGGCTGCGGCGATCGGCGAGGACGACGCCGTCGTGCGGTCGACGGCGCAGCACGTCGCCGGGGAGGGCGCACGCGTGAGCGTCCGGCGCGGCGACCCGTGGGTCGAGGTCACCGTGAGCACGCCGGTGGTCGGCGGCTGGCTGTCGTCCGCCCCGTTGCGGGCGGACGGTCACGCCGTCGCGCGGGTCGAGCCGTGACGTCCGTGTCGCGCGTCCCGCACGACGGGGAGCGGGGCGCGGGGTCGGTCCTCGTCCTCGGGATCGTCGCCGGCCTCGTCGTCGTGCTTGTCGCCCTCGGCTCGCTCGCGCAGGCGCAGGCCCTCCGGGGCCGCGCACAGGCGGGCGCGGACCTCGCGGCGCTCGCGGCGGCGTCGGCGCTGCGCGACGGCTGGGACGCCTGCGGGCGTGCGCACGAGACGGCGGCACGCAACGACGTGCGCGTCACCGGGTGCGCCGAAGCAGGGGAGGGCAGTGTTCGCGTCGACGTCACGGCAGGGCCGGTGGTGGAGGTGCTCGACGTCGCGCTCGGCGAGGCGACGGCCGCGGCGCGCGCCGGACCCGCCCCGCGCACGAGGCAGTCCGGACGGTGACGCCGGGCGGGTCAGTCGGGTGCGTGCGCGAGGACCGCGTCGAGCAGGCGCACGGCCGCGTCCTTGTCGAGCGGCGCGTTGTACGAGCCGCACTTCGGGGACTGCACGCACGCGGGGCAGCCGTCGTGGCACGGGCAGCGCGCGATCGCGTCGCGCGTGGCGCGCAGCCACGTCGCACCGAGCTCGTACCCCCGCTCGGCGAAGCCCGCCCCGCCCGGGTAGGCGTCGTAGACGAACACCGTCGCCTCCCCGGTGTCGGCGTGCAGGTCGGTCGAGACGCCGCCGAGGTCCCAGCGGTCGCACGTCGCGAGCAGGGGGAGCAGGCCGATCGAGGCGTGCTCGGCCGCGTGGAGGGCACCGGGGGCCTGGTCGGCGTCGACGCCCGCCTCGTCGAGGACGGACTGCGGCACGGTCCACCACACGGCCATCGTCGGCAGCGTGCGCTCCGGGAGGTCGAGGTTCTCGGTGCCGAGGATCTGCAGGTCCGGCAGACGGCGGCGCTGGAAGCTGATCACCTGCGAGCTGACGTCGACGGGGCCGTAGCCCCAGCCGATGGGACCCCAGCGCCGCTCGACGACCTCGCGCCCCGCCGCGGCGTCGCCCGGCCCCGGCTCGTCGGCGATCTCGATCGACGTCACGGACCGCGACCACGTGCCGTAGTCCACGTCGGTGCGCCGCACGAGCGCGACGCCGTCGGCGAGGTCGAGGTGGTCCACGACGTAGGTGGAGCCCTGGTGGACGTACACCGCGCCGTCGTGCACGGACCCGTCGGCCGACGCGGCGTCCACGGTCCCGAGCAGCCGCCCCGTGCTGGCCTCGGCCACGCGGACTGGCGACCCGCCCGAGCCGCGCAGGTCGGTCATGCCGGCGGCGGGCTGCGCGTGCGTCCAGTACCAGCCCGACGACCGGCGCCGCAGCGCACCGCGCGCCACGAGCACCCCGAGCAGGTCCGTGACGGCGGCAGGGTCGCCGAACGCGGCCAGGTCCGGCGTCCGCAGCGGGATCTCCGCGGCGGCCGCGCACAGGTGCGGCGCGAGCACGTACGGATTGGCGGGGTCGAAGACGGTCGCCTCGAGCGGTGCGTCGAAGATCGCCTCCGGGTGGTGCACGAGGTAGGTGTCGAGCGGGTCCTCGCGCGCGACGAACGCGACGAGACCGTCCGCGCCCGCACGCCCGGCGCGGCCCGCCTGCTGCCACACCGACATGCGCGTGCCCGGCCAACCCGCGACGAGCACCGCGTCCAGGCCGGAGATGTCGACGCCCAGCTCGAGCGCGTTCGTCGTCGCGAGGGCGCGCACGGCGCCCGACCGCACGGCCTCCTCGAGCTCACGACGCTCCTCGGGCAGGTAGCCGCCGCGGTAGGCGGCGACGCGCCGCGCGAGGCCGGCGTCCACAGGGCGCAGGTAGTCCTGCGTCTGCACCGCGACGGACTCGGCGCCGCGCCGCGAGCGCGTGAACGCGAGCGTGCGGGCGCCGGCGAGCACGAGGTCCGCGAGGAGGTCGGCCGCCTCGGCCGTCGCGCTCCGGCGGGGGTGCTCGGGAGCCTCGTCCGTCGCGGTCGGGACCGTCGGGTCGTCCGGGTGCGTCGTCTCGAACCCGCCGACGACGGGGGGCTCCCACAGCGCGAACGTGCGGTGGCCCGACGGCGAGGAGTCCGCCGCGACGGTGACGACCCCGTCGGGCTCGACGCCCACGAGCCGCGCGGCGCTGACGGCCGGGTCGGCCGTCGTCGCGGACGCCACCACGAACGTCGGGGCCGGGTCGCCCTCGCGCGCGTAGTGCGCGGCGAGCCGGCGCAGGCGCCGCAGCACGAGCGAGACGTGCGCGCCGAACACGCCGCGGTACGCGTGGCCCTCGTCCACGACGACGTAGCGCAGGTCGCGCAGCAGCCGCGACCACCGGCG
Organism: Cellulosimicrobium cellulans; assembly: GCF_001722485.1. GTDB lineage: Bacteria > Actinomycetota > Actinomycetes > Actinomycetales > Cellulomonadaceae > Cellulosimicrobium > Cellulosimicrobium cellulans_A. Next base: position 4,365 of record NZ_LWGL01000022.1, on the reverse strand, counting down.
GTGGTTCGGCAGGAGGGCGAAGTGCAGGAAGTCGGGGTTGGTCAGCACGACGTCGGCGTGCTCGCGCACCCACCGCCGCTCGTCCGGCGAGGTGTCGCCGTCGCACGTCGCGACGCGCACGTCGCGCGTGCCGGCGGCGTCGAGCAGCCGCTGCAGGCCGGCGAGCTGGTCGGCCGCAAGGGCCTTGGTCGGCGAGAGGTAGAGCACCGAGCCGCGGCGGGTCACGGACTCGATGCGCCCGGGGTCGAGCGCGCGCCGCGCCGCGTCGGCGCGCACCGACGTCAGCGCCGGCAGCCAGAACGCGAGCGACTTGCCCGACCCGGTCGACGTCGCGAGCGCGACGTGCCGGCCCGACCACGCGGCGTCGGCGGCGACCACCTGGTGCACCCACGGGCGCTGCACGCCGAGCGCGCGGTACCCGGCGACGAGCGACGCGTCCGCCCACGACGGCCAGTCGCCCTGCACGCCCTCGCGCGCCGGCAGCTCCCGCACGTGCGTGAGGCGGTCGGCGCGACGGCCGCCCGCGACGAGCACGTCGAGCAGCGCGTTCGTCGGCGGGGCGGGAGCGTCGGGCACGGCATCGAGTCTCCCACCCCGCACCGACCCTCCGGCGGCGCCGGACCGCGTCGGACGTGGGCCTCAGCGCACGCCGGCGCCCCGGAACACCTCGGTGACGGCGCGCGCGAGGTACCACGGGTCCACGACCGCCGTGAGCTCGCGCGCGGAGTGCATCGACAGGATCGGCACGCCGACGTCGACCGTCCGGATGCCGAGGCGCGTCGCGGTGAGCGGCCCGATCGTCGACCCGCAGGGGACCGTGTTGCGCGAGACGAACTCCTGCGTCGGCACGCCGGCCGCCGCGCACGCCCGCGCCCACGCGGCCGCGCCGTGCGCGTCGGTCGTGTACCGCTGGTTCGCGTTGATCTTGAGGATTGGCCCGCCGCCCGCGAGCGGGCGGACCGCCGGGTCGTGGCGCTCGGGGTAGTTCGGGTGGACGGAGTGCCCGACGTCGCTCGACACGCACAGCGACGCGGCGAGCCGCCGGTGGCGCTCCTCCTCGCCGCCGCCGAGCATCGCGTCGATCCGCGCGAGGACGTCGGCGAGGAACGGCCCCGACGCGCCGGACCGCGACTCCGAACCGATCTCCTCGTGGTCGAACGCGGCGAGGACGGGGATCGCCGCCGGGGCGCCGGCCGGCGCCCCGGTCGCCGCGCCCGACGCGCCGGACACCTCGCCCGCCACCTCGAGCAGGGCCGTGAGCCCGGCGTGCACCGAGACGAGGTTGTCGAGGCGGCCCGACGCGAGGAACGCGTCGCGCGCGCCGAAGACGCGCGGCGCCTGCGTGTCCGCGACGACGACGTCGTAGCCCGTGATCTCGCTCGCCCGTACGCCCGCGTGGTGCGCGAGCTCGGCGAGGACGTCCGCACCGGCGGTCCGCTCGTCCCGGTCGCCGTCCGCGGCCGAGTCGGACGCGGCCGCGCCCGCCGCGGACGCGAGGCCCCACACGGGCTGCGTGTGCTGCTGCTTGTCGAGCGCCATGCCCTCGTTCACCTGGCGGTCGAGGTGGATCGCGAGCTGCGGGATGCGCAGCAGCGGCCCGGTCCGCACGAGGCGGACGTCACCGGGCCGCGTGCCGTCGCCCGTGACGACGCGCCCGGCGAGCTCGAGCTCGCGGTCGAGCCACGAGTTGAGCAGCGGTCCGCCGTAGACCTCGACGCCGGCCTGCCACCAGCCCTCGCGGACGACGCTCGGCCGGGGCTTGAGCTTGAAGCCGGGGGAGTCGGTGTGCGCGCCGAGGATCGCGTACGGCGTCGTCGTGGTCGCACCGGGCGGCACGACCCAGGCGATCACCGCGCCGTCGCGCACGACGACGTAGCGCCCTCCCGCGTTCTCGGTCCCGCCCGCGCCCCGCGGCCAGGCGGCCGTCTCGTCGAGCCGCTCGAAGCCCGCCTCCTCGAGGCGGCGCGCGACCTCGCGCGCGGCGTGGAAGGACGAGGGCGACGCCTCGACGAACGTCGCGAGGTCGTGGGCGTGCGTGAGGGCGTCGGGCGTCGGCGGGGGCATGACGGACAGTTTGGCACCCGTTCTTACCAGGACGTCACGACGGACCACGGGGCTACCTGGGCGAGGTCCTCCGGACCGACCGACCAGGGACCGCCGCTCACGTCCTCCGTCGAGGTTCCCGCCGACGGCTGCCAGTCGAGCGTGCCGTACGCGACGTACCGGGACGGGTCCTCGTCCGGGTCGATCCCGGGGCACCAGTCGGGTGGAGACGTCGAGACCGGTGCTGTCGACTGGGCGTCATCGAGCACAAGCTCGAGCGGCCCGGGGTCGGGATGGGCTATCGTCCGGGCGACGACGACACCGTCGCGCACGAGGACGAGGCCGGCGTAGCCGCTGGTGCTTGCGCGCACCGTCGAGCCGGTCATGTTGGTCACGAAGAGAGAGAGCGGTCCGCCGTCAGTCGAGGCGCCGAGTCTCAGCGCGCTCGTGAGGAGCGCGTTGGTGGGGGCCCTGTCACCGCACTGCCAGGCGCCGAGGTCGGAGAGCGACGTCCCGACGGTGACCTCGAAGGGCGTGCTGACGACGGTCGTGGGCGTTCCAGTCGTGCCGTCCCAGCCCTGCAGGTCTGCGGAGGACGGGACCGCGTCGACCTCGAGGACGTAGTAGCCCGTGTACGTCCCCGGTGCGAGGCGCCCGTCGTCGCAAGGCCCCGGCGGCGTCACGCCGATGGCCTGGCTCTCGCCGGGGTCGAGGTCGATCCCGTGGAACGGGCCGACCTCGACCACAGGTGCGGCGACGACTCGCCCCTCGGACACGAGTACCGTCCGCGCATGACCGTTCGACGCGGCGATGAACGGCGCGTCGTCCTGGTTGGTCAGCTCGAGGGCTCCGAGATGTCCGGGTTCGTCCCGCAGCACGGGCAGCGTGCCGTCGGGTCCGGTGAGCCGGAGAGTCGTCGTCGCGGCGAGGTGCGACTCCGTCGTGCCGCAGGCCACCGTGCTCCCGACGAGGGGAGTCACCACGGCCGGTGTCTCCGACGAGGCCGCCGGGACGGGACCGTCCGAGAACGCGGGCACCACCGTCACCAGCCCGAGCGCGCCGACGCCGAGGACCGCTGCGGCCAGACCGGAGAGGGCGGCGTTGCGAGCACGACGACCGCGTCGTACCCGCTGGCGCAGGTCCTCGAGCGGCAGCACTCTGCCGTCGCGCGCGGGCGAGTCGGCGAGTGCGCGCAGCATATCGTCGAGTCGGGTCATGAGTCGGCCTTCCTGAGATCGGGTGCGGACCTGATCACGACGGTGACGCGGTCGTCCAGGTCGTCCGTCGGGTCGTCGAGGGGGCCAAGAAGCGTCTCGAGCTTGCTCACCGCGTTGTGGAGGTAGCGCTTCACGGTCCCGGCGGCCAGCCCCAGGCGGTCGGCGACCTGAGGAACGGTGAGGTCGTCGTAATAGCGCAGGACCACACAGGCGCGTTCGCGGGGCGCGAGGGCCGCCAGGGCCGTGCGGAGGTCGGTGGCGACGTCGTGCGCATCGGTCGCGAGCACGTCGTCCTGCGTCGGTGTAGTGACGAGGTGCCGGATCGACCGCCACCTCTGGCTTCTGCGGTACCCGTCCACGTACAGCGACAGGATGACCCGACGCACGTACGCCTCGGGAGAGTCCGGCCAGCGACGTGTGCGGTGGCGCACGAAGACCCGGACGACCGCCTCCTGCGACAGGTCCTCCGCTGCCGCCCGGTCTCCCGTCAGCAGGTACGCGTACCCGACGAGTGCCGTCCCGCGGTCGCGGACCAGGTCACCGAGCGGGTCGTCGTCGTTCTCGCCGATGGCTCGGCGGACGGGTGGTCTCACGGCACTCCTCGTGGGCTGTTCATGGTGCGGTGCATGTCGTGCTCTCGTCCGACATGACGAACGGATCGCGGGAAACGTTGTACGGCACCAAGATCCGCCGATCACTACAGTCACAGAGATGGGTCGGGTCGGATGCGTTGTTGTCCTCCCCGGGCTCGCGCTGGCTCCGGAGGACTTCGACCCGCTCGCCCGGGCGATCGCCCCCGACGGCGCCGCCCGCGTCCTCGACGCGTGGCGCACCCCGGTCACCGACCCGGTCGACACGGTCCGCGACGCGCTCGGCGTCGACGGCTCGTCCCAGGTCGTGCTCGTCGGGCACTCGTCGGGCGGTCTCGCCGCGCTCGAGTGGGCCCTCCTCCACCCGGAGGAGGTGGTGCGGCTCGTGCTGCTCGACCCCGAGAGCCCGTTCGAGCCGCACGTCCCCGCGCTGCACCCCGACACGCCGCTCGCGCGAGCCGGCACGGCGGCGGCCGGTGCGCTCGGCCGCGTCCTCGCCCCGGCGGGGCCCGCGC
>NZ_LWGL01000218.1 GCF_001722485.1 Cellulosimicrobium cellulans | reverse complement strand
AGCAGGTCGTCGGCGCGCTCGCGGACACCGGCCGCGCCGACGACGCCGTCGCGCTCGCGGTCCCGCACACCGGCAGCCACCCGTGGCGCGAGGAGGGCTGGCGCCTGCTCGCCCTGGCCCTCTACCGCGCCGGGCGCCAGGTCGAGGCGCTCGACACGCTCCGGCGTGCCCGCACCGTCCTGCGCGACGAGCTCGGCCTCGACCCGTCCCCGGCGGTCGCCGCGCTCGAGGCCGACGTCCTGCGCCACGACCCGCGGGTCCGTGCGCCGGAGGACGTCTTCCGCCGTGTCACGGACGACTCCGTGCGCGCCCTCGGGCCGGGATCGCGCGCCCGGCTCGAGACGACCGTGAGCATGCTCGGGCGCCTCGCGGTGTCCGCGCCCGCTCCGGGCGTCCCGCACGAGGACCTGCTCGCGGCGGCGCGGGCCGCGGAGTCGCTCGGCGACCCGGCCCTGACCGCCCGCGTCCTCGGCGGGTACGACGTCCCGAGCGTCTGGCCGCGCAGCGACGACCCCGAACGGTCGCGGCAGCTCGTCGAGGTCGCCCTGCGCACGCTCGCGGCCCTGCCCGACGACGCCGCGCCGGCCGCCCGCGCACGCCTGCACGCGCTCGTCGCGACGGAGACGCGCGGGCTGCCCGGCGGGCAGGGCCGAGAGGCCGCAGAGGCGGCCGTGCGCACCGCGCGGGACCTGCACGACCCGGCGCTCCTCTGCTCCGCCCTCGGCGCCCTGGCCCTCCACACGTGCGACCGCCCGGGCCTCGCCGCGGAACGCGACCGGATCGGCGACGAGATCGTCGGCCTCGCGCGCCGCCACGACCTGCCGTCGGCCGAGGTGCAGGGGCTGCTGCTGCGGCTCCAGGCGACCGGGGCGCTCGGCCGGACCGACGACGGCGACGCGCTCGCCCGGGAGCTCGAGGACGTCGCGACGCGGCACGAGCGTCCGCGCGCGCTGGTCCTCGTGGCGGGGTACCGCGCGATGCGCGCGGTGCAGGACGACGCTCCCGACGCGACCGAGCGGCTCGCGCGCTCGGCGCGCGCCCTCGGCGAGGCGGGCATGCCCGGCGTCGCGGACGGGCTGCTCCCGCTCGCGCTGCTCGGCCTCGACCTCGTCCGCGGCGACGTCCGCGCCCTGCCGGCCGACGGCTGGGGCCCGTACGCGGCGTGGGTGCGGCCGCTCGTGCTCGCGCGCGCCGGCGACCGTGCCGGTGCGCGGTCCGCGCTCGACCGGCTCGCGGGGCCACCGCCGGGACTGCTCCTCGAGGCGCTGTGGTGCGTCGTCGCGCAGGCGGCTCTCGAGACGGAGCACGAGACGGCGCTCGGACGGGCCCGGGCCGCGCTCGAACCCGCTCCGCTCGAGATCGCCGGGGCAGGCAGCGGGCTCCTCACGCTCGGGCCCGTCGCGCGGTGGCTCGACCGACCGGCTCCTTGACCGCAGGACGCGGGAGCCACCGCCCCGCAGTCCTGTGACCAGCACGGCTAGACGTCCCTGATAACGATTTGGTTACATGGGCGCGTCCTTGCCCCCCATTCCCGGAGCAACCATGCCTCGTGCCCGCCACCACGCAGCGCCTGCTGCCCGTGCGCGCTCGCTCCGCCTGCCCGCCCTCGCGCTCGTCACCCTGCTGGGCGTCGGAGCGGTCGGCGCCGGCCCGCAGGCCGCCGACGGCAGCACCGAGCTCGCCCCCACGAGCGCCTCGCCGGACGCGGAGCGCTCCAGCACCACCGCCAGCCGCTCCTTCGAGCGGACCCCGCTCGAGCGCGAGACCCCTCCCCCCGCGCCTGAGCCGGCCCCGACGCCCACGGTTATCCCCGCACCCGAGCCGGCCCCCGCCGTCGAGCCCGCGCCCGAGCCGGTGCCTGCGGTCACCGGCCAGCTGTGGACCACGGAGGCCGTCAACGTCCGGACCGGGCCGTCGGCCGACGCCGCGCAGATCACGACCGTGCCGGCCTCGACGCTCGTCGACGTGACCGGCGCCTCCCAGGACGGCTGGAGCCAGGTCGTGTGGGAGGGCGCCGCCGCGTGGCTGAACGCCAGCTACCTCTCGGAGAGCGAGCCGCAGGCGGCACCCGCTCCCGCGCCGGCCGCGGCCCCGGCCCCGGCGTCCTCCGGAGCCGCCGGGACCTCGAGCGCCGCCTGCCCCGTGAGCTCCGGCATCGAGTCGGGGCTGCAGAGCAACGCGCGCGCGGTCTACCGGTCGGTGTGCGCGACGTTCCCCGGGGTCTCCGCCTACGGCGGCGTGCGTCCCGGCGACAGCGGCGACCACGGCACCGGCCGCGCCGTCGACATCATGATCAGCGGCGAGGCCGGCTGGGACATCGCCCGGTACGTGCAGGCCAACGCCGGCTCCCTCGGCGTGACGTACGTCATCTACGAGCAGAAGATCTGGATGGCCGGTGACCCCGCCGGCGCGTGGTCCGCCATGGAGGACCGCGGCGGCGCGACCGCGAACCACTTCGACCACGTGCACGTCAGCACGCGGTAGAGCTGCGACACGACGAAGGGCCCGGCCGACGGCCGGGCCCTTCGTCGTGCGGCGGGCGGGCAACCTTCGCCGTCCGCCCTCGGGCAAGAAGAAGAGGCGGGACATCGTGACCGATGTCCCGCCTCATTCTGGTGGAGCTGAGGGGACTCGAACCCCTGACCCCCTGCATGCCATGCAGGTGCGCTACCAGCTGCGCCACAGCCCCGCGGATCCGCAGATCCAGGTGGAGATGCCCCTCCGGACGGGGAATCTTCGCGATTCCCGCCCTGCGGAGCGTCGCTAGTCTACGCAGAAACGGGCTCCAAGTTCCAATCCGGTCCCGCGTTCCACCGGTCGAGCGGGAAGCCCGCCCCCACGTTGTGCGCGACGAGCCGCCACGGCGGGACCGCCGCGGGCCCGGAGGCGTGCAGGTGCGACCAGTGGACGTTGTGCAGCCCGAACAGGCCGCGCCACCCGGCGGGGTCGAGCCCGAGCATCGCCGTCACGGCGAGCGTGATGGCCGCGCCGTGCGAGACCACGACGAGCGTGTCGTCGCGGCCGAGTTCCTCGGCGTGCTCCGCGACGGCCGCGACCATCCGCGCCGCGACGTCCGCCTTCGCCTCCGCGCCGGCGCTCGCCGGCTCCTCGCCGCGGCGCCACGCCGCGTACTCCTCGGGCCACCGGGCCGCGATCTCGTCGCCCGTCAGCCCCTCCCAGGCGCCGAACCCGCGCTCGCGCAGGCGCGCGTCGAGCACGGGCTCCAGGCCCACGACGGCGCCGTACGCGCGAGCGGTGTCCGCCGCGCGCACGAGGTCGGAGGACACCAGGCGCGTCGCCCGGTGGGCGCTCGCGAGGGCGTCCGCCCCCTGCGCGGCCTGCCATTGCCCGACGGCGTCGAGCGGCACGTCGACCTGGCCCTGCAGGCGCAGGGACGCGTTGTACTCGGTACGGCCGTGACGCAGGAGGACGACGGTGCCCGCGGTCACGCGAGCGGCTCCCCCGAGAGGCGGATCGCGCCGTCGTCGCCGTCCTCGTCACGGTCGCGCGCGGACCCGTCGCCGCCGCGCGCGTCGGCGGGCAGCTCGATGACCGGGCAGTCCTTCCAGAGGCGCTCCAGCGCGTAGTACAGGCGGTCCTCGGCGTGCTGCACGTGCACGACGACGTCGCCGAAGTCGAGCAGGACCCAACGGGCCTCCTGCTTGCCCTCACGGCGGATCGGCTTCGCGCCCGCCTTGTGCATGGCCTCCTCGACGGCGTCGACGATCGCCGAGACCTGGCGCTCGTTCGTCCCCGAGGCGAGGAGGAACACGTCCGTGAGGACGAGCTGCTCGCTGACGTCGAGCGCGAGGATCTCCTCGGCCTTGCGGTCGGACGCGGCGCGCGCCGCGGTGACGGCGAGCTCGACGGCCCGTTCGGTTGCAGTCACGAGTCTCCGTTCGTCGGTGCCGCTCAGCGGCCGAGGTCGAGTGGTCCGGGTGCGTCGCCCGGTGCGGCCGTCACGACCGTTGCCACGGCCGGGGCCTCGGCGGCGGGCCCGGGGTCGTCGCGCGAGATGAGCTCCCACACGAGCAGGCCGAGGACGAACGCGACCGCGACCAGCACGAGGTAGTGCAGCCACGTGTAGGACGGGCCGCGCGGCGACTCGTCGCGCTCCTCCTCCGCGTCGTCACGCGGGGCGACGCGCGGGAAGAGGCCGTCGTCGTCGCCCGCGCTCGAGGCGGCCGAGGTCGTCGGGAAGGGCGACGCGCCCTCCGACCGGCCGGCCGGCGCGCTCGTCCGCTCCGGCGCGGAGCCGGTCGTGATCGACGCCCACGGCAGGTCCGAGCCCGACGGCTCGGCCGCCGGCGCGGACGGGGACTGCGGAGCGGGAGCGGGGGCCTGCCGGGCCGTGGGGTGCCCGAGGCGCTCGTCGCGGCGCTCGACGAGCTCGAGACCGAGTACCGCAAGGCGCTCGACGACCCGGACTTCGTCGGCGAGCTGGCGCGCCTGCAGCGCG
>NZ_LWGL01000217.1 GCF_001722485.1 Cellulosimicrobium cellulans | reverse complement strand
GACGCCACGCCCGCGACGCGCGCCGCGGCGCAGGACGCCGGGCTGCAGGTCGCCGACGACGTCGCCGCGCTGTGCGGGCAGGAGCCGGACGTGCTCGTGCTCGCCGTGCCGCTGCGCGCGATGCGCGCCGTCGCGACCGAGGTCGCACGCCACGTGCGGGGGGCCACGGTGGTCACCGACGTGGGCAGCGTCAAGGGCGCGGTGCGCGACGCGGTGCGCGCGGCGGGGCTCGAGGCGCGCTACGTCGGCGCGCACCCCATGGCCGGCACGGAGGAGTCGGGCTTCGCGGCGTCGGACACGGCGCTGCTCGACGGCGCGCGCTGGGGCGTGACGGTGGACGCGTCGACGCGCGCCGACGCGCTCGCGACCGTGCTGCGCCTCGTCACGGGCCCGCTCGGCGGGACGGCGCACGTCGTCACCGACGACGTGCACGACGAGGCCACCGCGCTCGTCAGCCACGTGCCGCACGTCCTCGCCACGGAGCTCCTCGGCGTCGTCGCGGACGCCCCGGTACGGGACGTCGCGCTCGGGCTCGCCGCGGGCAGCTTCCGCGACGGGACGCGCGTCGCGCGCACGGACCCGCGCCGCACGGAGGCGATGGTCACCGACAACGCCGCCTGGGTCGCCTCGGCGCTGCGCGTCGTCCTGCGCGACCTCGAGCAGCTCGTGCAGGCGCTCGAGCAGAACGCCCCCGTCGGCGCGTTCTTCGACCGCCCCGACGTGGTGCGCGCGCTCCTCGCGCAGGACGACGCGGTGCGTGCGCCCGAGCGCGTCGAGCTCGACGCGGCCGGCCGGTGGCGCGAGGCCCTCACCGCGCTCGGCGCGGCCGGGCGCGTCGTCGTCGAGGTCGTCGACGGGGCGGTCGTCGTCCGCTAGGCCTCAGGCCGGGCGACGCGGCGGGCGCGGCGGAACGGCCTTGGCCGCCACGATCGCCGCCCGGGGCACGACGACGAACGCCGGCTCGGGGTCGCGCGGCCCGTGCCCGCGGTGCGGCACGCTCCCGCCGGCGTCCTCGCGCAGCGTGACCTCCTCGGACGTGACGCTCACCACCACGCCGATGACGTCCGTGAGCGTCCTGCCCGAGGCTGCGGCCTCCGCGTCGGTGAGCCGGCGCCGCACCACGACGCGCGTGCCGGGCGACCAGGGGTCCCGTGGCGCGTCCTCGCGACCCGCTCCCGACGCCCCCGGCGCGCGCCGTCCCTGCTCGCGGGTCATGTCACGTCCGTCCACTGTCTGGTCCGCGGCGGGCGACCACCGCCCGACCTGAGCGATACTAGACGCGCATGCCCTCCCGGACCGCCCGCGGCCAGGACGGCGGACCGTGCCGCACGGGACGCCGTCGCCCCTCCCGCCGCGGTCCGACCGTCGCCAGAAAGGTTCCCCGGTCGTGACCTACGTGATCGCCCAGCCGTGCGTCGACGTCAAGGACAAGGCGTGCATCGAGGAGTGTCCGGTCGACTGCATCTACGAGGGCAAGCGGTCGCTGTACATCCACCCGGACGAGTGCGTCGACTGCGGCGCGTGCGAGCCGGTGTGCCCGGTCGAGGCGATCTACTACGAGGACGACGTCCCCACGGAGTGGAGCGACTACTACCGCGCGAACGTGGAGTTCTTCGACGACCTCGGCTCGCCCGGCGGCGCCGCCAAGATGGGCCTCATCGAGAAGGACGACCCGATGATCGCGGCGCTCCCGCCGCAGGCCTGACGCGGCCGCGCGTCGGCATGGGACTCGCCGACCTCTCCGGTCTCGCCTACCCCTGGGACACGCTCGGCCCGTACGTCGACCGCGCGCGCGCCCACCCGCGGGGCATCGTCGACCTGTCCATCGGGACGCCGGTCGACCCGACGCCGGCGGTCGTCCGCGACGCGCTCGCGGCCGCCGCCGACGCCCCCGGCTACCCGACGACGCACGGCACGCCCGCGCTCCGCGAGGCCGTGGCCGCGTGGTTCGCGCGGCGCCGCGGCGTCCCCGACCTCGACCCCGCGGCCGTGCTGCCGACGATCGGGAGCAAGGAGCTCGTCGGTCTCCTGCCGTCGCTCCTGCGGCTCGGGCCGGGGGACGTCGTCGTCCACCCGCGCACCGCGTACCCCACCTACGACGTCGGGGCGCGCCTGGCGGGCGCGACGCCGCTCGCGACCGACGACGTCGACGCGTGGGCGGGGCGCCGCGACGTGCGGCTCGTGTGGGTCAACTCGCCGAGCAACCCGACGGGGCGCGTCCTCGACGCCGCGCACCTCGCGCGCGTCGTCGCCGCGGCGCGCGAGATCGGCGCCGTCGTCGCGAGCGACGAGTGCTACGCCGAGCTCGCGTGGGACGAGCCGTACGCGTCGGGCGGCGTCCCGAGCCTGCTCGACCCGGCCGTGGCCGGCGGCTCGCACGACGGCCTGCTCGTCGCCTACTCCCTGTCGAAGCAGTCCAACCTCGCGGGGTACCGGGCGGCGTTCGTGGCCGGGGACCCGCGGCTCGTCGCCGACCTCCTCGCGACGCGCAAGCACCTCGGGATGATCGTCCCGGCGCCGGTCCAGGCCGCGACGGTCGCGGCGCTGACCGACGACGCGCACGTCGCCGCGCAGCGCGCGGTGTACGCGGGCCGGCGGAGCACCCTGCTCGGGGCGCTCGGCCGCGCGGGGCTCGCCGTCGACCACTCCGAGGCGGGGCTCTACCTGTGGACCCGCCGTGCGGGGGAGGACGGGGGCTCGGCGGACTGCTGGGAGACGGTCTCCGCGCTCGCCGACCTCGGCATACTGGTCGGACCGGGCGCGTTCTACGGGACCGCGGGCGCGGGCCACGTCCGCATCGCCCTCACCGCCTCGGACGAGCGCGTGCAGGAGGCCGCCTCCCGGCTGTCCGCAGCCTGATCCTTGGGTGTGACCCAGGTCACGGTATCGTGACGATCGTGTGACGGTCCTGGATTGGTCACGTGCGGCGGACGCGCGGTACGGTCGAGCGCGCAACGGCGCGAGCAGCAGCAGGAAGGGAACCATGACCACCACCCAGCAGGCGAAGGTCCGCCTCCTCGTCGACGACCAGGCGCAGGACCTGCCCGTGGTCGCGGCGTCCGAGGGCAACGACGGCATCGTCGTGTCCTCCTTGCTGAAGTCCACCGGCCTCGTCACGGTCGACCCGGGCTTCATGAACACCGCCTCGTGCGAGTCGAGCGTCACGTACATCGACGGCGAGGCCGGCATCCTGCGCTACCGCGGCTACCCGATCGAGCAGCTCGCGGAGCGCTCCAGCTTCCTCGAGGTCGCGTACCTCCTCATCCACGGCGAGCTGCCCGACGCGGCGACGCTCGACGCGTTCGTCGAGCGCGTCAACCGCCACACGCTCGTGCACGAGGACTTCCGCACGTTCATGGGCACGTTCCCGCGGGGCGCCCACCCCATGGCGGTGCTCTCGTCCGCGATCAACGCGCTGTCGACCTTCTACCCGGAGTCGCTCGACCCGTTCGACGACGACACGGTCGAGCTCGCGACGGTCCTGCTGCTGGCCAAGACGCGCACCATCACGTCGTACCTGCACCGCCGCCGCGTCGGCGAGCCGCTGCTCTACCCGGACTACTCGCGCGGCTACGTCGACGACTTCCTGCGCATGACGTTCGCGACGCCGTACCAGCAGTACGAGGCCGACCCGGTCGTGGTCGACGCGCTCGACAAGCTCCTCATCCTGCACGCGGACCACGAGCAGAACTGCTCGACGTCGACCGTGCGCGTCGTGGGGTCGTCGCACGCGAACCTCTACGCGTCCGTCGCGGCGGGCGTCAACGCGCTGTCGGGCCCGCTGCACGGCGGCGCGAACGAGGCCGTGCTGTCGATGCTCGACAAGATCGCGAACGCCGAGTACGACGTCGACACCTTCATGCGCAAGGTGAAGGACAAGGAGGACGGCGTCCGCCTCATGGGCTTCGGCCACCGGGTCTACAAGAACTACGACCCGCGCGCCGCCATCGTGAAGAAGTCCGCCGACGCCGTGCTGTCCACGCTCGGCAAGAAGGACGAGCTCCTCGACATCGCGATGCGCCTCGAGGAGATCGCGCTTCACGACGACTACTTCATCGAGCGCAAGCTCTACCCGAACGTCGACTTCTACACCGGCCTCATCTACAAGGCGATGGGCTTCTCGCCGGCGATGTTCACGCCGCTGTTCGCGCTCGGCCGCATGCCCGGCTGGATCGCGCAGTGGCGCGAGATGATGAAGGACCCGCAGACGAAGATCGGCCGCCCGCGCCAGGTCTACGTGGGCGAGACCGAGCGCGACTACGTGCCGGTCGCCGACCGCTGACGGCCGGCCTCTCCGCGCCGCTCCGGACGCCGCGCACCCCGCCGGGGTGCGCGGCGTCCGTGCTCCCGGCTCAGGAGGGCGGCGTCGCGACGGTGAGGCGGACGGTGCCCGCGGGCGGCGCGGTCGTGTCGTCCGCCGCGCGGTCCACGACCTCCCACGTCGGCTCGGCGCGCGTCCAGCGGCGGTCGGCCACGTCGACGGCGACGACGT
>NZ_LWGL01000216.1 GCF_001722485.1 Cellulosimicrobium cellulans | reverse complement strand
TTTTACGGAGAGTTTGATCCTGGCTCAGGACGAACGCTGGCGGCGTGCTTAACACATGCAAGTCGAACGATGAAGCCCAGCTTGCTGGGTGGATTAGTGGCGAACGGGTGAGTAACACGTGAGTAACCTGCCCCTGACTTCGGGATAACTCCGGGAAACCGGGGCTAATACCGGATATGAGCTACCCTCGCATGGGGGTGGTTGGAAAGTTTTTCGGTCAGGGATGGGCTCGCGGCCTATCAGCTTGTTGGTGGGGTGATGGCCTACCAAGGCGACGACGGGTAGCCGGCCTGAGAGGGCGACCGGCCACACTGGGACTGAGACACGGCCCAGACTCCTACGGGAGGCAGCAGTGGGGAATATTGCACAATGGGCGCAAGCCTGATGCAGCGACGCCGCGTGAGGGATGACGGCCTTCGGGTTGTAAACCTCTTTCAGCAGGGAAGAAGCGCAAGTGACGGTACCTGCAGAAGAAGCGCCGGCTAACTACGTGCCAGCAGCCGCGGTAATACGTAGGGCGCAAGCGTTGTCCGGAATTATTGGGCGTAAAGAGCTCGTAGGCGGTCTGTCGCGTCTGGTGTGAAAACTCGAGGCTCAACCTCGAGCTTGCATCGGGTACGGGCAGACTAGAGTGCGGTAGGGGAGACTGGAATTCCTGGTGTAGCGGTGGAATGCGCAGATATCAGGAGGAACACCGATGGCGAAGGCAGGTCTCTGGGCCGCAACTGACGCTGAGGAGCGAAAGCATGGGGAGCGAACAGGATTAGATACCCTGGTAGTCCATGCCGTAAACGTTGGGCACTAGGTGTGGGGCTCATTCCACGAGTTCCGTGCCGCAGCAAACGCATTAAGTGCCCCGCCTGGGGAGTACGGCCGCAAGGCTAAAACTCAAAGGAATTGACGGGGGCCCGCACAAGCGGCGGAGCATGCGGATTAATTCGATGCAACGCGAAGAACCTTACCAAGGCTTGACATGCACGGGAAGCCGCCAGAGATGGTGGTCTCTTTGGACACTCGTGCACAGGTGGTGCATGGTTGTCGTCAGCTCGTGTCGTGAGATGTTGGGTTAAGTCCCGCAACGAGCGCAACCCTCGTCCCATGTTGCCAGCGGGTTATGCCGGGGACTCATGGGAGACTGCCGGGGTCAACTCGGAGGAAGGTGGGGATGACGTCAAATCATCATGCCCCTTATGTCTTGGGCTTCACGCATGCTACAATGGCCGGTACAAAGGGCTGCGATGCCGTAAGGCGGAGCGAATCCCAAAAAGCCGGTCTCAGTTCGGATTGGGGTCTGCAACTCGACCCCATGAAGTCGGAGTCGCTAGTAATCGCAGATCAGCAACGCTGCGGTGAATACGTTCCCGGGCCTTGTACACACCGCCCGTCAAGTCACGAAAGTCGGTAACACCCGAAGCCCATGGCCCAACCGGTTCGCCGGGGGGAGTGGTCGAAGGTGGGACTGGCGATTGGGACTAAGTCGTAACAAGGTAGCCGTACCGGAAGGTGCGGCTGGATCACCTCCTTTCTAAGGAGCTCACAACGCACGCAGCGCCCACGGGTGCTGGGTGTGGTGGCCACGGCCCACGCCGCACGCGTGTGGGGGTGGTTGCTCATGGGTGGAACATTGACGAAAGAGCTCGAGCGTTGGCGCTGGTGTCAGTACCTGCCGGCCGCTGCTGGTCCGTCCCTTGGGGGGTGGGTGGTGGTGGTGTGGTGGTGGAACCTCACGGCGGGGCGGTTCGGGTTCGTCGAGCACACTGTTGGGTCCTCAGGTCACCGGCCACGATGGGTGGTGGTGCCTGGTACGGGTCGGTCCGTGGATCACGAACCGCTCGCCCGAAGCACGGCAGCGGGTCCCCTCGGGGGCTTGGTGGGTGCTGGTGGTGGGTAGGCGGGTCCGGGTGCGGGTCGGGGTCGTTGGTTGTTTGAGAACTGCACAGTGGACGCGAGCATCTTTGAAGTGATCAAGATGCGGATCCTGCCGGCCGTCGTGGTCGGTGGGTGATGTTTCTTGGTCTCTGCGAATAATGTAGTTGTGGTTGTGAAGTTTTTAAGGGCACAGGGTGGATGCCTTGGCACTAGGAGCCGAAGAAGGACGTGGTAGCCTGCGATAAGCCTCGGGGAGCTGGCAAACGAGCTGTGATCCGAGGGTTTCCGAATGGGGGAACCCCGCACGAGTCATGTCGTGTGACCCGCACCTGAATATATAGGGTGTGTGGAGGGAACGTCGGGAAGTGAAACATCTCAGTACCGGCAGGAAGAGATATTCCGTGAGTAGTGGCGAGCGAAAGCGGATGAGGCCAAACCGGGCGCGTGGTAAAGCTGTCAGGCGTTGCGTGTCCGGGGTTGTGGGACCCTTCTGGTGGATCTGACAGTCCACCGGGGAGTCAGAAAGTCGCGTCATAGTCGAACCGCATTGAAAGGCGGACCACAGACGGTGCCAGTCCGGTAGACGAAATGGCGTGGCCTCCCGAAGGGGATCCCAAGTAGCACGGGGCCCGTGAAATCTCGTGTGAATCTGGCAAGACCACTTGCTAAGCCTAAATACTACCTAGTGACCGATAGCGGACCAGTACCGTGAGGGAAAGGTGAAAAGTACCCCGGGAGGGGAGTGAAATAGTACCTGAAACCGTGTGCCTACAATCCGTTGGAGCCTCCTTGGTTGGGGTGACAGCGTGCCTTTTGAAGAATGAGCCTGCGAGTTAGTGCTCAGTGGCGAGGTTAACCCGTGTGGGGAAGCCGTAGCGAAAGCGAGTCCGAACAGGGCGATTCAGTCGCTGGGTCTAGACCCGAAGCGAAGTGATCTAGCCATGGGCAGGTTGAAGCGCGGGTAAGACCGCGTGGAGGACCGAACCCACCAGGGTTGAAAACCTGGGGGATGACCTGTGGTTAGGGGTGAAAGGCCAATCAAACTTCGTGATAGCTGGTTCTCCCCGAAATGCATTTAGGTGCAGCGTCACGTGTTTCTTGCCGGAGGTAGAGCTACTGGATGGCCGATGGGCCCTACAAGGTTACTGACGTCAGCCAAACTCCGAATGCCGGTAAGCCAGAGCGTGGCAGTGAGACTGCGGGGGATAAGCTCCGTAGTCGAGAGGGAAACAGCCCAGACCACCGGCTAAGGCCCCTAAGCGTGTGCTAAGTGGGAAAGGATGTGGAGTTGCACAGACAACCAGGAGGTTGGCTTAGAAGCAGCCACCCTTGAAAGAGTGCGTAATAGCTCACTGGTCAAGTGATTCCGCGCCGACAATGTAGCGGGGCTCAAGTACACCGCCGAAGCCGTGGCACCTGCGTTGAACCCAGGCCTTCGTGGTCCAGGGGCGCAGGTGGGTAGGGGAGCGTCGTGTGGGCGGTGAAGCCGCGGGGGAACCCAGCGGTGGAGGCCACACGAGTGAGAATGCAGGCATGAGTAGCGAAAGACGGGTGAGAAACCCGTCCGCCGAATGACCAAGGGTTCCAGGGCCAGGTTAATCCGCCCTGGGTAAGTCGGGACCTAAGGCGAGGCCGACAGGCGTAGTCGATGGACAAGGAGTTGACATTCTCCTACCGGCGAAGAACCGCCCATACCGAACCCGGTGATGCTAACCGCCCAAACCCGCCCACCGACCCTTCGGGGTCACCGGGCGGGGGCGCGCGGGACCCGAACCGGTACTAGGTAAGCGTATTAACAGGGGTGACGCAGGAAGGTAGCCCGGCGTGGCGATGGTTGACCACGTCCAAGGCCGTAGACCGTCGGGTAGGCAAATCCGCCCGGCAACAGGTTGAGAGCTGATAGTGAGCGCACAAGCGCGAAACGGGTGATCCTATGCTGCCAAGAAAAGCCTCGACGCGAGGTTCTAGCCGCCCGTACCCCAAACCGACTCAGGTGGTCAGGTAGAGAATACCAAGGCGATCGAGCGAATCGTGGTTAAGGAACTCGGCAAAATGCCCCCGTAACTTCGGGAGAAGGGGGGCCCGAAACGTGAACACCCTCGCGGTGGGAGCGTGGACGGCCGCAGAGACCAGGGAGAAGCGACTGTTTACTAAAAACACAGGTCCGTGCGAAGTCGCAAGACGATGTATACGGACTGACGCCTGCCCGGTGCTGGAAGGTTAAGAGGACGGGTCAACCCCTCGGGGTGAAGCTCAGAATTTAAGCCCCAGTAAACGGCGGTGGTAACTATAACCATCCTAAGGTAGCGAAATTCCTTGTCGGGTAAGTTCCGACCTGCACGAATGGCGTAACGACTTCTCCGCTGTCTCAACCGCGAACTCGGCGAAATTGCACTACGAGTAAAGATGCTCGTTACGCGCAGCAGGACGGAAAGACCCCGGGACCTTTACTATAGCTTGGTATTGGTGTTCGGTGCGGCTTGTGTAGGATAGGTGGGAGACCGTGAAGCCCGCACGCCAGTGCGGGTGGAGTCAACGTTGAAATACCACTCTGGCCGCTTCGGATGTCTAACCTCGGTCCGTGATCCGGACCAGGGACAGTGCCTGGTGGGTAGTTTAACTGGGGCGGTTGCCTCCTAAAATGTAACGG
>NZ_LWGL01000215.1 GCF_001722485.1 Cellulosimicrobium cellulans | reverse complement strand
GGGGTGCCGGCAGCGTCCGGGGCCGGCGCAGGGCCGGCGTACGGTGCGCCGGTCCAGGCCTGCGGGCCGCCGGGAGCCGGCGCGCCGGGGCGGGGTCCGCGCCGGTTGAGCACCGACACCGCCACGATCGCGACCGTGACGACCGCGGCGACCCAGAACAGGCCGTTCAGCCAGCCGAGACCCATGTAGTCCCACCACGACCACCAGCCGCCGCCCCAGCTGAGGCCCACGACCACCATGGCGATCGCGCCGAGCATGGCGACGTCGAAGTTCCCGCGGAAGGCCTCCTGCAGGTGGATGCGGCCGTCACGCCGCTCGGGCAGCAGCGCCCACGCCGCCCCGTACAGGACGAGCCCCGCGCCGGAGAGGAAGAAGGTGACGAAGAGGATGCCGCGCACGATCAGCGGGTCGACGCCGAAGCGCTCGGCCACGCCGGACGCGACGCCGCCGATCCAGCGGTCGTCGGCGCGGGTGACACCGGTGCGGCGCACGGCGTCGAAGAACCCGTCCGTGCTCGACGGGCGACGGCCCGCGTCGGGCGACGGGGCGTGAGGGGGCGTGCCGGCGGAGGCCGGCTCGTCCGGTCCCGCCGGTCCCGCGGGGGACTCCGGAGGAAGGTGCGGTGTGCTCATGCCTCCATGCTGGCGCCGGGGTCCGGCCCCCAGGTATCGGGTTCCCCCCTGACCGGACCCTGAATCCGGCGCGCCACGACCCTGGGATCGGCCGCGGACGCCCCTCGGGGTGCTTTCGGCGTGTGACGATCGGGGTGTGACGTCCGAGGCGACCCCGCCCCCGCGCCCCGCACCCGGCGGGCCGACGACCCCTGCGCGCACCGCGCCGGGCCGGACCGGCCTGCCGCTGCGCCGGCCCGAGACCGGCCGGTGGATCGGCGGCGTGGCCGCGGGTCTCGCGGCGCACCTCGGCGTGCCCGTGCGCGCCGTGCGCCTCGTGCTCGTGCTCCTCGGGCTCGCCGGCGGGGTGGGCGTCGCGCTGTACGTGTTCTGGTGGGTCACCGTCCCGACGGGCGACCCGGAGACCGCACGCGACGAGCAGCGGCCCGCGTCGCTGTCCCGCCTCGCCCCGCGCCTGCAGGGCCGGGTCACGCAGCTGCCCGTGCGCGACGTCGCGATCGGCGTGGTCCTGCTCGGTGGCGCGGCCGCGCTCGTGGCCCTGCGCGCCGGCGTCGACGTCGAGGTGTCGTGGGTCATCCCCGTCCTCATCGCGCTCGCGGGCACCGCGCTCGCGTGGAGCCAGCTCGACGCCGCGGAGCGCGGCCGGTGGCTGAGCCGCGCCGGGGGGCGCACGCCCGGCGGGGTGGTGCGCGTCGCGGGCGGCCTGGTGCTCGTGCTGGTCGGCATCGTGCTGCTGGTGAGCCAGAGCACCTCGATGTCGACGATGGTCCGCGCGACCGTCGCCTCGCTCGCGGTGCTGGCCGGCGCGGCGATCGTCCTCGCCCCGTGGTGGCTGCGGCTCGTGCGCGAGCTCGGCGACGAGCGCGCGGCGCGGGCGCGCGAGGCCGAGCGCGCCGACATCGCGGCGCACCTGCACGACTCGGTGCTGCAGACGCTCGCCCTCATCCGCGCGCGGGCGTCCGACGCCGACACGGTCGCGCGACTCGCCCGCGCCCAGGAGCGGGAGCTGCGCGAGTGGCTCTACGACGACCGTCCGTCGCCCGGCACGTCCCTCGCCGCCGAGCTGCGCGGGCTCGTCGCCGAGGTCGAGGACGGGCGCGTCGGGAGACGGCCGCAGGCCCTCGGCGCGGCGGGCGGCGCCGAGGAGGCGGGCCCGGTCGTGGTCGACGTCGTCGTGGTGGGCGACTGCGTCCCGACGCCCGCGACGGCGGCCCTGCTGCAGGCGACGCGCGAGGCGCTCGTCAACGCCGTCGCGCACGGGCGCCCGCCCTACTCGGTGTACCTCGAGGTGAGCGCCGACGCCGCGGAGGTCTTCGTGCGCGACCGCGGCGACGGGTTCCGCATGGAGGACGTCGCCCCCGACCGCTTCGGGGTGCGCGAGTCGATCCTCGGGCGGGTGCAGCGCCGCGCGGGGAAGGCCGAGATCATCAGTCGACCCGGCTGGGGCACCGAAGTACGGTTGCGCGTGCCCCGCGACGTCGACCCTGCCGCGAAGGCCGGGGCCGAGCGCCCGGCGGGCGAGACCACCCAGGAGACCGCGTGACGACCATCCCCAGCCCCGCCGCCGACGGCGCCGCAGCGCCCGTGCCCGTCGTGCTGGTCGACGACCACCACATGTTCCGCGCGGGCGTGCGCGCGAGCCTCGAACCGGCGCGCGTGCAGGTCGTCGGCGAGGCGGACGACGTGGTGTCGGCCGTCGAGCGCGTGCACGCCCTGCGCCCGCCCGTGGTGCTGCTCGACGTGCACCTGCCCGGCGGGAACGGCGGCGGGGGAGCCGAGGTGATCCAGCGCTGCGCGGACGTCCTCGGCGACGTGCGGTTCCTCGCGCTGTCGGTGTCCGACGCCGCGGAGGACGTCGTCGCCGTCATCCGCGCCGGGGCGCGCGGCTACGTGACGAAAGCGATCTCCGGCCCCGACCTGTCGGCGGCCGTCGGTCAGGTCGCGGGCGGCGACGCCGTGTTCTCACCCCGCCTCGCGGGCTTCGTCCTCGACGCGTTCGGCACGGGCGCGGGCGACGTCGCGGTGCGCGACGACGAACTCGACCGGCTCTCGGCGCGCGAGCAGGAGGTCATGCGGCTCATCGCGCGCGGCTACACCTACCGTGAGGTCGCGTCCGAGCTGTTCATCTCCATCAAGACGGTCGAGACCCACGTGTCCGCGGTGCTCCGCAAGCTCCAGCTGTCGTCGCGGCACGAGCTCACACGCTGGGCTGCGCAGCGCCGCCTGCTCTAGCTCGTCCTCCTCGACGTCGTCGGTGCTAGCGGCGGGCTGCCGGCGGCGCCCCCTCAGGCGAGTAGTCCTCGAACTCCCAGTAGCCGAGCCGGGCGAGCCTGTGGCCCACCTGGATCCAGTCGTCGCGCTCGACGCGCTCCACTCTGGCCTTGAACCAGTCGTGGAGGACCCGCTGGTCGAATCGCTCCAGGGAGACGACGACATGGTGCCGTGCGTCGTAGATGCCGCCCGTCCTGCCGCAGGCGTGAGCGAGCCACTCCGGGGTGCAGACGGTGACGTCGAGCGTCTCCTCGCCGGCACCGTCAGCAGGCCCGACCGTCAACCGAGCGTTCGTCGAGAACGCCGACGCGTCCGCAGGCAGGCTGCCGGGATCCGGGTCGAGCACGAGGCTCCTCAACGTCGTACGCACGCGACCAATCCTGCCTCGTGCGGTCAAGCCGGCGCGTAGTCTCCTGGCCGTGAAGCCCGAACCTGGGAGGTCGCGCATCCCTCGGCGCGTCGTCGGTGACACCAAGGCAGCGTGGCGAGCCGGGTGGAAGGTCACGTTCGGGGTCCTGGCACTCGCGGCTGCGTCGTCGTTCCCGCCTGCTGCCTGGTTCCATGCTCAAGAGACGAGGGTCATGGATGCATGCACGCGCTGCTACGAGCTCGGCGACCCGTTCCCGTGGTGGAGCCTCCTGCTGGCCTCCGTCGGGTGGTGGCTCGCACTCCTGGCGATCGGTCGACGTTGGGGCCTCTACCGAGCGCTTCGCGCGGACGACCGCCGGGTCGCGGCCGTGAACCGGGTACGCGTCGCTCAGCGCCGCGCCGCACGGTCCGACCTGCCGTCCCCCGAGGACGCATCGGAATCGCCGACGGTCAGTCCCCCCAGGCGGGGGAGAGGCGCACGACGTCGCCCACGACCGTGACGGCGGGCGGGCGCACGCCGGCCTCGCGCGCGCGGTCGGCGATCGTCGCGAGCGTCCCGACGGTCGTGCGCTGCCGCGGCCCGTAACCGTCCTCGACCACCGCGACCGGTGTCTGCGGCGAGCGGCCCTGCGCGACGAGCGCGTCCGCGGTCTCGGCGAGACGGGACACGCCCATGAGCAGCACGACCGTGTGGTCGGAGGCAGGGGGGACCTTGCCGACGTCCTCGTGGCCCGTCAGTACCGTGAAGCCGCGCGAGACGCCGCGATGGGTCACCGGGATCCCCGCGGCGGCGGGCACGGACACGGCGCTCGTCACGCCGGGGACGACCTCGACGGGGATGCCATGCTCGCGGCACGCGTCGAGCTCCTCGCCGCCGCGGCCGAACACGTACGGGTCGCCGCCCTTGAGCCGCACGACGTGCCGCCCGGCGAGCGCGTGCTGCACGAGGACGGCGTTGATCTCCGCCTGGGGCACGGGGTGGTTGCCCGACGTCTTGCCCACGTCGACCACCACGACGTCGTCCCCCAGCTCGTCGAGCAGACCGCGCGGCGCGAGCCGGTCCACGACGACGACGTCCGCCGCGGCGAGCAGCCGGCGACCGCGCACCGAGATCAGGCCCGTGTCGCCCGGGCCGCCGCCGACGAGCGCGACCGACCCGACAGCGCTCGCGGCGCCCTCGTCCCGCACCGCCCGCAGGGGCAGCTCACCGGCGTCGAGCAGTGCCGCCACGGCGTCGCGCACGCGCTGCGCCCGCC
>NZ_LWGL01000214.1 GCF_001722485.1 Cellulosimicrobium cellulans | reverse complement strand
ACCCGCCGCGCGCGCGGCGGCGAGCGCGAGCGCGTCGGTGTCGACCTCGACCTGTGCCACGCGCGCCCCCGGGACCTCCACCGCGCGGGCCGGGTGCCCGCGTCGCGCCGCGACCGTAGCAACGGCCGGCCGGCCGCCGCAGGCGTCGTCCACAGGCCCCGCCGAGCACGACGTTGCTGCCGGTATCGGCCGGATACCGGCAGCAACCTCGTGCTCGGGATGTATCACCGCGCGGCCGCGCGCATCTCTTCGGGATGGACGGGCGTCCCCCGCCTCGAGAACAGGGGCGGACGGGCGCCGTCCACCACGGGCACGGCCTCGGGGAGGACCCGGCATGGACGACCGCGACGCGGCCCTGGACCGCGCCCACCAGCACGCGACGACGTGGCTGCACACCCTCGCGACGCGGCCGGTCCCGCCGCAGGCGACCGTCGACGACGTCGCCGCCGCCCTCGGCACGGACCTCCCCGACGGCCCGACCCCGGCCACGGACGTCGTCGACCTCCTCGCCACCGCGTGCGGACCAGGTCTCACCGCGATGCCGTCCGGCCGCTTCTACGGCATGGTCATCGGCGGCACCCACCCGGCGGCGCTCGCGGCCGACTGGCTCACGAGCGCGTGGGACCAGAACGCGGCCCTGCGCACGCTCACCCCCGCGCACACCGCGGTCGAGGACGTGGCGAGCGCGTGGCTGCTCGAGCTCCTCGGCCTCCCCGCGACGAGCGCGGTCGGGTTCGTCACCGGCGCGACGACGGCGAACTTCACGGCGCTCGCGGCCGCGCGCACCGAGGTCCTGCGCCGGGTGGGGTGGGACGTGCGCCGCGACGGCCTGACGGGCGCGCCGCGCGTGCGCGTGCTGGTGGGCGCCGAGCGGCACGAGTCGGTCGACCTCGCCCTGTCCTACCTCGGCCTGGGGGCGCCGGAGGTCGTGGCGGCCGACGACCAGGGCCGTGTCTCGGCGGCGGCGCTCGCCGCCGCGCTCGACGCCGCACCGGGCGCGGGCGAGGGCGGCGACGTCCCGACGGTCGTCCTCCTCCAGGCGGGCAACGTGCACTCGGGGGCGTTCGACCCGTTCGCCGACGTGGTCGACGTCGCGCACCGGCACGGCGCCTGGGTGCACGTCGACGGCGCGTTCGGCCTGTTCGCGGCGGCGTCACCGGCGCTACGGCACCTCGTCGCCGGGTACGAGCGCGCCGACTCGTGGGCGACCGACGCCCACAAGACGCTCAACGTGCCCTACGACTGCGGCCTCGCGATCGTCGCCGACCCCGCGCCGCTGCGCGCGGCGATGGGGATGCACGGCGACTACCTCATCCAGAGCGAGGTGGGCGACCCGCTCGACAAGGTGCCGGAGCTCTCGCGCCGCGGTCGCGCCTTCCCGGTGTGGGCGGTGCTGCGCGCGCTCGGCCGCTCGGGCGTCGCCGACCTCGTCGACGGCTTCGTGCGGCACGCGGCAGCGTTCGCCGACGGCCTGCGCTCGATCGACGGCGCGACCGTGCTCAACGACGTCGTCTTCACGCAGGTGTGCGCGTCGTTCGGCGACGACGCGCGGACCCAGGACGTCGTGCGGCGCCTCCTCGCGGACGGCACGGCGTGGATGTCGGGCTCGCGCTGGCACGGCCGGTCCGTGCTGCGGATCTCCGTGAGCGGCTGGGCCACGACGGACGACGACGTCCGCGCGAGCCTCGACGCGCTGCGCCGCGCGGCGCGCGTCTGACCGGACGGCCCCGCGCACCCGACCGCCGCCGTCGCCCCGCCGCGCACGAGGTCCGTGCCGTTCCCGGGTGGAGAACGTCACGGACCTCGTGCTCGGCTCCTCGGGGTCAGCGGCCCCAGTGGCCCCAGCGCTTGCCGAGGTCGATCCGCACGAGGTGGCCGTCGGGCGGTGCCCCCTCGCCGGGCAGGGCGTTCGTCGTCGCGAGCAGCCCGCGGCCGTCCCACTCGAGCGCGGCGGGCAGCGGGGCCTCGACCACGGTGCGCGGTCCGCCGCGCTTCACCTCGGAGATCCGGCCCCCGAACAGCTCGGCCACGTAGACGTCGCCGCGGGGGCTGACCGCGAGGTCGGTCGCGCTGACGAAGCCCGTCGCGACCTGCCGCGTCTTCCCGCGCCACGGGTCGACCGTGTACACGGCGCCGCGGGCGCCGAGCCCGAGGCTCGGGTCCTCCGGGCCGCCGGGCAGGAGC
This sequence comes from Cellulosimicrobium cellulans, assembly GCF_001722485.1. GTDB lineage: Bacteria > Actinomycetota > Actinomycetes > Actinomycetales > Cellulomonadaceae > Cellulosimicrobium > Cellulosimicrobium cellulans_A. The sequence goes on along the minus strand of NZ_LWGL01000214.1, from coordinate 2,345 downwards.
GACACGTAGAGCTGGCCGAACGGGCCGATCTCGACGTCGGTCGGGACGGGCTCGAACCAGTACGTCTGGCCGACGGTGCACTCCGGCCACCCGACGGCCGCGGCGGCCTCCGGGGTGATCGCCGCGGGCTGCGCGGGCAGCACGGCGACCGTGCGGACCTTGCCGCGGTGGTCCACCGACAGGACGGTGTTCGAGCCGGCGTCCGCGATGAACGTGGTACCGAACCACGACGTGGTCGCGTAGGCGTGGGAGTCCTTGATCCCCTGGTACAGCGCGGGGAACATCGGGTTCTCCGGGACCTGGGCGACGCACGCAGGGTCGGTGTCGCGCAGCCCGTAGGTGACGCCGCCGTCGGGGTTGTTGGCCTGCTCGTACGCGTACGTGTCCACGAGGAGGCCCGGGGTGCCGCTCGGCCCGCCGCGCCGGTCGAGGCGCTGGGTCTTGACCACCGACGCCGTGACGGCCATGGTCTCGGGGTCGGCGACGGTCTCGGTGAACGTGAGCGTCCGGTGGCCGTCGTACGAGACGCCGGCGACCTCGGGGCCGCCCGACTCGTAGAGGACGGTCTGCGTGCCGTCGCGGCCGACGGCGGTCAGCAGACCGGCGAAGTCCTGGGTGACGTAGGTGGTGCCGTGGTGGCCCGCCGCGACGCTCAGCGGCCCGACTAGGCCGGTGGTGATGTCGGTGACGGTCGGCGGGCGGGGGTCGGGCCGGCCGCCGCCGTGCGCGGCGGCGGGGGCGGCGGCCAGCAGCAGCGTCGTCGCTGCGGCGGCCAGGACGGTGGGGACTCGTCTCATGGTGTGCTCCAGGGTCCGGCGGCGCCCGGGCCGCGACAGGGGAAGGCCGTGCTCGCCGAGGAGCACGCGCGGTCCGGGCGGGGGCGTGGGTGTCGTCGGGCCGGACGACGGAGGCGCGCGTCGCGGGCGACGGTGCCGTGAGCCGGCGCGGGGCCGGCTGGAGGGGCCTGCCGCTCGTCGGTGAGCGCGACAGCCTCGACGAGTGTGCACCCGGGGCGGGCGATCGCGCCACGATCGTCGCCCCGGGCGCCGATCTCTCAGCGGCGGCCGCCGCCCACCTTCAGGTCCACCCACACGAGCCGGTGGTCGCTGCTCGGGAACGGGAACGTGCCGGTCAGGCGCGAGAGCGGGTCGGCCTGCACGGGCCAGAACACGCCGGCGTCCCGGACCCGCAGGTCGCGCGACGGCAGCACGTAGTCGGCGCGCAGGTTGCCCGGCGCGGTGTCGGCGAAGTCCGCGGTGTCGTACGCCGGGTCGGCCTCGTGCGTCGCGTTCGCGCCGCCCTGGAGCGCGGCCGCCTCGGGACCGCCCTCCGACGCGGGCAGCGGGTCGGTGATCCGCCGGTGGTCGAGGAGCTGGTCGATCGCGGCGTCGACCGAGTCGCCGTCGAGCGGGTCGGCGTTCTGGTCGCCCACGATCACGAACGACTCGCTGGGCCGCAGCCCGCCGCGGCGCCCCTCGTCGTCGTAGACGTACCGCGACGCCTTCCCCGGGGTGACGTAGTCGGCCCAGAACCGGATCTCGTCGTGGTTGCGGCGGCCGTTGCGGTCCTCGGGCCCGTCGAACGTCGGCGGCGTCGGGTGGGACGCGAGCACGTGCACCGTCTCGCGGCCCACGCGCACCGGCACGTCCCAGTGCGACTTGCTCGACAGCCGCACGACGTCGAGCTCCTCCGGGGAGAACCAGTCGGCCGGCTCCGGCGTGGCGGGGTCGTCCGGGAGGAGCGCGCCCGGCATGTCCTTCCACAGGAAGTGCTGGAACGTGCGCACGTCGTCCGTCTCGATGGGGTACCGCGACAGCACGGCCATGCCGTACTGGCCCTCGAACGCCCCGAAGCCGAACGCGTCGTCCGGGCCGCCCACGGTGCCGTCGTTGTTGAGGTCGTGCCCGCTCGGGATCCCGGTGTTCGACGGCGCGACGTACGCGTACCGGTACTCGATCGGCTCCGCGCCGCCCTGGGGGACCTCGAGGTAGTTGTCGCGGAACAGGTCGACGGCCCGGCCGTCGGGCACGAAGTCGAACTCGTTGAGCAGGACGACGTCCGGGCGGGTGCGCTGCAGCACCTCGGCGATCGTCGCGGCCTGCGGGTCGTCCGGCGTCGACAGGTCCGCCTCGAGCTCGCCCGCCGCGGCGCGGTTGAGGCTCGCGTTGTACGTCGCGACGCGCAGCGTCTCGCCCTTCCCGTGGCCCCAGCCATGGCCACCACCGTGGCCGCGCTCGTGCCCGCGGCCGTGGCGGGAGCCGTGGCCGTTCCCGTCGTGCCCGACGGCGGCGCCCGCCGACGCGCCCACCGCGCCGAGGGCGAGGGTCGCCGCGAGCGCCGCGGCG
>NZ_LWGL01000213.1 GCF_001722485.1 Cellulosimicrobium cellulans | reverse complement strand
GCCATGCCGCTCGAGGCGGGCGCGCACGGCCGGGGCCTGCCGCCCGGCGTCGACGCCCCCGTCGACGGCGGCACGGGCGCCGCGTGGAGCGCCGAGCCGGGCCTGCTGTACGTCGTCACGTACGGCTCGAGCGGGTGCCCGCTCGTCGCCGAGCCGGAGGCGGTGGTCCGGGACGGCGCCGTCGTCGTGACGTTCGTCGAGATCCCGCCGGACACGGTGTGCACGATGGACTACGTCCCGGCGACGTCGGTCGTCGCGGTGCCTGCGGACGTGGACGCGTCCGCCGAGGTGAGCGTCGAGCTCGGGCGGGAGGGGACGGTCCTCGTGCCGCCTGCCGCGCCGGGCGCGACGGGCCCGGCGGCGTGGGTGCAGCAGCCGTAGCCCCGCTCGCACCGCGCCGTCCCGACGGGGCGGTGAAGAGCGCGTGAAAGGACGGGTGCGACGGTCCGTCGTCCGGTTCGTGCCGGTTCCGAGCGGCTACCGTGTCCGGGTGAACCTCCGCGCCCGCCTCTGCGCCTCCTCCCTCGCGCTCGCCCTCGTCGTCGGCGCCTGCTCCGTCGCCCCCAAGACGCAGACCCCTGCGGACGAGGCGGCGTCGTCCGGCACGTCGCAGGGCACGGGCGAGACGGGCCCCGCGGGCTTCGAGGAGTTCTACGGCCAGACGCTCGCGTGGGAGGACTGCGGGTCGGGCTGGGAGTGCACGACGGCGCGCGCGCCGCTGTCCTGGGACGACCCCGGTGCGGGGGAGATCGAGCTCGCGCTCAAGCGGCTGCCCGCGAGCGGGGAGCGGATCGGTTCCCTGCTGACGAACCCGGGCGGTCCGGGGGCCTCGGGCGTGGACTTCGTCGGCGACGCGGCGTCGATGATCGGCGAGCCGGTCAAGGAGGCGTACGACCTCGTCGGGTTCGACCCGCGCGGCGTCGGGTCCTCGAGCGCGGTCGAGTGCTTCGACGACGCCCGCAAGGACGAGTCGCTGTCGAAGGACTTCGCCGACGACGCGGCAGGCCGGGAGGCCATGGCGGCCGAGCTCGCCGCGTGGGCGCAGGCCTGCGAGGAGAACACGGGCGCGCTGCTCGGCCACGTGGACACGCAGAGCGCCGCCCGTGACATGGACATGCTCCGCGCCGTCCTCGGCGACGAGACGCTCGCGTACCTCGGGTACTCCTACGGTTCCCAGCTCGGCGCGACGTACGCGGGCCTGTTCCCGGACAAGGTCGGGCGCCTGGTGCTCGACGGCGCGATCGACACGACGCTCTCGGAGGACGAGGTCTCCGAGCAGCAGGCCGTGGGCTTCGAGAACGCGCTGCGCGCCTACGTCGAGGACTGCCAGGCCGGGGGGTCGTGCCCGCTGCGCGGCGACGTGGACGAGGGCATGGCGCAGGTGCGCCAGCTGCTCGACCGGGCCAAGCAGAACCCGCTGCCCACGGACTCCGACCGCCGCGTCACGCAGACGCTCGCGTTCTACGGCATCGCGGTGACGCTGTACAACGACCTCAGCTGGCCCGCGCTCACCCAGGCCCTCACCGAGGCGTTCGACCAGGGGACCGGCTCGATGCTCCTGTACCTCGCGGACTTCTACAACGACCGCAACCCCGACGGCTCGTTCGCGACGAACTCGACCGAGGCGTTCCGCGCGATCAACTGCCTCGACGACCGCCAGGACGGCGACCCGGCCGCGATGGAGGCCCAGCGCGAGCGGCTCGAGGAGGCCGCCCCGACCATGGGCTCGTTCTTCACCTACGGCGGCCTCACGTGCGCCGACTGGCCGTACCCCGCCGTCGAGCAGGAGTTCGACGTGCACGCGTCGGGTGCCGCGCCGATCGTCGTCGTCGGCACGACGAACGACCCCGCGACGCCGTACGTCTGGGCGGAGGGCCTCGCGAAGACGCTCGACTCCGCCGTGCTCGTCACGTTCGAGGGCGAGGGCCACACCGCGTACGGGCGGTCCAACGCGTGCGTCGGCGACGCCGTCGACGCCTACCTCGTGGACGGCACGGTGCCCCAGGACGGGCTCGTCTGCTGAGCCGTCGGCCGGCCTCGCGCGGCCCAGGAGCGGCGGAATCCCGCCGCTTTGGAGTCTGGGCCGATCGCCGGGTACAGTAGGCGCTCGTTGCCACCGGTTCGCGGAGCGGAACGGGACGCAGCACGCCGCCTTAGCTCAGTCGGTAGAGCGATTCACTCGTAATGAATAGGTCGTCGGTTCGATTCCGACAGGCGGCTCCACGGAAGGCCCGGAACCTCACGGTTCCGGGCCTTCGGCGTTCTGGAGGACGTTGGTCGATGCCGGCCTCGCGCTGTGTCGTGCCCGGCACCGGCGCCGGTGTGTCAGGGCACGAGCACCATGAGGTAGTCGGTGCTCGTGTCGGGCGCCGGACGGCGCTCGTACCGCTGGGCGTGCAGGGGGCGGTCCGCCTGCGTGAGGATGTGCGTCGCGCGGCCCTCGTCCGGGCCGTGCACGTAGTGCCCCGACCAGTCGAGCGCGTCGTCGTCGAGCTCCGTCACCTGGCCGTCGAGGTCCCCGCCCACGAAGCGTGCTGTCCACGTCATGACCGCACCCTGCCACGGCGGTGCGCGGCCGCGCGAGAGGACGCTCAGACGACGCGGCGCAGCAGCAGGATCACCCCGCCCGCCGCGGCGGCCAGGAGGCCGCCCACGCCTGCGACCGCGAGGACGGGGAACGTCTCGCCGGGCGGCGGCGGCGTCCCGCGCTCGCCCGCCGCCACGAGCGGCGTGCGCGCCGGCTCTGGCCGGTCCTCCGTCTCCTCCGGGGTGGGGGAGGCGGTCGGCGTCGGGGTCTCGGTGGGCGTGGGCGTCGGCGTGGGCGTCTCCGACGGTTCCGGCTCCGGCTCGGGCGCCGTGTCCTGCGCCGGCGGTGCCGGGAGCGCGGCCGCGGCCGCAGGAGGCGCCGGATCCGCGGGCGGCGGTGCCGGGGGCGCCGGCGGCTCGCTCGGCGCGGGCGGCGGCTCCGGCGAGGGCGACGAGGTCGTCGTCGTGCACGCGGGGGCGTCGCCCGCCCAGCCGGCGAACTGGTCCTCCAGGCCGTTCATGTGGACCCACGTCACGCACCACCCGTCGCGGTACGGGCCGCGTCGGGGGACGTCGAGGTCGAGGTGCCCGTCGGCGGCCTCGCGGGTCGTGTACCGGTCGCCCAGGAACCAGGTGTGCGAGCCGTCGAGCGCCGTGACCGCGTAGCTCAGCCACCCGCTGCCGTCACCGCCGAGCCGCGTGGCGTCGAACGAGACCCCGTCGGCCGTGACGGCGAGCTCGCCGCCGCGGTCGCCGTCCGCCGCGACGGCAGGCGCGGCGAGGACGACGAGCCCGGCGAGCGCGACGGCCGCGAGCGGCACGGTCGCGACGGCGCGAGGTGCTGCGCGCATGGGGTCCTCCGGGTGTTCGGCCAGGTCGCGGCCACATCGTACGCAGCGACGGGCTCGTGCGGAACGGGCGGGTCCCGACCGGTTCGCCGGAGATGCGTCGACGGCGCGCTCACGCGCCACCTCGTCGACGCGGGCGCGCGCGTGCTCGCCGTCGAGCTCCACCCCGGGAGGGCGCAGCGGTTGCGCGAGCGGTTCGCGGGCGCCCCCGTGACCGTCGTCGAGGCCGACCTGGCGGAGCTCCGCCTCCCGCGGCGGCCGTTCCGGGTCGTCGCGAACCCGCCGTTCGGCCTGACGACGCCCGTGCTGCACCGCCTGCTCGCGCCAGGCTCGGCGCTCGTCGCCGCGGACGTCGTCGTGCAGCGGCAGGCGGCGCGACGGAGCCCCCGCCATGCGTCGACGCCGCGGTACTGGGGTACGACGGCGGTGACAGGGAGGGAGGACAGCCGTCGACCCCGGCCGCGTCAGCGGGCCCCGAGGCTCCCGAGCCACGCGACGAGCGCGTCGCACACCGCGCCGTCCTGGCCCTTGAGGTCGTGCGCACCGGGCAGCTCGACGCGCGTCACGGGCCCGGGGACCGCCGCGAGGTGCTCGGTGAGCTCGTCGGGCGTCGCGAAGGGGTCCGTGCGGCCCTGGACGACGAGCGTCGGGACGTGGACGTCGGGCAGGTGCTCGGTGCGCAGCCGGTCCGGCCTGCCCGGCGGGTGCAGGGGGTAGCTGATGAGCGCGAGCCCCGCCGCGGGCAGTCCCTCCGCGACGGCCATCGAGCACATGCGCCCGCCGTACGAGCGCCCGCCGAGGACGAGACGGTCGGTCGTCGTGCCCAGGTCGGCGGCGAGGTCCTCGGCCTGCTCTCGCACGTGCGCGATCGCCACGGGAGGACGGTCGGGCATGCGCTTGCCCGCCAGGCGGTACGGGAAGTCGACCCGGCGCACGGGCACCGGCTCGGGCAGGGCCGCGAGAGCCTCCTCGATCGCGACGAGCGAGCGGTGGTCGCGGCCGGCGCCCGCGCCGGGGGTGAGCAGGACGCCCGCGACCGGTCGCGTCGAGCCGGGCCTCGTGGCGGACGGGGCGGGCGCTGGGGTGGTGTCGGGCACGGGCCCAGTGTCCCAGCCGGGCGGGTGCGAGCGCTCCCCGGGCGCGGGCGCGGAGCGCCTCGGCTAGCGTCGAGCGGGCACCGTCCGACGACCCGAGGAGAGGCCATGCCGCGCACGGACGCCAGCACCCGGAGCAGCCGGTGGTCGATCGTCCCCCGGGCGCTCGAGCTCGGCGTCGCC
>NZ_LWGL01000212.1 GCF_001722485.1 Cellulosimicrobium cellulans | reverse complement strand
GGTCGAGCCGCGCGTGGTGGCCGACGACCCGGTCGGGCCCGGACCGGGGCGGGCCGCCGCCGTCGCGCGCCTCGAGCGCTGGCGCGAGACGACGCGCCGCCTCGCCTGACGCCGAGCACGGGATTACCGACCGGTTTGCGCCGGTTCCGGTGCGCAGCCCCGTTCTCGAGGGTGCGAGAACACGTGTTCGTGGCGCCCGCGGGCTGCCACAATCCGAGGATGAGCACGACCGCCACCGCCCCCGTGACCGTTCTCGCGTCGTCCGCCCCGACCGGGGAGGTGCTCGCCGTCTGCCGCGTGCACGCCCTGCTGCCCGACGACGGGCCCGTCGGCGTCACCGCGATCGACAAGCGTCCTGTCGAGGGACCGGTGCGCGTCCGGCGCCTCGGGCTCCACGCCGACCTCCAGGCCGACCGCGCGAACCACGGCGGCGAGGACCAGGCCGTCTACGCCTACGGGCAGGACGACGCCGAGTGGTGGTCGGAGCAGCTCGGCTATCCCGTCGTGCCGGGGCTGTTCGGCGAGAACCTGCGGGTGCGCGGCATCCCCGTGACCGCCGCGGTGGTGGGGGAGCGGTGGGCCGTCGGGACGGCGTTGCTCGAGGTGACGCAGCCGCGCACGCCGTGCTCGACGTTCGCGCGGCGCCTCGGCGAGCAGGGCTGGGTCAAGCGCTTCGCCGAGGCCAACCGCACGGGTGCGTACCTGCGCGTGCTCACGCCGGGCGAGCTCCGCGCCGGCGACGCGGTGAACGTCTGCTACCGCCCCGAGCACGGCGTGACGCTCGCGGACTGGTACGCCGCGTGGACGACGCGCGGCGCCGAGTCGGAGCGCGCGGCCGCCGTCGCACGCCGGCTGCTCGAGGCACAGCTGGCGGGCGACATCACCCTCTCGGCCGAGATGCTGACCCGGGCCGAGACGGTCGCGGGGCACCGGATCGCGGACTGAGACCCCGGACCGGCCGGGACGTCGGGCCGGGCGGCTCGTCAGCGGCCGGCGCGCGGGATCCGCGGGGGGCGCGGGCCGCGGGGCGGCTCGGTCGGCGGCCACTCGCCGTCGTCGGAGCCGTCGTCCGCGGTGAACAGCAGGTCGTGCAGGCGCACCTGGACGGACTCGACGTCGGGGACGTCGTGCAGCTCGAGGCCCGGCTTGTCGGTCGCGTCCGAGATGACGAGCGTGCCGCAGCCGAACAGCCGGTCGACCGGGCCCTTCTCGTAGTTGACGTCGTTGATGCGGTAGAGCGGGATGTCGCGGCCGGAGCGCGTGATGATCCCCGATCGCATCGCGATGCGCTTGTTCGTCACCGTGTACTCGGTGGTGCGCCAGCGCAGCCACGGCACGAGCACCCACACCACCGCCGCGACGAGCGCGATCCCCGCGACGACCCAGCGTGCGACGTCGTTCGGGACGAGCAGCACCGTGACGACCACGGCCGCGACGAGGGCCACGAGCAGCACGAGCGGCCAGAACAGCGCCTTGGCGTGCTCCTTGAGCTCCATGACGACGTGCTCGCCCTCGGTGAGATGCTTCTCGCTGAGACCCATGGGGAGCATGCTGCCACCTCGGCGGGCTCCCGGGGAGGGCCGGCGGGGAGGAACCGCCCTGGTCAGCCGGTCGCCGGAAGGTTCCAGCCCTCGATGGTGCGCAGCCCGTGCCCGTACCCGAGCAGGCAGATCGTCGCCGTGCTCAGCTCGAGCCGCGCCCCCAGCCCGGGGTCGACGTTGAGCCACACCGTCGCGAGGACGCGCAGCAGGTGACCGTGGGCGAACAGGACCACGTCACCGCCGTCCTGCAGGGTCGGCTCGACGCGGGCGAGCACCCGGGCGCAGCGAGCCGCCACGTCGTCGAGCTCCTCGCCGCGGCGCCCGTCGGGTGCGTCGAGCACGTTGACCCCATCGCGGAAGACGAGCCACTCCCGGCCGAGCTCGGCGGAGATCTCGCGCGACGTGCGCCCCTCGACGGGGCCGTAGTCCCACTCGGCGAGGTCCTCGTCCGTGGGCGGGTCCGCGAAGCCGGCGATCTCGGCAGTGCGCCGCGCGCGCTGCCGGGGGCTGGAGAGCACGACAGCGGGGCGACGGCCGCGCTCGTCGGCCCACCGCTGCAGCCACGCGCCTGCCGCGGCCGCCTGCTCCTCGCCCGTCCCCGTGAGCGGGATGTCGCTGCGCCCGGTGTGCTTCCCGGTCGCGCTCCACTCCGTCTCCCCGTGCCGGACGAGCACGAGCTGCGGGTCGGGTCCGTGCTCGGACGACTGGACGGATGCCTGCTCCGGTGCGCTCATGCGACGTCCTTCCTGCTCGGCGGGGTACCCCCGCAGCATGGCGCGCGCCGACGCTCCGCGCGCGGCGGACGGCTCAGCCGGCGACGCCGTCGAGACCCGTCGACGCGAGGAAGAGGACGAGCGCGACGAGGAGCACGACGGCGATCCCGGTGGCGACGAGCAGGACGGTGCGGGGGCGGACGCGCACGGGAGGCTCCGGTCGGTCGGTGTGGGAGGGGCCTCCTAGTGTCTCCCACGACGGGCGAGGAGGCTCACGATGACCGAGCAGGCAGCACCGCAGGGAACGCAGCACGGCACGCAGGCCGGCACTCCGGGAGAGGACGCGCCGGTCTACGGCAGCCCGGACTTCGACTGGTCGATCCTGTCGGTCCCGACGCCGCTCGCGGTGGTCCGTGGCCAGCTCGGCTTCTCCTGGCTCGAGCTCGCGGGGCGCCTGGCGACGCTCACCCAGGAGGAGCTCAGGTGGGAGCCCGGCCCGGACGCGCTGCGGGTGGTGCGCCGGGGCGAGGAGCGCTCGCCGCGCACGCTCGGGCCGGGGGAGTGGGTCATGGAGTGGCCGGCCGGTCACGACTCGCCGCAGCCACGGACGATCGCGTGGCTCGTCGCGCACCTCACCGAGGTGTTCGTCGAGCGGTGGGAGTGGACGTTCGGGGACCACGAGCGCCGTCGTGACGCGGTGGAGCTCTCGGGCGAGGTCGGGCCCGCCGTCGCCGGGCTGCGCGAGGCGGTCGACCGGTGGCGCGCCGGCGTGGACGCGCTGCCCGAGGACGAGGTGTTCACGGTCGGGCTGAGCCAGGCGACCGAGATCGACGCGCAGTCGCCGTTCGCGCACCTCGTCGCGCACCTCAACCGCGAGCTCATCCACCACGGCGCTGAGATCATGGTGCTCCAGGACCTCCATCGCGCGGCGCACGTCACAGCGGGGCCGGGGAATCCGTGACGACGGCGCCGGGTTGACCCGTCCATGACGGAATCCCTCCCGACGCCCGGCGTCCCCGCGCCCGATGCCCCCACCGCGCAGGTCGTGCGGGTCGACATCTGGTCGGACGTCGCGTGCCCGTGGTGCTACATCGGCAAGCGGCGCCTCGAGACGGCGCTCGACCGGCTCGCGGAGCGCGGGTTCGCCCCGCGCGTCGAGATCGAGTACCACTCGTTCGAGCTCGCGCCGGACACGCCCGTCGACTTCGAGGGCACCGAGGTCGACTTCCTCGCCGGGCACAAGGGCATGCCGCCCGCGCAGGTCGAGCAGATGCTCGCGCAGATGACCCAGCTCGCCGCGGCCGAGGGCCTGTCGTACGACTTCGACGCCCTCCGGCACACGAAGACGCTCACCGCGCACGAGCTGCTGCACCACGCGAAGGCGCACGGCCGCCAGGTCGAGATGAAGGAGCGTCTCCTCAAGGCGTACTTCGAGGAGGGGCGCCACGTGGGCCGGGTCGAGGTCCTCGCGGACCTCGCGGCCGAGGTCGGGCTCGACCGTGACGAGGTCGTGGCCGCGCTCGAGGACCACCGGTACGCCGACGACGTCCAGGCCGACATCGACCAGGCGCGCGCGTACGGGATCAACGGCGTCCCGTTCTTCGTCGTCGACGGCCGCTACGGCGTCTCGGGCGCGCAGGACCCAGCGGTCTTCGTCCAGGTGCTCGAGGAGGCCGCGCGCGAGGCGGCCACCGTCTGAGGTCCACCTCACACCCCGGCCCGGTGGCCCGACGGCGCGGTTTCACCCCACACTGGATCACCCGCACCCCGGGCGAGGCCGCACCGTCGCCGGCCCCATCCGCTCCCCGGTGCCCGTGAACCCCACGAGGAGGATCACCATGACCGACACCACGGCGAACCACCAGCACGCCTCAGGTCTCTACCACTCGATCGCGAACCCCCGCCGGACCACGCTCCTGAGCCTGTCCGCGTCCGAGGCCGCGGCGCCGCAGCGCGCCGAGCACGGCTTCACGATGGTCGGGTCGGACGACGCCGGGGTGTGCGTCGACGGGACGTGCGCGCTCCCGGAGTGACCTCCGAGGGCCACCGCCGTCGTCAGTGGCGGCGGTGGTCCTGGATGGACAGCCGCGGCCCGCGGGCCGGCGGCCGGGCGCGCCCGGAGATCTCCAGGAGCCGGACGACGCGGTAGCGGTGCGGCGCGTACGGCGCGAGCAGCTCGAGCATGCGCGCGTCGTCCACACGCTCGCCGGTCAGCACCCAGCCGACCGCCTTGGCGAGGTGGAAGTCGCCGACCGACACGGCGTCGGCGTCGCCCAGCGCGCGCTGCGCGACCTCGGCCGCGGTCCACACCCCGACGCCGGGCACGAGCTGCAGGCGTGCGTGCGCGGCGGCGGCGCCGTGCGCGTCGAGCACGTCCGGGCACTCCTCGAGCCGACGCGCCACGCGCGCGGCC
>NZ_LWGL01000211.1 GCF_001722485.1 Cellulosimicrobium cellulans | reverse complement strand
CACCGCTCGGCGTGGATGACGGTCGCCGGCGCGGTCCTGCTCGTGTTCGTGCTGCTCGCGGTACCGGTCCGACGCCGGCGCCCGGCGGCGAGGTGACGAAGAGATGGCGGACGACGTGACGGGCAGGCGGGCTCGCCGACCTCCAGCGGGCGGCCGTGGGCCGTCGGGCCGGTGTCGATGCGCCCGATGCGCGCCGGGTTCGTCGAGAGCACGCGCGCGACGTCGGCCCACGTCATGCGGCCGGTGTCGACCATGGTCTCCTGGACGACGCTCAGCGCGGTCTCGAGCCCGGTCATGCCGAACGCGGCCGCCGCCCACTCGCAGTCCTTGTCCTCGACCGGGTGCGGAGCGTGGTCGGTCGCGACGATGTCGATCGTCCCGTCGGCGAGCCCGGCGCGCACGGCCTCGACGTCAGCCGCGGTGCGCAGGGGCGGGTTGACCTTGAACGTCGGGTCGTAGCCGCGCGCGAGCTCGTCGGTGAGGACGAGATGGTGCGGCGTGACCTCGGCGGTGACGTCGATGCCGCGGCCCTTGGCCCACCGCACGATCTCGACCGACCCGGCCGTGGACAGGTGGCACACGTGCAGGCGCGAGCCGACGTGCTCGGCGAGGAGGACGTCGCGCGCGATGATCGCCTCCTCGGCGACCGCGGGCCAGCCCGCGAGCCCGAGCTCGGCGGACACGACGCCCTCGTTCATCTGCGCGCCCTCGGTCAGGCGCGGCTCCTGCGCGTGCTGCGCGACGACGCCGTCGAACGCCTTGACGTACTCGAGCGCGCGACGCATGAGGATCGGGTCGGCGACGCACTTGCCGTCGTCGGAGAAGACGCGCACGCGCGCGGCGGAGTCGGCCATCGCGCCGAGCTCGGCGAGCTGCTCGCCCGCGAGCCCGACGGACACGGCGCCGACGGGGTGGACGTCGGCCCAGCCGGCGTCGCGGCCGAGCCGCCACACCTGCTCGACGACGCCCGCGGTGTCCGCGACCGGCGTCGTGTTGGCCATGGCGTGCACGGCCGTGAAGCCGCCCGCGGCCGCGGCGCGCGTGCCGGACTCGACGGTCTCGGCGTCCTCGCGCCCGGGCTCGCGCAGGTGGGTGTGCAGGTCGACGAGGCCGGGCAGCGCGACCGTGCCGGTCGCGTCGACCACGACGACGTCGTCGCCGGCGGCGCGCGACGAGCCCACGGGCGCGACCTCGGCGATCACGCCGCCCGCGAGGACGAGGTCGACGGGGTCGCCGCCGAGGGGCCGGGCCCCGCGCAGGACGTAGGTGGTTCCGACGCTGCTCACGAGGTGACGACCCTTTCGGTGGGGTGGGGGGCGGGGGCCCCGGTGGGGGTGGTGGCGGCTGCGGCGACCGGTACGGGGGCCGGCTGCGGCTCGTCGGCGCCCGCGAGGAGGAGGTAGAGCACGGCCATGCGCACCGCCACCCCGTTGGCGACCTGCTCGACGATGACCGCGCGCGACGAGTCCGCCGCCTGCGCGGAGATCTCCAGGCCGCGGTTCATCGGACCGGGGTGCAGGACGATCGCGTGCGGGTCGAGCAGGTCGAGGCGCCGCGCGTCGAGGCCGAACTTGCGGGAGTACTCGAGCGGGTTGGGGAAGAACGCCCCGCCGCCCGCGCCGGCGCCGCTCATGCGCTCGCGCTGCACGCGCAGCATCATCACGGCGTCCGTCGTCCCGTGGGGGCCGTGGCCCGCGAGGGTCGCGTCGAGGTCGTACGAGACGGTGCACGGCCAGGTCTCGACCCCGACCGGCAGGAGCGTCGGCGGCGCGACGAGCGTCACGTGCGCCCCGAGCGTGTGCAGCAGGTGCACGTTCGACCGCGCGACGCGCGAGTGCAGCACGTCCCCGACGATCGCGACGTGCCGGCCCGCGAGGTCCGCGCCGAGCGCGGCCGCGTCGTCGGGCCCGGACGCGCCGGGCGCCGTGAGCCCCGTGCCGGACAGGTGCCGGCGCAGGGTGTACGCGTCGAGGAGCGCCTGCGTCGGGTGCTGGTGCGTGCCGTCCCCAGCGTTGACCACGGCGGCGTCGAGCCAGCCCGCGTGGGCGAGCAGGTGCGGCGCGCCGGACGCCTGGTGGCGCACCACGACGGCGTCGGCGCCCATGGCGCGCAGCGTGAGCGCGGTGTCCTTGAGCGACTCGCCCTTGGACACGCTCGAGCCCTTGGCGGAGAAGTTGATGACGTCGGCGGACAGGCGCTTCGCGGCCGTCTCGAACGAGATGCGCGTGCGCGTGGAGTCCTCGTAGAAGAGGTTGACCACGGTGCGGCCACGCAGCGTCGGGAGCTTCTTGATCTCGCGCGACTGCGTCGCGGCCATCTGCGCCGCGGTGTCGAGGACGCGCACCGCGTCCTCGCGCGCGAGCTCCTGGGTGGAGAGCAGGTGCCTCACGCGCGCACCTCCCCCGCGTCGCGCCCGGCGGGCGCCGCGTGGATCACGACGGCGTCGCCCGCCCCGGCGGGGTCCTCGCCGTCGACCTCGGCGAGGCGCACGCTCACGCGCTCGCTCGTGGAGGTGGGCAGGTTCTTGCCGACGAAGTCGGGCCGGATCGGCAGCTCGCGGTGCCCCCGGTCGACGAGCGCGGCGAGCTGCACGGCGCGCGGGCGCCCGAGGTCGCTGATCGCGTCGAGCGCGGCGCGGATGGTGCGCCCGGAGTACAGGACGTCGTCGACGAGGACGACCACCTTCCCGTCGATGCCCGACGCGGGCAGGCGGGTCGCGCCGATGGTGCGCGTGGGGTGGCGGTGCAGGTCGTCGCGGTACATCGTCACGTCGAGCTCGCCGACGACCGCCGGGCGGTCGCGCGCGGCGGCGCCGTCCTCGCGCGGCTCCTCGATCGCCGCGAGGCGCTCGGCGAGGCGGTCGGCGAGCGGGACGCCGCGCGTCGGGATGCCGAGCAGGACGAGGTCGTCGGTGCCCTTGTTGCGCTCCACGATCTCGTGGGCGATGCGGGTCAGGGCGCGGGAGATGTCCGCGGCCGTCATGACGACGGTGCCGGCCGACGGGCCGGTGGGGGTCGACGCGGGCGTCGACGAGGATGTGGGTACGGCAGGGCCAGAGCTCATGTCCGGCGACCTCCTTCCCCGCCTCACGGGACGGGCCTTAAAGGATGTCTGACGGGCTCACCCTACCGGGCGCCGCGCCCGGGGGACGGCTCGCGTCCGGGACGTGGGACGCGGCGTCGGTCACAGCGGACCGACGCCGCGTCGGACGTCTCGTGGGTGCGCCGGGCCGCGGCCCGGGCGGGAAGAGGCCGTGGTCTCAGGCAGCGATCTCAGGCGGTGATCTCAGGCAGTGATCGTCGGCTTCATCTCGACGATGCGGGCCAGCAGCCCGTTGACGAACGACGGCGAGTCGTCCGTCGACAGCGAGCGGGCCAGGTCGACGGCCTCGTCCACGGCGACGACGTCGGGGACGTCGTCGTTGAAGAGGATCTCCCAGCCGCCGATGCGCAGGAGCGCCCGGTCGACGGCGGGCATGCGGTCGAGCGTCCACCCGTGCGAGTACGTCTCGATCAGCTCGTCGATGCGGTCGCGGTGCGCGAGCACGCCCTCGACGATGTCGACCGCGTACTGCGGCACCGCGGACTGCGCGACGCCGGGGTCGGCGACGCGCTCCGCGAGCAGCGTCGCCGGGTCGACCCGGCGCTGCTCCGCCTCGAAGAGGACGTCGAGCGCGCGCTTGCGCGCCTTGGTGCGTGCGGCCATGTGGGGTGCGCCGGCCCGTCAGTCGTTGACGCGGCCGAGGTACGACCCGTCGCGCGTGTCGACCTTGACCTTGGTGCCCTGCTCGAGGAACAGCGGGACCTGGATCTGCGCGCCGGTCTCGAGCGTGGCGGGCTTGGTGCCGCCGGTCGAGCGGTCGCCCTGCAGGCCGGGCTCGGTGTAGGTGATCTCGAGGACCACGGAGGCCGGCAGCTCGACGTACAGCGGCTGGCCGTCGTTTGAGGCCACGAGGACGTTCTGGCTCTCGAGCAGGTAGTCCTTGGCGTCGCCGACGACCTCGGGCGAGATGGTGATCTGGTCGTAGGTGGACGTGTCCATGAACACGTAGTCCGCGCCGTCCATGTACAGGTACTGGTAGTCGCGGCGGTCCACGTTGGCCGTCTCGATCTTGATGCCGGCGTTGAACGTCTTGTCGACCGTCTTGCCCGTGAGGACGTTCTTGATCTTCGTGCGGACGAACGCGCCACCCTTGCCGGGCTTGACGTGCTGGAACTCGATGACGCTCCACAGCTGGCCGTCGATCCGGAGCACGGTGCCGTTCTTGATGTCGTTGGTCGTCGCCACGGTGGTCTTCCTGTCGCAGGGTCGTCGGGGGCCGTCCGCGCACCCGGCCGCCCGGGCCCCTCGGTCGAGGCCGGTCGACCGGCGAACAGGCCTGGTCGAGTCTACCGGAGCGCGGAGAGCACGGCGTCGGCGAGCACCCCCACGGTCGCGGCCCACGACATCGAGGCGAGCGTGCCCACCACGAACCGCTCGGACGCGACGGGGTGCTCGCGCAGCTCCGGGTAGCGCCCGAGGCCCTTGATCGCGACGACGAACGCGATCCCGGACGGGTAGCCGGCGAGCAGGCAGGGCGACCTGCGCCGTCCCCATGACGGTGCCGACGTTGTGCTGGGCGAACACGCGCTCGACGGCGACGACGTCGGGCACGTGCTCGTCGAGCCACGCGTCGAGCCGCTCGGCGATCCGCAGCAGCCGC
>NZ_LWGL01000210.1 GCF_001722485.1 Cellulosimicrobium cellulans | reverse complement strand
TGGCTGGCGCCACGGCGGTCGCGGGCCCCGCCGCGCCGGCCGCGGCGACGTCCGCGCCGCGATCCTGCTGCTGCTCGCCGAGCAGCCGATGCACGGCTACCAGCTCATCCAGGCGATCGCGGAGCGCAGCGAGGGCCAGTGGCGCCCGAGCCCCGGCGCGGTCTACCCCGCGCTGAACCTGCTGCAGGACGAGGGCCTCGTCGAGCTCTCGTCCGAGGGCGGGCGCCGGCTCGCGTCGCTCACCGAGGCGGGCCGCGCCCACGTCACCGAGCAGGCGGACCGCCTCGGCGACCCGTTCGCCGAGGCGGCCGACCGTGGCGGGCGCTCGCGGCACGCGCTGCGCGCGGGCGTCGAGGCGGTCGCCGCGGCGGTGCACCAGGTCGCCCGCACGGGCACCGACGAGCAGGCGAGAGCTGCGGCCGAGCTGCTCGAGCGCACGCGCCGCGAGCTGTACCTGGTCCTCGCCGGCCCCGCGCCCACGGGGAACCCGACCGAGGACGCGCCCGTCGAGGACGCCCCGGTCGACGACGGGCCCGCCGAGGACTGACTCGGCGCGACGCGTCACCGGCGACCCCGGGTTCGTCGCGAGCGGGCGCTCAGCCGCTGCGGCGGGCCAGGCGCTCGGCGAGGCGGCCCAGCGAGACGTGCATCATCCCGCGCAGCGCGAGCCCGACGAGCGGGGCCGTCACGCGGCGGGGGAGCGGGCCGGCGAGGTAGGCGTCCTCCCACCACACGACGCGGCAGCGGCCCGTCCCGAGCGGCTCGACGTCGAACCCCGCCTCGCCGAGCAGCACGGGGCCGAGCTTGCGCACGGACGTGCTCCCGGCGCGCCCGGCGGCCGCGGACGGCCGGCGGAGGGACTCGACGACCATCCGGTCGACGACGCCGGGCGCGCCCCGGCGGGCGAACGGGCCGCTCACCATCGTGAACCGGTCGCCGACGTCCGGCCCGCGCGCGGCCGGGGACGCCAGGCGCGTCAGCGGGATGAAGCGCGGGTGCGTGCGCGGGTCGGCGACCCACGCGAACGCGACCGACGCGTCGACGGGCAGCTCGCGGCCGACCGCGACGCGGTGCGTGCGGCTCACGCGTCCTCGACGTCCTGCGCGCGGTCGTGCCGGCGCCGGCCGGGCAGGAGACGCCGACGCGTGCGCGGGGCCTCGTCCTCCCGCACGGGCACAAGCGACGGCCGGGCGTCCTCGGTCGCGGCCTCGACGACCTCGAGCACGCGGCCGAACTCGGACGGCGGCGGCCCGAACGCCCGGCGCGACTGGCCGATGACGCCCTGCCCGAGCGCGCGGCCGCCCGCGACGCCGACGACCGCGCCGATCCCGAACGGCACGAGCCGCCCGAGCGCGAGGCCCGACTGCTTCGCGAGCTGCGTGCGCAGGAAGCGGTTGGCGAGCGCCTTGTTGACCTTCGTCAGGGTGCCGGACGGCATGCGCGTCAGCAGCACCTTGCCCCACGCGGCGCCCGAGCCCTGCGCGGCCCGCTCGACGTCGCGCGCGCCCTTCTCGCCGAGGACCGTGGCGAGGAGCAGCGCGCGGCGGCGGGCGACGTCGTCCACGGCGATGCCGTGCACGTCCGCGACCGCGAGGGAGAACGCGGCCGACGACGCGAAGAACGTCGCGATGTCGCTCGACGTCAGCGCGATCCCCACGCCCGTGCCGACCGCCGGGAGCGCCGCGGCCGTCCCGACCGCGCCGCCCGCCGCCTGCACGACGAGCAGGTACTCGCGCTCGAGGATGCGGATGATCTCGGCCGGGCCGGCCTCCGGGTTGCGGCGCCGCACCGCGTCGACGTGCGCGCGGATCACCTGCGACGGGATCGTCACCGCCTTGTCGAGCGCCGCGTCGAGCAGCGGGGTGGGGCGGTAGGCGGTCCAGTCGGTGGCGTCGCGCGTCGAGCCGCCGCGCGTCACGACGTCGGACGGCGCACCACCGGGCGGTGGCGTCCCGTAGTCGGGCACGCCACTGCCGGGCCGTTCCTGCCCGGCCCCCGAGGGACCCTGCTGATGCGCCATCGCGCCTCCCGTCTGCGTCACACGTCGGACTCGAGCACCGGGCCCGCGCCCTCCGGCTGGAAGAGGTACTCGACCTCGGCGCCGGCCTTGACCGTCCGTCCTACCGTGCACGCCTTGTCGATCGCTCGCTCGGCGACCGTGACGAGCCGCTCGCGCAGGTCGTCGTCGAGCGCCGACAGGTCGATGTCGTACGTGCCCGTGATCTTCGGGTAGCGCTCCTCCTCGAGCAGCTTGTCGCCCGAGACACGGATCGTCAGCTGGTAGTCGTCGCCGAGCCGGCGCGCGAACGTGCGGTCCGTGCTCATGCCCGCGCACGCGGCGAGCGCGATCTTCAGCAGCTCGCCCGGGGTGAAGACGGCGCCCTCGCTCGACGGCCCGATCGCCACCTGGGCGCCGCGCGCGGAGAACCCCGTGTACGTGCGGTTCCCGGTGCGCTCGACCCACAGCGGGTCCTTCGGCGCGGGCGACGCCGGGGGCACGTCGCGGTCGGCCTCGGCGGCGGGGATGAGGGTCTCGGCAGGCTCGGTCGTCATGCGTCGATCCTCGCACCCGCGCCGCGCCTCCCGGTGCGCCGTCCCATCCCCGGGCACCGGGCTGTCACATCCGTGGTCCCAGCCCGGTCGAGAGGGTGTCAGGCGGCCGCGAGCCGCTCCCAGGGATCGGAGGAGGACCTCATGAAGATCGTCGTCGCCGGCGGGACCGGGCTCATCGGCCGTCAGGTGGTCGCCCGGCTGCAGGAGCAGGGCCACGAGGCGGTCGTCGCCGCGCCGAGCACGGGCGTGGACACGCTCACCGGGCAGGGCGTCGACGAGGCGCTCGCCGGCGCGGACGCCGTCGTGGACGTGTCGAACTCGCCGTCGTTCGCGGACGACGACGTGATGCGCTTCTTCACGACGTCGACGCGCACGCTGCTCGACGCCGAGGAGCGCGCCGGGGTGCGGCACCACGTCGTGCTGTCGATCGTCGGGGCCGACCGCACCGACGCCGGGTACATGCGCGCCAAGGTCGCGCAGGAGGACCTCGTGCGCGGGTCGGGCCGCGGCTGGACCGTGGTGCGGGCGACGCAGTTCTTCGAGTTCGCGAGGTCCATCGCGGACGGCTCGACCGTCGACGGCGTCGTCCACATCCCCCCGGTCGCGTTCCAGCCGGTCGCGTCGGCCGACGTCGCGCGCACGGTCGCGGACGTCGCGGCGGGCGAGCCGCGGGACGCCGTCGTCGAGCTCGCCGGGCCGGAGCGGCTGCGCTTCGACGCGTTCATCCGCGACGCGCTCGCTGCCCAGGGCGACACCCGCGAGGTCGTGGGGGACCCGGAGACCACGTACTTCGGGGCGCGGCTCGCCGAGGACTCGATCGTGCCGCAGGGCACGTCGGCGACCGGCGAGGTCACCTTCGCGCAGTTCGGCTCCGCCTGACCGCCGCGCTCCGGGGGCAGACGTCGCAGCACCCCGCGGCGTACCGTGACCGCATGACGTCGCACCCGACGGTGCCCGGGCGTCCCGGGGTCCTCGAGGACCCCGGGGCGCTCGACGCGTTCCTCGCGGTCCGGCCCCGGCTCTTCGGCCTCGCCTACCGCATGCTCGGCAGCGTCGCCGAGGCCGAGGACGTGGTGCAGGACGCGTGGGTCCGCTGGCAGGGCACGGACCGCTCGCGCGTCGAGAACCCCGCGGCGTTCCTCACGACGACGGCCACGCGCCTCGCGATCAACGCCGCGACGTCCGCGCGGGCGCGGCGGGAGACGTACGTGGGCCCGTGGCTGCCCGAGCCCGTCGACACGAGCGACGACCCGGCGCTCGGCGCTGAGCGTGCCGAGGCGCTCGAGCTCGCGACGCTCGTGCTGCTCGAACGCCTCACGCCGGTCGAGCGGGCCGTCTACGTGCTGCGCGAGGCGTTCGGCTACCCGCACCGGCGCGTCGCCGAGATCCTCGACATGTCGGAGGCGAACGCGCGCCAGCTCGCGCGCCGCGCGCGCGAGCGGCTCGGTGCGCGCCAGGCCGCCCCTGTGGACCCGGGCGAGCACCGGCGGCTGCTCGACGAGTTCGTCGCCGCCGCGCACGACGGCGACATGGCGCGCTTCGAGCAGTTCCTCGCCGACGACGTCGTCGCCCGGCCCGACGGCGGTGGGAAGGTCCACGCGTCGCGCAAGGAGCTCGTCGGGGTCGAGCGCGTGTCGCTCTTCTTCGACAACGTGTGGCGCAAGTACTGGGCGGGCGCCGACCTGCACGTCGTCGAGGCGAACGGGCTCCCGGCGCTGCTCGTGGTCCGCGAGGGCGTGCCGTTCGCGCTCGTGTCGCTCGACGTGTCGCCGGCCGGGATCGAGCACGTGTACGTCCAGGTGAACCCGGACAAGCTCGGCGGCTACGCGACCGCGGCCTGACGCGCGCGCCGTCCGAGCGCGAGCGCCGCCGCGGCGGCCGACACCGCCCCGGCGACGAGGAACGCCCCGGTGTAGCTCGCCGAGAGGGCCAGCGCGCCCACGCCGGCGGCGCCGAGCGCCTGGCCGAGCACGAGGGTCACGAACAGGAGCGCGGTCCCCGCCGGGGCGCGCGGCGCGTCGATCCGCTCCGTCCACGCGATGAGCGCCCCGGTGCCGGCGGTGTAGCCCCAGCCAGCCGCGCAACCTCGCGAAGTCCGTCACGGTCGAGTAGTCGTCGGGCCGGGCGTGATCATCGGGGTGGGCATCGACGTCGTCGACGTCGAGCGGTTCATGGCGACGATCGAGCGCACCCCGCGCC
>NZ_LWGL01000209.1 GCF_001722485.1 Cellulosimicrobium cellulans | reverse complement strand
CGCCGCGGCGGGCTCCGTACGCCGCTCGGTGCGGCGCGGCAGGCGCGGGCGGGGTGCGGACGGGACGGGCATGCGCCCATCTCACCGCACGCCGGGCCGCCCGCGGGCGTCGTCCACAGGCCGGGACGTGCCGGCGCGGGGCTCACACGGCGAGCCGGCGCCCCTCGCTCGCGCTGCGGCGTGCGGTGTCGAGCACCTCGGCCGTGCGCACGGCGTCGCGCGGGTCGACGGGGACGGGCCCGTCCTCGAGCAGCCAGGCCGCCACGGCGTGGTAGAAGTCGGCGTGACCGCCGTCCGCGCGCGGGACGGGCGTGCGCTCCCTGCCGCGGGCCAGCCAGCCCTCGCTGCCGGCCGGCGCGTCCGCGTCGAGCTCCTCGAACGGCGAGGCGTCGTTCTCGAACGTCGTCACGACGTAGGCGCCCGCGGAGCCGAGCACACGCGTCCGAGGCCCGGGCGCGCCGACGAGCGAGCCGGCCCACAGCCGGCTGACGACCTCGTTCCCGTCCGCGGCGGGCGCGTGGTGCAGCACGAGGAAGACGTCGTCCTCGGTGGGTGTGGTGTGCGATCGCAGCTCCGCCCACACCGACGTGACGGGCCCGAAGAGCTGCGTCGCGGAGTCCACGAGGTGGGGCCCGAGGTCGAGGAGCAGGCCCCCGCCCACGGGGTCGTTCTCCTTCCAGCGCTGCTGGGGCACGGGGCGCCAGCGCTCCCAGCGCCGCTCGAACGTGTGCACGGTGCCGAGGTCGCCGCGCTCGAGCACCGCGCGCAGCGTGAGCTGCTCGGGGTCCCAGCGCCGGTTCTGGAACACGGTCAACGGGGTGCCCGCCGCCTCGGCCGCCTCGACGACCGCGCGCGCCGCCGCCGTGTCGAGCGCGAGCGGCTTGTCGACGACGACGGGCACCCCGGCGGCGGCCAGGGTCGTCGCGTGCTCGGCGTGCAGCGTGGTGGGGCTCGCGACGACGACGACGTCGTAGGCGTCGCGGTCGGCGACCAGCGCGGTGAGGTCGTCATGCAGGTGCACGCCGGGCCAGTCCTCGGCGGCCGCGGCGCGGCGCTCGGGCGAGCGCACGACGACGGCGGTGACCGTGTGGCCCGCCTCCCGCACGAGACGGGCGTGGATGCCGCGCCCCGCTCCCCCGTACCCGACGATCCCGACCCTGAGCGAACGTCCCGCGCTGTGCATGGCGCCCAATCTAGCGGCCCGGGCCTGCTGGCCCCGTGGCCGCCGGCCCCGGTCGGGCGCGCACACCGGGACGTTCGGCGCACGTGCCCGAGCGGCTGTCGGAATCGGCCCGTTGGTCCGGTATGGTCTCCCCCGTGCCGGTCGGCACGTCGGTTCCGAGGTGTCGTCGTCGGGAAGGTTCGGTCCGTTGAGCGCCACGCGTCGTCGGGTCCCACGCCGCACGGTGCTGCGGTACTCGCTCATCAGCCTGGCGGCCCTCATCGTGCTCGCGAACGTGCTCGGCCAGCGGTCGGCCGCGGTCGACGCCGCCGGTGCGCAGCCCGCGCCCGGCAGCGCCCTGGCGGCCCTCGCGCAGCTCGAGGTCCGGGCGCCCGGCTCGGACACGGGGTTCGCGCGCGACGCCTTCGGCGCGGCCTGGGCCGACCTCGACGGCGACGGCTGCGACACGCGGGACGACGTCCTGGCGCGCGACCTCGCGGACCTGGCGTTCGGGGCCGACGGCGCGGCGTGCCAGGTCCGCGCGGGCACGCTCGTCGACCCGTACACGGGCGAGGGTCTCGCGTTCCGCCAGGGCGCGGGCGGGTCCGTGCGCGTCGACCACGTCGTCCCGCTGCTCGACGCCTGGCGCAAGGGCGCGCGGGAGTGGGACGACGCGACGCGCGAGCGCTTCGCGAACGACCCGCTGAACCTCCTCGCCTCCGACGACGCGACGAGCCGGTCCAAGGGCGCGCGGGACGCGTCGGCCTGGCTGCCGCCGGACCACGCGTCCCGCTGTCCCTACGTCGCCCGCCAGATCGCGGTCAAGGCGGTCTACGGGCTCGCCGTCACGCCCGCGGAGTCCGACGCCATGGCGCGCGTGCTCCGCGACTGCCCCGCCGAACCTCTGCCCGCAGGCTGACGCTCACCCGGCCCGGCCGCGGTCCAGCCGCCCGAGGGCGCTCGGCCACCACGACCGTCGCCCGATGTCGTGCACGAGGGCCGGCACGAGCAGGCTGCGCACGACGAGCGTGTCGAGCAGCACGCCGAACGCCACGAGGAAGGCGATCTGGGCGAGGAACAGCAGCGGGATGATCCCGAGCGCCGCGAAGGTCGCGGCGAGCACGACGCCCGCCGACGTGATGACCGAGCCGGTGACCGCGAGCGCCCGCAGCACGCCGCGACGGGTGCCGACCCGCAGGCTCTCCTCGCGCACCCGCGTCATGAGGAAGATCGAGTAGTCGACGCCGAGCGCGACGAGGAAGCAGAACGCGTAGAGCGGGACCGCGGGGTCCGCGCCGGGGAACCCGAGCACGTGGTCGAACACGAGCGCGCCGACACCGAGCGCCGCGCCGAAGGACAGCACGTTCGCGGCCATGAGCAGGACCGGGGCGAGCACGGACCGCAGCAGCAGGATCAGGATGAGCAGGATCACCGCGAGGACCACCGGCACGATGACGCGCAGGTCCCGCTGGCCGGCGGTCTGCGTGTCGAGCCGCTCGGCCGCGGCGCCGCCGACGAGCGCGTCGGGCGACACGTCGTGGACCGCGGTGCGCACCGCCGACACGGTCTCGACCGCCTCCTGGCTGTCCGACGGCGCCTCGGTGGTCACGTCGACCCGGACCCGGCCGTCGACGACGAGCGGCTCGCCCTGCGCGGGCGCGCCGGGGGCTGCGGCGGGCTGGTCGGTGACCGGGGTCGCGGCGGCGACCCCCTCCGTCGCCGCGGCCGCGTCGACGACGGCCTGCAGGTCGCCCTCGGGCGCGACGACGGTCACGGGCTGGGCCGAGACGCCCTCGAAGTGCTCGGTGAGCACCTCCTCGCCGTCGACCGAGTCGACCTGGGTGAGGAAGACCTCGGAGTCCCCCGTGCCCTCCGCGTCGAGCGACGGCACGAACGCGGCGCACGCGGCGAGCACGACGGCCGTGACGACCCACACGCGGCGGTCGTGGCGGCCGACGAAGCTCGCGACGCGCGACCAGACGCCGTGCCCCTCGACGGACACGCGGTCGTCGCTCTCCGTCGCGGCCTCGACCTCGGTCTGGACCGCGTGGTCGCCGGCGAAGCGGGGCATGCGCGGCCAGAACAGCGCCCGGGAGCGCTGACCCGCCACGAGGAGGAGCGCGGGCAGCAGCGTGAGCGCGGCGACGAAGGCGGCCGCGATGCCGATCGCGGCGACCGGGCCGAGGCTGCGGTTGGAGGACAGGTCGGACAGCAGGAGGCAGAGCAGGCCCGCGATGACCGTGCCCGCGCTGGCCGCGACCGGCTCGACGGAGGCGCGCACGGCGCGTCGCAGCGCCGTCGTCGTGGAGCGCACGAGGCGCAGCTCCTCGCGGTAGCGCGCGACGACGAGCAGCGAGTAGTCGACCGCGGCCCCGACGACGAGGATCGACAGGATGCCCTGCGACTGGCCGTTGAGCGTGAGGACGTCGTTCGCGGCGAGGTGGTAGACGACGAGCCCGGCGAGCGTCAGCGCGAGCACCGCGGTGAGGATGACGATGAACGGCAGGACCGGCGAGCGGTACACGACCGCGAGGATCACGAGGACCGCGCCCAGCGCGACGAGCAGGAGCACGGTGTCGATCCCGCCGAACGCGGTGACGAGGTCCGCGACGAAGCCGGCGGGTCCGGTCACGTACGCGTCGAGGTTCGTGCCCGCGAGACCGCCGTCGGCCTGCTCGGCCGCGGCGAGGTCGCGCAGCGCCCCGACGGCGAGCTCGCTGACGCCGTCCTCCTCCGCCCCGACGCGGTCGGAGGCGGTCGCGGCGTCCAGCGACACCACGACGAGCGCCGCCTCGCCGTCCTCCGACGGCACGAGGACGGGGTCGGCGACGGACGCCTCGCCGACCGTGCCGGGTTCGCCCTCGCCGGTGCCCTCGAGCGGGGCGTCCGGCACGGCCGCGACGAACGCCTCGAGCGCCGCGAGGTCGTCGGGCGCCAGGGCGGAGCCGTCCCCCGTCGACGCGACGACGAGCGCCGGCAGGGCCTCGCTGTCGACGAACTCCTGCGCGAGCTCGGCGGCGCGCGTGGACTCGGCGCTGGCCGGGAGGAACGCGGCGGCGTCGTTGGTCTGCACGGTGCTCAGACGACCCTGGGCCTGTCCCCCGAGCGTGCCGATGGCCATCCAGAGGCCGATGACTGCGACAATGACCAGTCCGCGGAGGAAGCCGCCCGTCCGTTTGCTCAGCATGCTGAGGAATGGTGCCATGGCGGAGGGAGGGATGCACGTGGAGCGATCACCGACCGACGTCACGGGCGGGCCGGGGGCCGAGGAGGTCTTCGCCGACCCCGCCTCGAGCGACCCGACGCGATGGCCGACGGGACGCCTGCTGTTCGCCGTCGCGCGCCGGATCGAGCGCGAGTGGAACGCCCACCTCGGCCAGTGGGACCTCAACCACGCCGGCTTCCCCGTCCTCATGCACCTGCTCGGCGGGCCGCGCTCGCAGCGCGAGCTCGCCGCGGAGTCGGGCGTGACGGAGCAGACGATGAGCCGGATCGTGGCCCGGCTCGAGCGCTCCGGCTACGTGACGCGCACCGGCGACCCGGCGGACCGGCGTCGGCGCGCCGTCGAGCTCACCGAGGCCGGGCGCGACGCGGGCCGCGCCGCG
>NZ_LWGL01000021.1 GCF_001722485.1 Cellulosimicrobium cellulans | reverse complement strand
GCCGCCGCGGCGGGCGACGAGCGCGCCGTCGCCGCGGCCGAGCACGGCCGCGCGTACATGGAAGAGGTCGTCCGCACGCCCGAGGTCACGCGGCGCCTCGCCCTGCTGTGGGACCCGCCCGCACCGGCCACCCGCGGGCGGCGCGCCCGGCTCACGCTCGACGACGTCGTCCGCGCCGGCATCGCCGTCGCCCAGGAGGGTGGCCTCGACGCCCTGTCCATGCGCCGCGTCGCGACCGAGCTCGGCGTGGGCGCGATGTCGCTGTACACGTACGTCCCGGGACGCACCGAGCTCGTCGACCTCATGGTCGACCGTGCGTACGCCGAGCTCGACCTCCCGGCCGCCGGCGACCCGTGGCGCCCCGCGCTCGCGCACCACGCGCGCGAGATGTGGAACCTGTACCTGCGCCACCCCTGGATCCTGCAGACCAACATGTGGCGCGCGCCCCTCGCACCCCACGTCCTCGACGCGCAGGAGGCGGGGCTGCGGACGATCGTCGACACCGGCCTGTCCGAGGTCCAGGTCGTGGAGATCCTCGGGCTCGTCGAGAACTACGTGCAGGGGCTGGCGCGCGCGACGATCGCGGAGTCCGCCGAGCAGGACGCCACGGGCGTGGGCAGCGACGAGTACTGGACCACGATGAGCAGCTTCTGGGTCGACTGGTTCGACGTCGACCGGTACCCGACCATGACGCGCATCTACGTCGCCGGCGGGTTCGACGCGCCCCAGATGTCGTTCGAGGCGAGCCTCGAACGACTCCTCGACGCGATCGAGATGGCCATCGACCGGGCGAACGACGACCCCTCGTCCAGCGGCTGACGAGCGCGCGCCGCCCTGGCAGGATCGAGCCATGGATCCCCGCGCCGGCACGCCCGCCCAGCCCAGCGACCTCATCGACGTCGACGCCGTCGTCAGCGCCTACTACGACCTCGCCCCCGACGTGGACGACCCCGCGCAGAAGGTCGTCTTCGGCACGTCGGGCCACCGCGGCTCGAGCCTCGACCACGCCTTCAACGAGGCGCACATCGTCGCGATCACCGCCGCGATCGTCGAGTACCGGCGCTCCCAGGGCACCGACGGCCCGCTGTTCATCGGCCGCGACACCCACGCGCTGTCCCTCCCGGCGTGGCAGACGGCGCTCGAGGTGCTCGTCGCCGCGGGCGTCGAGACGTTCGTCGACGCGCGCGACTCGTTCACGCCGACGCCCGCCGTCTCGCAGTCGATCCTCCTGCACAACGGCGCCGCGACCGCCGAGGGCGTGCGCACGTCAGGGCCCGGCCTCGCCGACGGGATCGTCGTCACGCCGTCGCACAACCCGCCGCGCGACGGCGGCTTCAAGTACAACCCGCCGCACGGCGGCCCCGCCGGGTCCGAGGCCACCGGCTGGATCGCCGACCGCGCCAACGAGATCCTGCGCTCGGGCGTCGCGAGCGTGCGCCGCGTGCCGCTCGCGGAGGCCCTCGGCTCGGAGCGCGTGCACCGCCACGACTTCCTCACGACGTACGTCGACGACCTCGCGAACGTGCTCGACCTCGACGCGATCCGCGAGGCCGGCGTGCGCGTCGGCGCCGACCCGCTCGGCGGCGCGTCCGTCGAGTACTGGGGCGAGATCGGCGAGCGGTACGGGCTCGACCTCACGGTCGTCAACCCGCAGGTCGACCCGCGCTGGTCGTTCATGACGCTCGACTGGGACGGCAAGATCCGCATGGACTGCTCGTCGCCGTACGCGATGGCCTCGCTCGTGGAGCGCATGACGGGCACGGGCGAGCAGGCGCCGTTCGACGTCGCGACGGGCAACGACGCCGACTCCGACCGTCACGGCATCGTCACGCCCGACGGCGGCCTGATGAACCCGAACCACTACCTCGCCGTGGCGATCGAGTACCTCTACGGCGGCGCCCGGGGCGGCTGGCGCGACGACGCGGCGATCGGCAAGACGCTCGTGTCCTCGGCGCTCATCGACCGCGTCGCCGGCGGGCTCGGCCGCCGCCTCGTCGAGGTGCCCGTCGGGTTCAAGTGGTTCGTGCCCGGCCTGCTCGACGGGTCCGTCGGGTTCGGCGGCGAGGAGTCCGCCGGGGCGTCGTTCCTGCGCAAGGACGGCCGCGTCTGGTCGACCGACAAGGACGGCCTGCTCCTCGCGCTGCTCGCGTCCGAGATCATCGCGACGACCGGGAAGTCGCCGTCCGAGCACCACCGTGCGCTCGTCGAGCGGTACGGCGAGTCCTGGTACGCGCGCGTCGACGCGCCCGCGACCCTCGAGGAGAAGGCGACCCTCGGCAAGCTCTCGCCCGAGCAGGTCACCGCGACCGAGCTCGCCGGCGAGGAGATCACCGCGAAGCTCACGAACGCGCCGGGCAACGACGCCGCGATCGGCGGCCTCAAGGTGACGACCGAGAACGCGTGGTTCGCCGCCCGGCCGTCGGGCACGGAGAACGTCTACAAGATCTACGCCGAGTCGTTCGTCTCCGAGCAGCACCTGCAGCAGGTCCAGGCCGAGGCCAAGGACGTCGTCTCCGCCGCGCTCGGCGGCTGACCCGGCCCGCCGAGGGCTCAGCCCGACGCCTGGCGCGCCTCCCACGTCTCCGTCGCGACACGTTGGGCGTCGCGCAGGGCGCGGGCCGGGTCGACGCCCTTGGGGCACACCTGCGTGCAGGCACCGATCTGGATGCACGGCCACGCGCCGAGCTCGGTGTCGAGCACGTCCGCGCGCGCGAGCTCGCCGCCGTCGCGCGAGTCCTCGTCCCAGCGCCGCGCCGTCGCGACGACGGCCGGGCCGAGGAAGTCCGGCGCCGCGTCGAGCTGTGGGCACGCCGCGTAGCACAGCATGCAGTCGATGCACTGCGCGAAGTCGCGGAACGCCGCGAGCTCGCCGGGCGCCTGGAGGCTGCCCGACGACGGCGTTGCGTCGTCGGCGAGCGGGAGCCGTGTCGCGCCGTCGGGCACGAGCCACGGCTTCACCGTGGCGAGCTTGCCGACGAACGTGTCGGTGTCGACGACGAGGTCGCGCAGCACCTGGGCGTGCGCGAGCGGCTCCACGACGAGACCCGACGCGCGGTAGCCGCGCACGAACGTCTCGCACCCCAGCACGGGGCGGCCGTTCACCATGACGCCGCACGAGCCGCAGACGGCCATCTTGCACGACCACCGGAAGGTCAGCGTCGGGTCGGCGTGGTCCTTGACCCACTGCAGCGCGTCGAGCACGGACGTGCGGTCGTCGAACGGCACGTCGAACACGTCGCGCCGCGCTGCGCCGTCGGGCTCCTGGCGCGCGACCTCCAGCTGCACCGTCTGCTCGCTCACGCGTCCCCTCCCCCGGCCGACAACGACGTCGATGTCGTCATCGGCCGCATCCCGGCGGCAAGCTCGTGCTCGGCGCCCGGCGGGGCGCCGACCGGCACGTGCGCGATGGTCATCGCGCCGTCGGCGCCGAGCGTCGCGAGCGAGTGGAGCGGCGCGTCGCCGGCGTCTCGGAAGTCGAGGCGCTGGTGCGCGCCGCGCGACTCCTCGCGCGCGAGCGCCCCGGCGACCGCGGCGTGCGCGACGAGCAGCGTCGCGCCGAGCTCGACGGTCGACGCCCAGTCCGTGTTGAGCACCGTGCTCGTGTCCGCGACGTGCACGTCGGCGTACCGCTCGCGCAGCGCCTCGACGGTCTCGAGCGCGCGCCGCAGGCCGTCGGCGTCGCGGAAGATCCCGACATCGGCGTCGAGCACGCGGCCCAGCTCCGCGCGGATCGCGGCGGGCGGCTCGGTACCGCGGCCCCGCATCGCGAGGTACTGCTCGGCGGAGTCGGCGGCACGGTCGACGACGGACGGGTCGACGTCCGCCCCCGCGCCGGCGAACCTGTTCACGAACCCGGTCTCTCGCGCCCGCGCGAGCGCCAGCGCCCCCGCTGCCCGCCCGACGACGAGCGTCTCCACGAGCGAGTTCGACCCGAGTCGGTTCGCCCCGTGCAGGCCGGTGGATGCGCACTCTCCCGCGGCGAACAGCCCACCAATCTCCGTCGCTCCCCGCGCGTCGGTGCGGACGCCGCCCATCGTGTAGTGCGCCGTCGGGCGGACGGGCACGGGCTCGAGCGCCGGGTCGACGCCCGCGAACTGCTTCGCGAGGCTCGCCACGAGCGGCAGGCGCTCGGCGTTCCGGTCGCGCCCGAGGTGGCGCAGGTCGAGGTGCACGACGCCGCCGTCGGGCGTCGGGATCGTGCGCCCGGCACGGTCGGCGTGCCAGAACGCCTGGGAGATGCGGTCGCGCGGGCCGAGCTCCATGGTGCGCGGCACCGGCTCGCCCACGGGGGTCTCCGGCCCGAGCCCGTAGTCCGCGAGGTAGCGCCGCCCCTCGGCGTCGAGCAGCACGCCGCCCTCGCCGCGCGCCGCCTCGGTGAGGAGGATCCCGCTGCCCGGCAGACCTGTGGGGTGGAACTGGAGCAGCTCGAGGTCGCGCAACGGCACGCCCGCGCGCAGCGCCATCGCCATGCCGTCGCCCGTGACGATGCCCGCGTTCGTGCTCGTGCCCCACGCGCGGGCCGCGCCACCGGTCGCGAGCACCACGGCGGGCGCGGCGATCAGCAGCGGCTCGCCGCGGTGCTGGTCGTGCACGACGACGCCCCGCACCTGCCGGGCCGACGTCCCCGCGTCGCCGGTGACCACGAGGTCGAGCACGTGGTGCTCGTCGTACCGGCGGATCACCCCGCCGTCGTCGGAGTGCCGCAGCGACGTCTGGAACAGGGTGTGCAGCAGGTGGAAGCCGCTCCGGTCGGCGGCGAACCACGTGCGGGGCCGGCTCATCCCGCCGAACCGGCGGACGGCGACGTGCCCGTCGTCCGCGCGGCTCCACGGCATGCCGTACCGCTCGAGTCGCCACAGCTCGCCCGCGGCGCGCTCGACGACGAACCGGACGGCGTCCTCCTCGCACAGGCCCGCGCCGCCCGTGAGCGTGTCCGCGACGTGCTGCTCGAGCGAGTCGTCGTCGCCCACGACCCCGGCCGCGCCGCCCTCGGCCGCGACCGTGTGCGAGCGCATCGGGTAGACCTTCGACACGAGTGCGACGACGGGCCGGTCCCCACCGTCCGCGGCCGCCTCGCGCTCGGCCGTCTCCGCGACCGCGAGCGCCGCGCTCAGCCCGGCCGCGCCCCCGCCCACGACGACGACGTCCGCGTGCTCCACGCGCAGACGCGTCACCGGCGGGCCCCGGGAACGTGCGCGGCCACGGGCAGGGAGACGCTCGTCATACCGGAAGGCTCCCCGGGGCGGGCGCGGCGCGCAACGGTCGAACGTCCCGACGTCGCGCTGGCCGCGTCAGCGCCGCACGAGGTCCTGGTACTCGGCGTGGCGCTCGACGTACGCCTTGACGAACGGGCACAGCGCGACGACGCCCTGCCCGGACTCCCGCACCTGGTCCAGCGCCCCGGCGACGAGCGCCGAGCCGACGCCCTGGCCCTCGAACGCCGGGTCGACCTCCGTGTGCGTGAAGACCACCGCGCCGTCCTGACGCACGTACTCGGCGAACCCGGCGACGGTCCCGTCGGGCAGGCGCGCCTCGAACCGGTCCTCCACCTCGACGACGTCGACCGCCTGCGGGTCCGTGTGCTGGCTCATGCCGTCATCGTCCCCGATCAGCCCGCCCGGTGCGACACTATGCCCGTGGCGCACGACCCCTCCCCGGAACCTGACGCACCGGAGGGCGACGCTCCCCGCGACGCCCCGGCGTCGCGCAACCCCTACCGCGACGTCCTGGCCGTGCCCGGCGCGTGGAAGTTCTCCGCGGCCGCGCTCGTGGCCCGGCTGCCGATCTCGATGGTGGGCATCGGAACGATCCTCATGGTCCAGGGCATCTACGGGGAGTACGCGCTCGCGGGCCGCGTGGCCGCGGTGCTCGTGGTCGTGCAGGCGATCTGCTCGCCGCAGATCGCCCGGCTCGTGGACCGCAAGGGCCAGCGTGCGGTCATGCTGCCGCTGCTCGGCGCGACGGTGGTCGGGCTCGGGGCTCTCATCGCCTGCGCCACCGTGCGCGCGCCGGAATGGGCGCTGTACGCCGCCGCCGTCGTCGCGGGCGCGACGCAGGGCTCCTACGGGTCGATGGTCCGGGCGCGCTGGACGCACGCCGTGCACGACGCGCGGCGCCTGCACACCGCGTACTCGCTCGAGGCGGCGCTCGACGAGCTCGTGTTCGTCGTCGGCCCCGCGCTCGCGACCGTGCTCGCGACCCTCGTGGCGCCGTCGGCCGGGCTCGTCGTGCCGCTCGTCGCGGTGACGGTCGGGGGCCTGTGGTTCCTGTCGCAGCGCGCCACCGAGCCGCCGCCGTTCACCGTCGAGCCGGGGGTGCGCACGCGCTCCGCGATGCGCGCGCCCGGCATGGTCGTGCTCGCCCTCGTCTTCGTCGCGATGGGCGTGGTGTTCGGCGGGACCGACGTCGCCACCGTCGCGTTCGCCGAGGAGCACGGCGCCCCCGCCGTGGCCGGGCTGATCCTCGGCGTCTTCGCGCTCGGGTCGTGCATCTCCGGCCTCGCGTACGGCGCGCGGACGTGGGTCTCGCCGCTGTGGCGCCGGTTCGTCATCGGCATCGTCGCGCTCGGCGCCGGGGTCAGCCTCTTCCTCGTCGTCACGTCGCTGCCCGTGCTCGCGGCGGTGATGTTCGTGACCGGGTTCGCGATCGCGCCGACGCTCATCAACGGCAACGGGCTCGTGCAGAACCTCGTGGCGCCGCACCAGCTCACCGAGGGCCTGGCGTGGGTCGGCACGTCGCTCGGCGTCGGGGTGTCGATCGGGTCGTCGGTCGCCGGGTCGCGGATCGACGCGTCCGGGGCGCACGCGGGCTTCGAGGTCGTCGTCGCGGCGGGCGTGCTCGCCGTCGTGCTCGCGGTCGCGGCGCTGCGCACGCTGCGCCGGCGCGCCGTCCGGGAGGACGTCACTCCGGCGCACTGACCTCGGGGGCGTCGCGCAGGTGGGCCCGCTCGCCGTCGTGGTCGAAGATCGTGAGGATCTCGACCGGCCCGCCGTGCGCCCCGAAGGAGTGCGGCACCATCGTGGAGAACTCGGCCGCCTGCCCCTCGTGGACGAGGATGCGGCGCTCCGCGAGGTACAGGCACGCGGTGCCCGAGAGCACGGTGAACCACTCGTGGCCGGGGTGCACGCGCAGGCGGTCGGGGCCCGTGGGGTGCTCGGGCGTGAAGCGCATCTTGGCGACCGTCTTGCCCCCGCGCTCGCGCGACAGCAGCCACGTCGTCACGCCCTCGCGGTTGCTGGGCTCGGGCCGGATGACGACGTCCTCGTCGTCGACGGGCTCGACGAGCTGGTCGAGCGTCGTGCCGAGCGCCCGCGCCAGCGGGACGAGCTGGTCGAGCGCGATCCGGCGGCCGCCCGTCTCGATGCGGCTGAGCGTCGACGGGCTCAGGTAGCAGCGCGCCGCGAGCGCGTCGAGCGTCCAGCCGCGCGCGAGGCGCAGCCCGCGGATGCGCTGGCGGACGACCGCGTCGAGATCCAGTTCTTGCGTCATGCGCAAAAGTGTATGCCCGCGGCGCACCGA
This sequence comes from Cellulosimicrobium cellulans, assembly GCF_001722485.1. Lineage (GTDB taxonomy): Bacteria > Actinomycetota > Actinomycetes > Actinomycetales > Cellulomonadaceae > Cellulosimicrobium > Cellulosimicrobium cellulans_A. The sequence goes on along the minus strand of NZ_LWGL01000021.1, from coordinate 23,512 downwards.
CGGCGTACGGTCGGACCATGACCGCGCACGAGCACACCCGACACCACGAGCACGCCCGACCTCACGCGCACACCGGCACCCACGCGCACCACCAGAGCCACGGGCACCACCAGCCCTCCCCCGAGGACGTGGCCGCGTGGCTCGAGCTGCTCGACCTGGACGCCGCCGTCTTCGCCGACCTCCTCGGCGACGTGGTCGGCAGGGTCGCCGCCCTCGCCCCCGCGACCACCCGCACGGTGCTCGACCTCGGCGCGGGCACCGGGACGGGCACGGTCGCGCTCGCGCTCGCGTTCCCCGACGCCGAGGTCGTCGCGGTCGACAGCTCGGCGACGATGCTCGACCGCGTCGCGCGCGCCGCCGCGGAGGCGGGCGTCGCCGACCGCGTGCGCACCGTCGAGGCCGACCTCGACGTCGCGTGGCCGGCCGCTACGAAGCAGGTCGGCGCCGGGCAGGCCGACGTCGTGTGGGCGTCCGCGTCGCTGCACCACGTGGCCGACCCGGCCCGGGTGCTGCGCGACGCCCACGACGCGCTGATGCCCGGCGGACTCGTCGCGGTCGTCGAGATCACCGGCTCCGCGCCCGTCCTCCCGCCCACCGCCGGGCGCCCCGGGCTCGGCGACCGCCTGGCCGCCGCGACCGTCCACGCCGGCTGGAACCGCTACCCCGACTGGACGCCGTACCTCGAGGAGGCCGGGTTCGAGTCCGTCGAGCGCACGGAGCACCAGGACACGGCCGCACCCGGCCCGACGACGGCCCGCTGGGCCCGCGTCACGCTCGAGCGCCTGCACGAGCACCTCGCCCCGCACCTCGACCCCGAGGACCTCGCGGCGGTCGCGGCGCTGCTCGACGACCCCGCCTTCCCGACGGGCGTGTCCGCCCGGGCCGGACGCATCCTGTGGTCGGCGCGCCGACCGGCGGTCACCCGCACCTCCTGACCCGCGGAACGCGACCCTCCGCACCCAGCCCTCCCGCATCCCTCTCCGTACCCCGGATCCCTTCGCACCCCCCGAGGAGCGCCATGACCTCCCCCAGCACCACGACCGCCGCCGGCACCTACGACGTCGCGATCGTCGGCGGCGGGCCCGCCGGCCTGTCGGCGGCGGTGACGCTCGCGCGCTCGCTGCGCTCCGTCGTCGTCATCGACGCCGGAGAGTTCCGCAACGCGCCCGCCGAGGGCGCGCACAACCTCCTCGGCCGCGAGGGCGTGCCGCCGCACGAGCTCCTCGCGGCCGGACGGCGCGAGGCGACCGGCTACGGCGCCGAGATCCGCCCGGGCCGGGCCGTCGCGGCCCGGCGCGTCGAGGACGGGTTCGAGCTCGACGTCGTCCCGGCCGACCCGGCGGGAGCGGACGGCGTGGGCGCGTCGACCGTCCGCGCGCGCCGCCTGCTCCTCGCGAGCGGCCTCGTCGACGAGCTGCCCGACGTGCCCGGCGTGCGCGAGCTCTGGGGCCGCGACGTGCTCCACTGCCCGTACTGCCACGGCTACGAGGTGCGCGGGCGCCGGATCGGCGTGCTCGCGACCAGCACGAACGCCATCCACCAGGCGCTGCTGCTGCGCCAGCTCAGCGACGATGTGACGATCTTCCTCCACACCGCCCCCGAGCCGGAGGACGCGGCCTGGGAGCAGCTCGCGGCGCTCGGCGTGCGCGTGGTCGAGGGCCGGGTCGCGCGCCTCGCGGTCGACGACAGCTCCCGGCTGGCGGGCGTCGTCCTCGAGGACGGCACGACGATCGACGTCGACGCCGTCGCCGTCGCGCCCTACCTCGTCGCGCGCGGCGAGCTGTTCGAGCAGCTCGGCGGGACGCTCGACGACCACGCCGTGGGCGGGCGCTACGTGCCGGCCGACGCGCGCGGCGCGACGCCGCTGCCGGGCGTGTGGGCGGCGGGGAACTCCAGCGACCTCGCGGCCATGGTCGGCGCGGCGGCCGCCGCCGGCGTCATGGCGGGCGCCCAGATCAACGCCGAGCTCGTCCACGAGGACGTCGCCCGCGCGGTCGAGCGGCGCCGGTCCCCGTACTCCGCCGCGCGGTGACGTGACGCACGAGACGCCCGTCGGGCCTCGCCTCGCGCTGCACGCGCGCGGACCGGGGAGCACGATGGACGGCGAACCGTCCCCGCTCGTGGAGGTACGTCATGCCGTTCGGAATCGGCCGCTCCCCGCAGGACATGCGTGACCGCACGGTCGCGGACCTGCTCGTCGCGCAGCTCATCGAGGCGGGGGTGCGCCGGATCTACGGCATCGTCGGCGACAGCCTCAACCCCATCGTGGACGCGGTGCGCCGCTCGAACGCCGGCGACAACGCGGGCAAGGGCATCGAGTGGGTGCACGTGCGCCACGAGGAGGCCGCCGCGTTCGCAGCCGCCGGCGAGGCCGAGGTCACGGGCGACCTCGCGGTGTGCGCGGGCTCGTGCGGGCCGGGCAACCTCCACCTCATCAACGGCCTGTACGACGCCAACCGCTCGCGCGTGCCCGTGCTCGCCATCGCGAGCCACATCCCGAGCAAGCAGATCGGCACCGGCTTCTTCCAGGAGACGCACCCCGACCGTCTCTTCACGGAGTGCTCCGTGTACTCGGAGATGATCTCGAGCGCCGAGCAGGCGCCGCGCGTCATCAACTCCGCGATCCACCACGCGTTCGCCGGTCCGGGCGTCTCCGTGCTGACCCTGCCCGGCGACGTCGCGGACCTCGACGCCCCCGCGGCCGTCCCCGACGTCGCCACGCGCCCCGCGCGCCCGCGCGTCGTCCCGGACCCGCAGTCCGTGCAGGAGCTCGCCGAGGCGATCGACGCGGCGAAGAAGGTGACGATCTTCGCCGGCGCGGGCGTGCGCGGGGCGCGCGACGACGTCCTCGCGCTCGCCGACAAGATCGCCGCGCCCGTGGGCCACTCGCTGCGCGGCAAGGAGTTCATCCAGTACGACAACCCGTTCGACGTCGGCATGTCGGGCCTCCTCGGCTACGGCGCGTGCTTCGACGCGATGCACGACTGCGACCTGCTCCTGCTGCTCGGCACCGACTTCCCCTACGACCAGTTCCTCCCGGCCGAGGTCCGCACCGCGCAGGTCGACGTCGAGCCCGCCCACCTCGGACGGCGCACCCGGCTCGACCTCGCGGTCGTCGGCGACGTCGGCGAGACGGTGCGCGCCCTCCTGCCGCTCGTGACGAAGGCGCGGTCGCGCCGGTTCCTCGACCAGATGCGTGCCAAGCACGAGAAGGTGATGACCGGCGTCGTCGGCGCGTACACGAAGAAGGTCGAGCGCACGACGCCCATCCACCCCGAGTACGTCGCCGACACGCTCGACCAGGTCGCGGGCGACGACGCCGTCTTCACCGTCGACACGGGCATGTGCAACGTCTGGGCCGCGCGCTACATCACGCCGAGCCCGGGGCGGCGCATCGTCGGGTCGTTCCTGCACGGGTCGATGGCCAACGCGGTCCCCCACGCCATCGGGATCGCGGCGGCCTCGCGCGACGCGGGCCACGACCGCCAGGTCGTCGCCATGGCCGGCGACGGCGGCCTGTCGATGCTGCTCGGCGAGCTCATCACGCTCAAGCACTACGACCTGCCGGTGAAGGTCGTGCTGTTCGACAACGCGAGCCTCGGCATGGTGCGCCTCGAGATGCTCGTCGACGGCCTGCCGATGTTCGGCACCGAGTCGCCGTCCGTCGACTACGCGGCCGTCGCGGAGGCGATCGGCATCCCGGCCGTGCGCGTCGAGAAGCCGAAGGACGTGCGCCGCGCGCTCGAGGACGCGCTGCACCGCCCCGGCCCGGCGCTCGTCGACGTCGTGACGGACCCGCGCGCGCTGTCCATCCCGCCGAACATCACCGCGGGGCAGGTGCGCGGGTTCGCCGTCGCGATGAGCAAGGAGATCCTCGGCGGCGGCATGGGCGAGGTCGTGTCCATGGCCCGCGCCAACCTGCGCAACGTGCCGCGCCCGTGAGCGACGACCCGACGCTCGCCGACGTCCGCGAGACCGCGCGCGAGGTCTTCGGCTACGACCGGCTGCGACCGGGCCAGGCCGACGCGATCGCCGCGCTCCTCGAGGGTCGCGACGTGCTCCTCGTCCTGCCGACGGGCGCGGGCAAGTCCGCGGTCTACCAGCTGCCGGGCCTCGAGCTGCCCGGGCCGACGCTCGTCGTCTCGCCGCTCATCGCGCTCCAGCAGGACCAGGTGCGCGCGCTCGGCGAGCTGGGCGACGGCGACGCCGCCGCGGCCGCCGTGAGCTCGGCCGTGCCCGTCGCGGAGCGGCGCCGGGCGCTCGAGGCGGCGGCCGCCGGCGAGCTCGAGTTCCTCTTCCTGTCGCCCGAGCAGCTCGCGAACGACGAGGTCCTCGACGCCGTGCGCGCCGCGCGCCCGAGCCTCGTGGCCGTCGACGAGGCGCACTGCGTCTCCGTGTGGGGGCACGACTTCCGGCCCGAGTACCTGCGGCTCGGCGAGCGCATCGACACGCTCGACCCGCGCCCGCGCGTCATCGCCCTCACCGCGACCGCGGCCCCGCCGGTGCGCGAGGACGTCGCGGCCCGGCTGCACCTGCGCGACGCCGCGGTGATCGTGCGCGGGTTCGCCCGCCCGGGCATCGCGCTGGAGGTCGTGCGCGCGGTCGAGGACGCCGACAAGCGGCGCGCGGTCGTCGAGCGCGTGCGGCAGGAGGCGGAGAACGGCGTCGGCATCGTCTACGTCGCGACGCGCCGGCACACGACCGAGCTGGCGGAGGCGCTCGCCGACGCGAGCACCGGGAGGGCCCTGCGCGTCGCCGAGTACCACGGCGGCATGCGGCGCGCCGACCGCGAGGAGGCCCAGCGACGGTTCACCGAGGACGAGGTCGACGTCGTCGTCGCGACGTCGGCGTTCGGCATGGGCATCGACAAGCCGGACGTGCGGTTCGTCGTGCACGCCGACGTGCCGGGCTCCCCGGACGGCTACTACCAGGAGGTCGGCCGCGCGGGCCGCGACGGCGAGCCCGCGGTAGCCGTGCTGTTCTACCGGCCCGAGGACCTCGGGCTGCAGCGGTACTTCCGCGTCGCGGTCCCCGGGCGCGACGACGTGCTGGAGGTGGCCCGCGCGCTGCGGCGCGCCGAGGCCGCCGAGAGCGCGGAGGGTGACGACGCAGAGGGCGGCGGCACGGCGGACGACGTCGCGGGGTCGCGCCTCCCCCGCCGCCTCGCGCGCCTGCGCGCGCTCGTCACGGACGCACGGGCGCTGCTGGGGCCCGACGCGCGGCCGGCCGCCGTCGCCGACGCCGCGGTCGAGCTCGCCGAGGAGCGGCGCCGCATGGAGGACTCCCGGCTCGAGATGATGCGGGGGTACGCGGAGACGACGCAGTGCCGCCGCCAGTTCCTCCTCGCCTACCTCGGCGAGGAGCTCGCGGAGCCGTGCGGACGCTGCGACACGTGCTGGGCCGGGACCGCCGCCGAGCAGGCGCTCGACGACGGGGACGTGCCGTTCGCCGTCGGCTCCACGGTGCGCCACGACGAGTTCGGCGAGGGCACGGTCATGGGCTACGAGGGCGGCGGTGAGGGCATGCACTCGCGGGTCACCGTGCTGTTCGCGTCGCACGGCTACCGGACGCTCAGCCTCGACGCCGTCGCGCAGCACGACCTCCTCGACCCGGCATGACGTCGCGCCGCACCGGGACGACGCGCCGGTCCGCCGGCGTCACGCTCGTCGTGCCGGTGCTCGACGACGCCGCCCACCTCGACCGGCTGCTGCGCTCGGTCGCCGCGCAGACGCGCGCGCCCGACGCCGTGGTCGTCGTCGACAACGGGTCGCGGGACGACGGCGTCGCCGTCGCGCGCGCGCACGGGGCGACGGTGCTGCACGAGCCGCGGCGCGGCATCTGGCCGGCGGCGGCGCGGGGCTACGACGCCGCCCGCACCGAGGTCGTCGCGCGCTGCGACGCCGACACCGTGCTGCCCCCCACCTGGGTGGAGCACGTCGCCGCCCGCTTCGGTGCCGAGCCGGACCTCGCCGCGCTCACCGGCCCCGCTGACTTCGCCGGCGTGCACCGCGCGCTCGGGCACCTCGGCGGGTCGCTCTACCTCGGCGCGTACTTCCTGCTCGTCGGCGCGCTCGTGCGCGGCACCGCGCTGTTCGGCTCCAACCTCGCGATGCGGGCGGACGTGTGGCGTGCGGTCCGTGACGAGGTGCACGACGACGTCCCGTCGATCCACGACGACATGGACCTCAGCTACCACGTGCGCGGTCGCGGGCGCGTCGAGCGTGACGCGGCGCTGCGCGTGACCGTCTCCGGCCGCCCGCTCGTGAGCCTGCGCGGCATCGCGGCGCGCGGGGCGTGGGGCGCGCGCACCTCGATGCTGCACGCGCCGGGGCTCGGCCCGCGGGTGGGACGCCGCTGGGCGGGCCGTGACGGGGCCGTGCCGACGGTCCGTGGCCTTCCCGGCAACCACCGATGGTGAGTGCTCCCCATCCGCTTTCCCCACAGGGGTTCCCCCAGGCCAGGCGCGTCACGGTAGGGTGAGCGCGCCTTCACGACAACTCCACACGCCGCCCAAGGGAACCTCCATGCTCGTCTTCGTCGTCATCGGTCTCGCCGGCCTCGCCCTCCTGCTGCTCTCGCTGCTCGTGGGGGAGATCGTCGACATCGCCGACGGCGCGCTGTCGGGGACCTCGCTCGGCGTCGGGGGCGTCGTCTTCGGCGCGGTCGGCGCGATCGTCACCGTCAACGACCTGCCCACCTGGCTCGCCTACGCCGGCTCCCTCGCCCTGGCCGCGGTCGTCGTGCTCCTCGTCCAGCTGCTCGTGCGCCGTCTGCGCGACTCCGAGGACGGCGTCGCGGTGTCGCTCGTGGGCGTGCAGGGCACCGCCACGACCGCCATCGACCCGTCGTCCGGCGAGGTCTCGCTCGACGCCGCGCACGAGCTCGAGCGCCGGCTCGCGTGGTCCGAGGAGCCCATCCCCGCCGGGGCGCGCGTCGTCGTCCTCGAGCAGTCCGGCAGCAAGGTGCGCGTGCGCCGCCACTTCGCCGACGACTGAGTCTCGGCCGGTCGGCCCGGACCACCGTCACCTGACCACCTCCACGTCCCCACCCGCCCTGACCGGAAGGAGACGCGCCCCGGCGCGCACCATGTTCACGGACTCGACCGACCTCGTCACCACCCTGGCGATCGTCGCCCTCGTCATCGCGCTGTTCGCGGTGATCGTCTTCATCAGCAAGCGCATCCGCCGCGTCCCGCCGAACGAGGCCCTCGTCATCGTGGGCCGGGGCGCCGGCCGCAAGGAGGCCGCGGGCAGCGGCCAGAAGGTCGTCGTCGGCGGCCGGACGTTCGTGTGGCCGATCCTCCAGCAGGGCTTCTCGATCTCGCTCGAGCAGCGCCAGATCGGGATCACCGTCGAGGGCGTCGACAAGAACCGCATCAAGATCGCCATCAAGGCGTCGATCAACTTCAAGGTCCGCGGCGACGAGGAGGGCGTGCGTCGCGCCGCCCAGCGCTTCCTGTCCCAGCAGGGCACGCTCACGGAGATCATCAAGGAGTCGCTCGAGGGCTCGCTGCGCTCCATCGTCGGCGACATGACGATCGAGCAGATCATCTCCGACCGCAAGGGCCTGTCCGACCGCGTCGTGCAGTCGACGAAGGCCGACCTGTCCGAGCAGGGCCTGCAGGTCGACCTGCTCAACATCTCCGACATCTCGACGCCGGGCTCCGACTACCTCGCCAACCTGGGTCGTGCCGAGTCGGCGCGCGCCCGCCAGGTCGCCGAGGTCTCCGAGGCCGAGGCGCAGCGCGCGTCCGAGTTCGCCGTCATCGAGGCGGCCGAGCAGATCGCCGAGCGCCAGAAGGCGCTCGACCTCAAGCGCGCCGCGATCAAGGCCGACACCGACCGCGCGAACGCCGAGGCCGAGGCCGCCGGTCAGCTCGCGCGCGCGGAGCAGGACCGCCTCGTCGCGCAGCAGGAGCGCGAAGCGCTCGCCGAGCAGGCCCGCGTGACGCAGGAGCGCCTCGACATCGAGGTCCGCAAGCCGGCCGAGGCCAAGGCGTACGCCGAGGTCCAGGAGGCCAACGCTCGTCGTGACGCGGCGAACGCCGCGACCGAGGCGGACGCGTACAAGCGCACCGTCATCGCCGAGGCGAACAAGACGGCCGCGATCCAGGACGCCGAGGCGTCCGCGCAGGCCGTGCGCCGCGCCGGTGAGGCCGAGCGCGACCGTCAGGTCGCCCTCGCCGCCGGTATCAAGGCCGAGGGCGAGGCCCGCGCGGCCGCGATCGAGGCCGAGGGTCGCGCCGAGGCGGCGGCGACGGACGCCAAGGCCGACGCCCTGCAGAAGTACGGCGAGGCGGCGCTCGTGCAGGAGCTCATCGAGCGCCTGCCCGAGATCGTGCGCGCGGCCGCGGAGCCGATCGGCAAGATCCAGGGCATGACGGTCGTCTCGACCGACGGCGCGTCGTCGATCACGAAGAACGTCGCGTCCGTGCTCGGCGAGGGCCAGGAGGTCGTCAAGCAGCTCACGGGTGTCGACATCAACGCGCTCATCGCGGGCCTCGCGGGCGGGAAGCTGCCCGCGGGCGGCGCGCCCGCGGCGGCGGGCACCAACGGCACCAGCCACTGACCCGCTCCGCGTCGACGACGGGCCGTCCGGGACCTCCCGGGCGGCCCGTCGTGCGGTCGGCCCTCAGTCCTCGCCGGCGCAGGTGCCCGTCACGGTGAACGCCACGGGCTCGGTCTGGCCCTCCGCCGGCGCCCCCGTGCCGCGGATGTCGACCTCGCCCTCGTCGTCGACCGAGAACTGCGTGGTCGTGCCCTCGAACGTCGTGCCGCCGGTGACGGTCACCTGGCCCGCGCCGTCGGTGACCGTGACGCCGACCTCGTCCTCGCCCTGCGTGAACGTGGCCTGCAGGTCGGTGGCGTTCGTGCTGGCGCAGTTGTCCGACGGCCCGGTGATCTCGATGCTCCCGTCCTCCGTGCGGAACGTCAGCTCGCCGGGGCCGTCACCGCCGTCGTCGCCGGCCGTGTCGTCCGTCGTGTCGTCCGTGGTGTCGTCGTCCTCGGCCGCGGACGTCTGGCCGCCTGCGGGCGCCGACGGCTCGGGCAGGGTGGCCGAGCCGTCCGCCGCGTCGTCGCCGCAGCCGGCGAGCGCGAGGGCGAGGAGCAGCGCCGCGGCGGCGCCGAGGGGTCGGGTGCGGGTCACGGTGTGCCACCTTCGCTGGGTCGCCGGGCGCGGTCGTCGGGTCCTCCGTCCCCGCACCGTACGGAGCCCCTCGTGCGCACGCAGCCCGGGGGCCCGTCAGGTCCAGCCGAGACGGCCCATCGCGTCGAGCGCGAGCAGCACCCCGAGCACCCCGAGGACCCACCCGGTCATCTCCGCCGCGTTCTTCGTCAGCCACGCGTCGAGCCGTCGCAGCATGGGGTCGACGGCGCGCGCCGCGACGAGGCGGCCGAGCAGCAGCAGGAGCGCCGGCGCGACCATGACGACGCAGTACGCCGCGAGGATCCCCGCCGACGCCGGCCACGCGACGTCGGACGTCGTGATGATCCCGATCGCCCCGAGGTACGGCAGCATCGTCGCGACCTCGAGCGACGCCGCGCCCAGCGCGAGCCCCACGAGCGGCAGGACGGACGCGCGCCGTGCCGGGGCCACCACGGCGGTGCCCGCGGCGCCCGCGGTCGTCCCGGCGTCGGACTCGATGCCGAGCGCCCGCTCGCGCCACCGCGAGAGCCGGCCCTGGCCCTTGCCCGACCCCGCCCGGCGCGCGGCGCGCTTGCCGTCGAAGCGGAAGCTCAGCGCGAACAGCGCGATGCCGAGCAGGAGCTGCACGATCGTGGCCGCGCGCGTGTCGAGCGCCGCGCCGAAGCGGTCGAGGAACGCGCCGGCGCCGAGCATCACCACGACGCCGACGACGAGGTAGAAGCCTGCGACCGTCGCGAGGTACGCGAGCACCCGGCCGGCGCGCAGCCGCCCCGGGGCGAGCAGCAGCCACACCGGGACGAGCAGCGTGCCGAAGCTCGTGGAGTCGATCAGCGCCAGCACGACGAGCACGCCGGCCATCGCGGCGAGGCCCGCGCTGCCGTCGAAGCCGTCGAGAGGGAGGGGAAGGTCCATGTCCCCGAGCCTCGCGCGCGGCACGCGGGCGCGTCGTCGGGCGGACGACCGATCCCCGGCGGGCTGACGCGCCCCTGCGCGCCGCGCCGTACACCGTTCGACGGATCCGTGCCGCGGGCCGCTGTGCTGGGATGGGAGGGTGAGCGAACGGTCCGGCAGCGCGGTGGTCGGCGCCCTGCGGGGCGCGCTGCGCATCGAGGACCGTCGCAACGACCTCGTGACGGCGGTGCTGACGTTCGCGTTCGGCTGGCTCTGCATCGAGCTCGGCCTCGTGGACCTCGTGCCCGACGAGGCGCCGTTCCGCGTCCCGATGGCCGAGCCGTGGTGGCGTCTCGCGCTCCTCGCGGCCGGCTGCGCGCTCATCCTCGTCAAGCGCCGGCACCCGATGCTCGCGCTCGCGGGCGGCGTCGTCGTCATGCTCGTGGACCTCGCGTGGGGAGGCAGCCTCGCGCTCACGCTGGTGCTGTGGGACCTGCTCTACGCCGCCGCGCTGTGGGCCCGGCCCCGAGCACGTGCCTGGCTGTGGAGCATGGCGATCGGCGTGACAGTCCTCGGCGCCGTCGCGGCCGGCGAGGCGACGCGCGACGTGCGCGAGTTCGTCTTCATGGGCATGCAGCTCGGTGCGGTCCTGCTCGTCCCCCTGTGGTGGGCGACGAACGTGCGGCAGAAGAGCGAGCTCGCCGACCTCGAGCGCGACCGGGCCGACCTCGCCGCGCGCGACGCCGCGAGCGCCGCCCGGACGGCCGAGCTCGAGCGGCAGCGCGCGCTCGACCTCGAGCGACTCGCCGAGCTCGACCGGCACGAGGCCGTGCGCGCGGAACGCGCGGCGATGGCGCGCGACCTGCACGACGTGATCGCCTCGCACCTGTCGGCGATCGCGATCCACTCGGGCGCCGTGCTGCAGACCCCGCCCGACGCCGCCCGGGACCGCGCGGCGCTCGAGCAGGTGCGGTCGAGCGCGGTGGCGTCGCTCGAGGAGATGCGGTCGATGATCCTGCTGCTGCGAAGCGGCCCCGCCCGCGGCGAGCCGGGCACGGGACCGGTGACCTCGCCGGGCCGGCTCGCGGAGCTCGAGGTGCTCGTCGAGGCGGCGCGGTCGGCGGGCAGCGCGGTGGTGATCGACGACCCGGGCGACGTCGCGCACGCCCCGCTGCCCGCGGCCGCCGACCAGGCGCTGCACCGGATCGCGCAGGAGGCGCTGACGAACGCGCTCAAGCACGCACCGGGCGCACCGGTCGCCGTGCGGCTCGAGCGTGCTGGCGAGCACGTCGAGCTCACCGTGCACGACGACGGTGCCGCCTCTCCTTCCCCGCTCGCCGAGCCGGCGCTCAGCGCGGGCACGGGACTGCTGACGATGCGCGAGCGCGCGGAGGGCCTCGGCGGCACGCTCGAGGCCGGTCCCGCGCCGGGCGGCGGGTGGACGGTCAGCGCGCGGGTGCCCGCGCCCGCGGTCGTGCCGGACGCCGCCGGTGCCCGCGCGACGGGGGACGCGTCGTGACCGGGCGGACCGTGCGCGTCCTGCTCGCCGACGACCACGCCGCGATCCGGGCGGGGCTGCGCCTGCTGCTCGACGCCGCCGACGACGTCGAGGTGGTCGGCGAAGCCGCGGACGGCACCGCGGCGGTCACGAACGCGCGGGCGCTGCGCCCCGACGTCGTGCTCATGGACCTGCGCATGCCGGGCGTGGACGGCATCGAGGCGACCCGGACCATCACGGCCGAGGGCCTCGCCGACGTGCTCGTCCTCACGACGTTCGACCTCGACGAGTACGTCGACGGGGCGCTGCGCGCCGGGGCGGCCGGCTTCCTGCTCAAGTCGGCCGAGCCCGCGGCCCTCCTCGACGCCGTGCGCCGCGTCGCGGACGGCGACGGCGTGCTCGCACCCGAGGTCACGCGCCGCCTGCTCGCGGCGTTCGCGCGGGGCGGCGACGGCGTCCCGCGTCCGGGCGGGCCGGCGTCGGGCGATCCCGGAGCGGGGTCGGCCGGGCCGACCGGGCCAGGTGAGGGCGCGGCCGGGACGCCGTCATCCGCGGCAGCCGACCCCCGCCTCGCCGAGCTCACGCCGCGGGAGGTCGACGTGCTCGCCGCGCTGGGGCGAGGGCTGTCGAACCAGGGCATCGCGACGGAGCTGTTCATCACCGAGGCGACGGCCAAGACCCACGTGTCCCGCGTGCTCGCCAAGCTCGGCGTCGCCACGCGGATGCAGGCCGCGATCGTCGCGCGGGACACGGGCCTCGCCTGACCGTCGGCGGGTGAACCGGCCGCGCTCGTGATGGAGTGTCCTCCGTGACGCCGAGCAGTCCCGACCCGTGGTCCGTGCAGGAGTCCGACCTCGACATCGCGCCCGGGGCGGTCGCCTCGGTGCTCGCGCTGGCGAACGGCTTCGTCGGGGTGCGCGGGGTCCTCGACGAGCCCGGCCACGACGACGCGCCGGCGACGCTCGTCGCGCCGGTGTTCGAGGAGTACGACCACACCTACGCGGAGGGCGGCTACGCCTACCCGGACGTCGAGGAGCGCCTCGTCCCCGTCGTCGACGCCTGGCGCCTCGGCTGCACGGTCGACGGCGAGCCCGTCGACCTCTCGACCGGGACGGTCCACGAGCACCGCCGCGTCCTCGACCTGCGGCACGGCGTCCTCGACCGCGAGGTGCGCTGGACGGCGCCCTCGGGCGCGACCGTGCACCTGACGAGCCGGCGCCTCGTGTCGCTCGTGCGGCGCGAGATCGTCGCGACGTGGTGGCAGGTGCGCGCCGAGGACGACGTCACGGTGACCGTCCGGCCCGCCCCGGACTGCCCGCACGCCGGCACGGGTCCCGCGGGCGACGAGCCGGGCCTCGTTACGACCGCGTGCCGGCACGACGCCCAGGGCACCTCGGTCCACCAGCGCGCCGTGCGCTCGGGCCGCGCCGTCGCGGTCGAGACGGCGCACGTCGTCGAGTGCTCGGACGGCGTCTCGCCGACCTGGGACGGCGCGCCGCACGCCGCCCTCACCGCTCGCCTGGGCGCTGGCGAGCGGGTGCGCGTGCTCGTCCTCGCGGCGCACGCCGCCGGCGTCGACTCCCCGTCGCTCGCCGCACGGGCGCACGAGGCGCTCGCGTCCGCCGGGCGCGCCGGGTGGGACGAGCTCCAGCGCGAGCAGCGGCAGCTCCTCGCCGAGGTGTGGGAGCGCGGGGACGTCCGCGTCGAGGGCGACGACGAGATGCAGCAGGCGCTGCGCCACGCGCTCTTCTCCGTGGTGCAGGCCTCGGCGCAGGTCGAGGAGGTCGGGATCCGGGCCAAGGGGATGACGGGGACCGGGTACGCGGGCCACGGCTTCTGGGACTCCGAGTGCTTCGTGCTGCCCGTGCTCGACCACGTGCTGCCGGCTGCGGCAGCCGACCACCTGCGCTGGCGCCACCGCACCCTGCCGGAGGCGCGGGACCGCGCCGCCGAGCTCGGCCTGCCGGGCGTGACCTTCCCCTGGCGGACGATCAGCGGGCGCGAGAGCTCTGGCTACTGGCCCGCCGGCACCGCGGCGTTCCACATCAACGCGGACATCGCGTGCGCCGCCGTCCGGCACGCCGTGGTGACCGAGGACGTGGCGTTCGAGCGCGACGTGGCCGTCGACCTCGTCGTCGAGACGGCCCGCCTGTGGGCGGGCCGCGGGCACCACACGGCCGACGGGTTCCGCATCGACGGCGTCACCGGGCCGGACGAGTACACCGCCCTCGTCGACAACAACGCGTACACGAACCTCATGGCGCAGGCGAACCTCCGCTACGCGGACGCGCTGTGCGGGCGTCACCCCGAGGAGGCGGAGCGCCTCGGCGTCACCTCCGGCGAGCGCGACGCGTGGCTGCGCGCGGCCGACCGGATGGTCGTGCCGTACAACGCCGACCTGCAGGTCACGGAGCAGTCCCAGGACTTCACGCGCCACGCGCCGTGGCACTTCGAGCCGCGCGTCACCGCCCGGTTCCCGCTGGACGACCACGTCCCCTACGTCGAGCTCTACCGCCACCAGGTGGTCAAGCAGGCCGACCTCGTGCTCGCCCTCCACACGGCCGCCGACTCCTTCTCGCTCGAGCAGAAGCTGCGCGACTTCGACTACTACGAGCCGCTGACCGTGCGCGACTCGTCGCTGTCCGCGCCCGCCCAGGCGGTCGTCGCGGCCGAGGTGGGCTACACCGACCTCGCGTACGACTACGCGCGCGAGTGCGCCCTGCTCGACCTCTGCGACCTGCGCGCGTCGACCGACGGCGGCCTGCACGTCGCGTCGCTCGCGGGCGCGTGGACGGCGCTCGTCGCCGGGATGGGCGGGCTGCGCCACGGGGACGACGGCCTGCTGCACCTCGCGCCCCGGCTCCCGTCCCGCCTGCAGCGCCTCGCGTTCGCCGTCCGGCAGGGCGACGCCCGCGTGACGGTCGACGTGCGGGGGCAGGTCGCGACCTACCGGCTCGTCGCCGGGGACGAGGCGCGGCTCACGCACCACGGAGAGAAGATCCACCTCACGACGGCGGCGCCCGAGCAGCGCGGGCACGTGCCGCCCGCGGTCCCGCGCACTCCCCCGACGCAGCCTCCGGGCCGGTCGCCGCTGTTCGCGGCGTCGTAGACGCGCCCGAGACGTCGGGGGTCAGACGAGCGGCGCCAGGCCGGGGCTGCGCACGACCCGTGCGGCGTGCGCGGCACCCGCCCGCATCGCCGCCGTGACCGGCTCGCCGCGCAGGTGCGCGTCGAGGAGACCCGCGAAGAAGGCGTCGCCCGCGCCGTTGGTGTCCACGACGTCGTCGACCGTCTCGGCGGGCACCTCGACGAACCCGTCGGCCGTGAGCGCCGTCGCGCCGCGCGCACCGTGGGTGCAGACGACGAGCCGCGCCCCGGCGTCGCGGCGCGCGGCCATGAACGCGCGGTGGTCGGGCAGGCGGTCGGAGCTGAGGAACACGTGCGTCCCGGCCTCGACCCACGGCTGGTGGAACGCCGTCGTGCCGTCGTAGTCGTGCAGGTCGACCCAGACGTCGAGACCGCGGCCCGACGCCTCCGCGAGCACCGGGAGGGCCGGCACGGCGAGGTCCACGACGACGACGCGCGCCGCGGCGAGGGCGGCCGTCGTCGCCGCCCACGTCGGGCCGCCCGCCGCCACCTCGCCCGGCGCACGGAGGTAGACCGACAGCCGCCCGCCGTCGGCGTCCATGAGGTTGAGGTGGCTCTCCGTCCGGCCGTCCGGCGAGGGCTCGGCGAGCACCCGCACGCCGCCCGCCTCGAGCGTCGAGCGCACGCGGTCGCCCTCGTCGTCGTCGCCGAGCACGGTGCGCAGCGTGACCGCGCGTCCGAGCGCCGCGAGGTTGAGCGCCTTGCCCGCGGAGGTGCCGCCGACGGTGTCGTAGGAGCCGCGGGCGAGCACCGTGTGCGGCGTCGGCTGCGGGAGCGCGTCCAGGTGCACGACGCGGTTCCACGACGCGGGGCCGGCCACGAGGACGTCTGTCGAGGTCACGCGCTCACCCTAGGGACTCCCGGCTGCCGCGAGCGATGCGTCCGAGCGCGAGAGACGCGTCCAGGAACGCATCTGCCGAGCGGTAGCGCAGCGTTCGGCGGGCGGGACGGTCACGGCTCGGGGTGCAGGGCGTCGTAGCGCCAGAAGCGCCGCTGCGCGCGCAGGACCAGCCACAGGACGACGACGCACGCCACGCCGCCCGCGACGGCGGCCCACGCCTCGCCGACCCAGGTCGCCTGCGCGCCGAGCACGAGCTCGCCGAGCCGCGGGCCGCCCGCGACGACGACGATGAAGACGCCCTGAAGGCGCCCGCGCATGTCGTCGGGGGTCGCGGTCTGCAGGATCGTCTGCCGGAAGACGGCGCTCACCGCGTCGGCCGCGCCGGCCAGCGCGAGCGCGACGCACGCCGCGACGACCCCTCCCACGAGCACCGTCGTGGGCTCCGTCGGCCCGACGGCCAGCAGCACGAGCCCGAGCAGGACGATGCTCAGCCCGTACGCGGTGATCGCCCACACGATGACGCGGCCCTGCCACCGCACGCGCGAGAGCCCGCCGGAGAACACGCCCGCGAGCACGGCGCCGACCGCGAACGCGGCGGTGAGCACGCCCGTCGTCGCCTCCCCGCCGCCGAGCCACACGACGCCCGCGGCCGGCAGCAGCACGCGCGGAGACGCGAGGACCATCGCGGCGAGGTCGACGAGGAACGTCGTGCGGACGTTCGGCTGCGTGGCGAGGTAGCGCAGCCCGTCCACCACCGACCGCCAGCCGACCACCCGGCCGCGCCGTCGTCGTCGGGCACCGGAGCTGTCCGCACCAGGACCGACCGGGGCGACCTGCACCCCGGACACGTCGTCCGCGCCGAGCGCCGTGCCGGGCTCGGACGCGGGCGGCGCGACCTCCGGCGCCGGCAGGGGCGGGATGTCGGGCAGGCGCCACACCGCCCACAGCGCGGCCGTGAACAGCACCGCGTCGATGGTGTACGCGACCTGGTAGCCCCACAGCGCGACGAGGAACGCCCCGCCGAGCGGCCCGACGGTGAGCGCGACGTTCCACGCGAGGGTCTGCAGAGCGTTCGCGGCGGGCAGCAGCCGCGGCTCGACGAGGCGCGGGATGATCGCGGACCGCGCCGGGTTGTTGATCGCGAACGCCGCGGACTGCAGCGCGACGAGCGCGTAGAGGACGCCCACCGAGTCGAGGTGGAGCCACGCCTGCACCGCGATCAGGGTGGTGATCACCCACAGCGCGGTCGACGCGGCGAGGGCGACCTTGCGGCGGTCGTAGGCGTCGACGAGCGCGCCGCCGTAGAGCCCGAGCACGACGAGGGGCACGAGCGCGCAGACGCCCAGGACGCCGACCGCGAGGGACGACCCCGTGAGGGCGTACACCTGCAGGCCCACGGCGACGACGGTGAGCTGCGACCCGAGGTTCGAGATCCCCAGCCCCCACCACAGGCGGCGGAACGGCGGGGAGGTGCGCAGCGGCGTCGTGTCGGCGAGAAGACCGTTGACCCGGGCCACGATCGACGAGCCTACGTCACGTCGTGTACCCGCGGCCGACGACCGCCGCAAGCCGGCACGCCATCCCTTGACTTCTGCATGCCACCCACGAAAAGTAGGCGGTGGCCGCCGCGGGACGACGCGGTGCGCGCACGACGCTCTCAGGACTCACCGGCGAGACGAGGAGACGCAGGCATGGATTTGTTCAACGGGAAGACGTTCCACCGGGCGGCGGCGGGTCTCGTGACCCTCCCGCTCGCGGCGTCGGGGTTCGCGCTCGCCCCCGCGGCCGCGGCCGCCGAGGACGGCGAGGAGTACAAGATCCTCGTCGTCGGCGAGACCCTCGGGTTCCGCCACTCCCACATCGACGACACGACCCGCGCGCTCATCGCCCTCGGCGAGGAGAACGGCTTCACCGTGGACGTGTGGGACCCGCCGAACGACTCGGGCGGCTGGTGGGGTCCCGGGTCGCCCGGCCAGCCGGACCTCACGCTCGACAGCTCGCCCTTCACGAGCACCGAGGACCTCCAGCAGTACGCGACGATCGTCTTCGCGTCGCCGGTGGACAACACCAACGACCTGAACCCCGACAAGCCGCGCCTGCTCGACGACGCCGAGCTCGCCGCGTTCCAGGGGTACATCCGTGCGGGCGGCGGCTTCGTCGGTCTGCACGCCGCGACGGACACGATGCACACCGTGCCCTGGTACAGCGAGCTCACCGGCGGCGGCGCGCGGTTCGTCAGCCACCCGCAGCAGCAGACGGCGACCATGCGGGTCGAGAGCCCGGCGCACCCGTCGACCGAGCACCTCCCGGCCGCCTGGGAGCGGTTCGACGAGTGGTACAACTACACGACCAACCCGCGCGAGGACGTGCACGTCCTCATCACGCTCGACGAGTCGACGTACGACCCGGGCGACAACGCCATGGGTGAGGACCACCCGATCGCGTGGTGCCACAACTTCGAGGGCGGCCGCTCCTGGTACGAGGGCGCCGGCCACACCGACGCATCATGGACCGACCCGCTGTTCCTCGAGCACGTGCTCAAGGGCGTCGAGTGGACCGCCGGCCTCGTCGAGGGCGGCGGCAACTGCGTGACGTTCGGCGAGGTCGACGAGATCGTCGCGGACCTCGACACGACGGCCCTGGGCGACCGCGTCATCGCCGGCTCCATCTCGGCGCTGCTCGACAGCGCCCAGGAGGCGGCCGACGCGGACGACCACGAGACCGCCGTTCAGGTCCTCGGCGGCGCGCGCGCCCTCGTCGACCACCTGTCGGAGGCGGCGGGCGACCGGGCCCTGCTCGGGACGAAGATCGACGACCTCGTCGACTGGCAGTCGGCGCTGCCCGGCGAGGGCGACGTCGACCTCGCGTTCTCGGCCGAGGCCGAGCTGCGCGCCCTCGGCAGCAAGGACTACGTCGCGGTCCGCGTCCTCAACGAGGAGGACACCCCGGTCGACATCACGCTCGCCACGGCGTACGGCACGCGCACGTTCGAGGACGTCGCACCCGGGCGGTCGGCGTACCACGCGTTCGCGTCGCGGGTCGCGCAGGCCCCGGCGGGTGAGGTCGAGGTGACGCTCTCGGCCGAGCGTGACGGCACCGAGGTGTTCGAGCACGCCACGGTCGCCTACCTCGGCTCCGACTGACGTCCGACGGAGGCCGGGCTCGCTTGTCCGACGAGCGAGCCCGGCCCTCGTCGTCACCAGGCGTCGGCGTGGCGGTGCACCGGCCCCGGCGGGGGCTCGTAGGGCGGGTGCGGTCCCGGCGTCAGGTACGTGCGCGCGTAGAACAGCGACGCCGCGAGGTCCGCGCGCCGCTCGGCGGCCGTCCGGGCGCGGCGGGTCGCGATCTCGACGACGACGTCGCCCGACCACCCGCGCCGCACCAGCTCGGTGAGCACCTTGTCGCACGGCTGGTCGCCGCGCCCGGGGACGAGGTGCTCGTCCTTGTTCGACGACGAGCCGTCGGCGAGGTGCACGTGCGCCAGCCGGCCGTCGAACACGTCGAGGAGCATGAGCGCGTCCTGCTGGGCGACGGCCGCGTGCGACAGGTCGAGCGTGACGTGGTCGTACCCGTGCTCCGACGGGTCCCAGCCCGGCAGGTAGGCCTGCATCTCGCGCTTGCGGCCGCGCCACGGGTACATGTTCTCGACGGCGATGGTCACGCCCTCGGTCTCGTCGAGCTCGCGCACGAGGTCCTCGAACTCGCGCGCGTACCGGTACTGCCACCGGAACGGCGGGTGCACGACGACGGTGCTCGCCCCGACCTCCTGCGCGAGCTCGACGCTGCGGCGGAGCTTGGGCCCCGGCGCCCGCCCCCACACGCGCTGGCTCACGAGGAGCGTCGGCGCGTGGATGCTGCGGATCGGCATCTCGTGGTCGCGGGCGAGCCGGCGGAGGGCGGCGGCGTCCTGCGTGACCTCGTCCGACCAGACCATGACCTCCACGCCGTCGTAGCCGAGGTCGGCGGCGGCCTGGAACGCGTAGCCCGCGCGCCGCGGGTACACGCTGGCGGTGGACAGGGTCACGTGGATGCGTGGCTCCCCCGGGCCGGAGGGAGGACGCGGGGTCGTCGCGTCTGACATGTCGGTCACCCTAGACCCGGCACCGGGGCCTCACACCCAGCGCTGACAGCAGGCCCCGGCCGTGCGACACTCAGCCCCGCAGCGGCAGCGTGAGCACGGGCGCGTCCCCCGGCTCGGCGCCGACGACCCGCACCGGCACGCCCCAGTCCTGCTGCGCGAGGTGGCACGCGGGGAACACGTCCGGGCCGGGCTCGCCGTCCGGGCCGAGCGGCACGACGTCGCACGACGCCGCCCGCGCGGTCACGTGCAGCACGCCCTCGGCCACGTCCGGGTTGATCACGAGGTCGCGCGCGAGGTCCGTCCCGGTGCCGTCGCCGGACAGCAGCAGCTCGGGCGGCGTCGCGCTCACCCGCAGCTCCGTGGAGGGCCCGAACCGGTCGTCGAGCTTCTGCCCCGGCGCGGGCACGAACGGCACGTCGAGCCGCAGCGGCCCGGCCGCGACGTCGGTGGCGGGCCGCTGCGTGCGGTGCGCGCCGCCGTCGAGCACCTCGCCCGCGAGGCCGGCGGGCAGCGCGACGCGCGTGAGCCGGTGCGCCGCGGACTCGACGACGAGCAGGTGCACCTGCGGCGACCCGTCCGGCGTCTCACCGACCTGCACGACGACGTCGCTCGGCTCCGCGAGGCCCGTCGCCAGGGTCGTGACCTGGCCCGCGAGCCGCGTCCCGGCCGCCCCGTCGCCGACGTCCGCACCGGGCGCCGCGTCGTCGAGCACGACCCGCCGGACCGCCCCGTCGTACGTGTCGGCGACGACGACGCTCCCGTCGGGCAGCACCGCGACCCCGAGCGGGTGCTGGAGCAGCGCCTGGTCGGTCGCCCCGTCCCGGTGCCCGAAGTCGAACAGCCCCTGCCCGACGGCGGTCCGCACGTGGACCCCCATGCCGTTCACGGGCTCGACCCGCCGCAGCGCGGACGTCTCGGAGTCGGCCACCCAGATCGCGCCGTCGTCACCGACGGCGAGCCCGGACGGCTGCGCGAACCACGCCGACTCCCCCGGCCCGTCCTCGAGCCCTTCGTTCATCGTCCCGGCAAGGAGGCGCAGCGACCCCTCCTTGTCGTCGAACGCCCACAACGTGTGGTTCCCGGCCATCGCCACGACGAACGCCGCGAGCTCCTGCGACCACGCAACGTCCCACGGCGACGACAGCCTGACGTTCAGCGGCGGAAGCTGGGAGCCCGGGGTGAACGGCCCGACCGTGCCGTCCGCGTCGAGCACGGCGTTCTCCACACCGCCCACCATGTACTGCTGCCCGTTCCCGGCGACGGTCGTCACGACGCCGTCCGACAACCGCACGCCCCGCAGCGCGTGGTTCACCGTGTCGGCGACGAGGACGTCGTACTCCAGCCACGGCCGCAGCTCGTCGGGCACGAGGCACAGCCCGTTGGGCTCGCTGAACCGGGCGTCGTCGGGCCCGCCGTCGACGAGGCCGCGCTCGCCGGTGCCGATGCGCCGGACGAGGGTCTCGGCGTCGGGCGCGAGCTCGGCGAGGGAGTGGTGGCCGGCGTCGGCGACGAGGAGGTTCCCGCTCGGCAGCGTGACGGCCTTCGCGGGGAAGCGGAGCGTGCCGGACGTCGGGGCGGGCGGCACGTACGGGCCGTCACCGCGGTGCAGGGTCCCCTTGGCGTCGTGCTCGGCGACGAGCCCGTCGACCAGCGCCGCGATGGCGGACGCATGCCCCTCGCCGGCCATCTGCGCGACGACGTACCCCTCGGGGTCGACGACGACGAGCGTGGGCCAGGCGCGCGCGGCGTACGCGGACCAGGTGACGAGCTCGGGGTCGTCGAGGACGGGGTGGTGGACCTCGTACCGCTCGACGGCGGCCGCGAGGGCGACGGGGTCGGCCTCGTGCTCGAACTTCGGCGAGTGCACGCCGACGATGACGAGCTCGTCGCGGTGCGCCTCCTCGAGCTCGCGCAGCTCGTCGAGCACGTGGAGGCAGTTGATGCAGCAGAAGGTCCAGAAGTCGAGGACGACGACTTTGCCCCGCAGGTCGGCGAGCGTCAGGTCGCGGCCACCGGTGTTGAGCCAGCCGCGGCCGACGAGCTCGGACGCGCGGACGCGGGGCAGGCGGGACACGGTCGGCGAGGCAGGGGTCGTCACGCGACCATTGTGCGGCTCCGGGACCTCAGCGCGTGCCGCCGACGTCCCTGTCGTCGGGGTAGAGCATGGCCTTGAGGAGCGTCTCGGCCACCTCGCGCCGGCTGACGTCGCGCTTGCGCGAGGCGGTCTCGAGGATGCGCCGGGCCTCCTCCTCGGTGCACCGGTTCGACTGCATCAGGGCGCCGATCGCCCGCTCCTCCGCGACGGTGTCGGACATCCGCCGATAGAGGTCGGCGGCGGAGTCCTCGAGCTCGGCGACCTCGAGGCGCAGCCCGATGGCCGAGGCGATGAGCTGGACGTACGAGTCGGTGGCGGTGAGCAGCTTCGCGTCCCACGGGTCGCCCTCGCGCGCGTAGAGGTTGAGCGCGACCGCGACGCCGGGGGCGACGTGCGCCGGCACGGCGATCGAGGAGCTGTAGCCCTCCTCGACCACCTGCTTCGTCCAGGGCTGCCAGCGGGTCTCGACCGAGATGTCGGGCACGACCTGAACCTGGAGCACCTTCATCGCGTGGACGCACGGCCCGTCGTCGGCGAGCGCCTCGACGCGATCGCAGCGCGCGGCGGCGTCGGAGCTGCTCCCCGCGCGCACGACGGCGCCGTGGTGCGACACCGAGACGCTCGCCTCGAGCCCGGCGCCGAGCACCGCGGCGACACGGGTCGCGAACTCGGCGGGGTACCGCGAGAACTCCATGGTGCCTCCTGTCCGACGTGGTCTCAGGAGGACGCTGTCACGACTCCGACGACACGCACCTCGACGTCGACGCCGTCGACGGTCGCGGGCACGGGCACGTCCGCGGACGCGACGTTGACGCGCAGCACCCAGTCCTCCTGCGCGGACGTGTCGGGCCCGGGCGTCGCGCGCCCCGCGGGGCGGGTGCGGGCGAGGCCGATGCCGGTCACGCCGGTGCGGCCGGCGATCTCGCGGCGCAGCACGGTCTTGGCCTCGCGTGCACGGTCGAGGGTCGCCACGACGCACCACCTCCTGAGGTCGACGTGCGTTCGCAGCCATTGTGCGCCCGATCGTGGTCGGGCGGCAGGTCGACGGCGGCCGGGTGACTGTCGCGCTCAGCCGAGGAGGGTCGCGCCGAGCCGGTCGAGCACCGTGCCGACGGGGTTGCAGTACGTGAGCCCGGTGCCGTTCGTGCCGCCGGTCTCCGAGCCGGCGAACAGCAGGCCGAGCGCGACGCCGTCCTCCCGGTAGACGAGGGAGCCGGAGTCGCCGCCGCGCGAGAACGGTCCGGTGCCGGTGGACTCGATCTCGATCTGGTCGTCGAAGCGCAGCGCGCCGAGCTGGTCGCCGTACCCGACGACGACGTCGTCGAGCTCGATGGCCGTGACGCGCCCCGCGGTGACGCCGGTCGTGCGGCCGGTCTTGCCGACGGCCTCGCCGCCCAGCGCGACGGCGGTGGTCGTCACGCGGCCCACCGGGTACGTCGGGTCGACGTCGGGGTCGTCGAGCAGCGCGAGCGCGGCGTCGACGGCCTGGGTCGTGCCCGCCTCGAGCGGCACGAGCCCGGCGAGGGTGCCGACGCGGTCGTCGGGCTCGCGGCCGCCGTCGGCCGCACCGGGCTGCACGACGACGTCCCCCGCCGCGGCGGTGGGCGACCCCGCCAGGACGTGCCAGTTCGACAGCGCGTACACCGCGCCGGTGGTCCCGTTGCCGCCGGAGGACCGCACGAACGCGCCGAGCGTCCCGGCGGAGACGTCGACGTGCGCGATCGACACGCCGGGGCGCAGCGGCCGCACGCGCCCCGTCTCGCCCGCGGCCTGCGCTGTGACGACGGGCGGGCGGACGCCGGGCGCGTCGAC
>NZ_LWGL01000208.1 GCF_001722485.1 Cellulosimicrobium cellulans | reverse complement strand
ACGCCGCGGCGACGTGGCTGTGGGTCGGGCTCTTCGCCGCACGCCTGGCGGTGCAGGTGCCGCTCTACCTCGAGGGGTCGGTCGGCTGGCTCGGTACCGCGCGCCTCGTCATGGGCCTGCCGCTGTGGGCGCTCGTCCTGTGGCTGACGTGGGTGCTCGTGCGGCGACGCCCGGCCGCGACCGACGACCAGCGCGCGGCCTGACGACGCCCGCCCGGGGCCGGGCGTCCCGGGTCAGCGGGCCTCCGGACCCTCGACCGCCTCGTCGAACGCCGGCGGGAGCGGGACGCCCCCGTCGTCCTCGGGCGGCAGCACGGCCGCGACGTCGCGGGCCGAGCCGCCGTCCGCGGGCTCGACGAGCAGGCGCGCGAGCGCGCCCTCGTCCGCCTCGTTGCCCGTGACGAGGAGGAGCTCGTCGCCCGCCTCCAGGGTGTCGTCCTGGCTCGGGGCCATCGGCCGCGTGCCGCGCACGACGGCGGCGAGCACCGTGTCCGCGGGCCAGGCCACGGCACCCACGCGGCGCCCGACGAGCGGCGACGACGCGGGCAGGGTGACCTCGAGGATGTCGGCGCCCGACTGGTGGAACGTGAAGATGCGCACGAGGTCGCCCACGGCGACGGCCTCCTCGACCATGGCCGTCATGATGCGCGGCGTGGAGACCGCCACGTCGACGCCCCACGACTCGTCGAACATCCACTCGTTCTTGGGGTTGTTCACGCGCGCGACCGTGCGGGGCACGCCGAACTCCGTCTTGGCGAGGAGCGACACGACGAGGTTCACCTTGTCGTCGCCGGTCGCGGCGACGATGACGTCGCACTCGTCCACCTTCGCCTCGGCGAGCGAGGACAGCTCGCACGCGTCGGCGAGCAGCCAGTCGGCGTCGGCGACCTGCGCGACCCGCATCGCGGCGGGCTGCTTGTCGACGAGCATGACCTCGTGGTCGTGGCTGAGCAGCTCGCGCGCGATGGAGCGCCCGACCGAACCGGCCCCGGCGATGACGACACGCATCACTCGACCTCCGTCCGCGGCGCCTGCGTGAGGAGCCGTTCGACGGCCGGCGCCTCCTCGGTACCCATGAGCACGTGCAGCACGTCGTTCTCCTGCAGGACGGTGCGCTCGGTGACGAGCGTGCCGTCGCCGAAGCGGCTGACGAACGCCACGCGCGCCCCGGTGGCCTCCTCGAGCGCCCGCACCGTGCGACCCACCCAGCCCGGGTGGAAGTCGACCTGGGCGAGCCGCACCCGGCCCGACGGGTCGCGGTACTCGTCGGTCGCGCCGAGCGGCAGCATGCGGCGCAGGACCTGGTCCGCGGTCCAGCGGACGGTGGCGACGGTCGGGATGCCGAGGCGCTGGTAGATCTCCGCGCGCTGCGGGTCGTAGATGCGGGCCACGACCTTCTCGACGCCGAAGGTCTCGCGCACGACGCGCGCCGAGAGGATGTTCGAGTTGTCGCCGTCGGACACCGCCGCGAACGCGTAGGCGTCCTCGATGCCGGCCTGCACGAGCGTGTCCCGGTCGAAGCCGACCCCCGTGACCTTCTTGCCCGTGAACTCGCCCGGCAGGCGACGGAACGCGTCCGGGTTCTGGTCGACGACCGCCACGGAGTGGCCGCTGTCCTCGAGCGAGTGCGCGAGCGTCGCGCCGACGCGTCCGCAGCCCATGATCACGAAGTGCACGCAACGAACGCTATACCGCCGCGGGCGCGGGGTGGCGGGCATAGCATGAGACCTCGTGTCGGAGATCGCAGATGCCGCGAAGCGGCTGCTCGTCGGGCGGCCGGTCCGCAGCGAACGTCTGGGGCACACCCTGCTGCCCAAGCGCATCGCGCTGCCCGTCTTCGCCTCGGACGCGTTGTCGTCCGTCGCCTACGCCCCTGACGAGATCCTCCTCACCCTGGCGATCGCCGGCCTGACGGCGACGACCGTCTCGCCGTGGGTGGGCCTCGCCGTCGTCGTGGTGCTGCTGACGGTCGTGGCGTCGTACCGGCAGAACGTGCGGGCGTACCCGTCGGGCGGCGGCGACTACGAGGTCGCGACGGTCAACCTCGGGCCCTCCGCGGGCGTGGGCGTGGCGT
This sequence comes from Cellulosimicrobium cellulans, assembly GCF_001722485.1. Lineage (GTDB taxonomy): Bacteria > Actinomycetota > Actinomycetes > Actinomycetales > Cellulomonadaceae > Cellulosimicrobium > Cellulosimicrobium cellulans_A. The sequence continues at coordinate 2,814 of NZ_LWGL01000208.1, read as the reverse complement.
CGGCGCTCCTCGTCGACTACGTGCTGACCGTCGCCGTGTCGATCTCCTCCGGGGCCCAGTACGCCGCCAGCGCCATCCCGGCCCTGCGCGGGCACGAGGCCGCGTTCGCGGTCGGGCTCGTCGTGCTGCTCACGCTCGTGAACCTGCGCGGCGTCAAGGAGTCGGGATCGTTCTTCGCGATCCCCGTCTACCTGTTCATGCTCGCGATCGGCCTGACGGCGGTCGTGGGGTTCTTCCGGTACGTCACCGGGACGCTGCCGCAGGCCGAGAGCGCCGGCTTCGAGCTCGTCGCCCAGGACGGCTTCGACCAGGGCCTCATGGGGATCGCCGGCGCCTTCCTCGTGGCGCGCGCGTTCGCCTCGGGCTGCGCCGCGCTCACCGGGGTCGAGGCGATCAGCAACGGCGTGCCGGCGTTCCGCAAGCCCAAGTCGCGCAACGCGGCGACCACGCTCGCCCTGCTGGGCGCGATCTCCGCGGTGATGATCGTCTCGATCCTCCTGCTCGCACGGGCGACGGGGGTCCACTACGCGGAGGACCCGCACCTGCAGCTCACGTCCGGCGGCAGGCCGCTGCCGGAGGACTACGTGCAGCACCCGGTCATCGGGCAGCTCGCCGAAGCGGTGTTCAGCGGGTTCCCCGTCGCGTTCTACGTCGTCTCGGCGGTCACCGGCCTCATCCTCGTGCTCGCGGCCAACACGGCGTTCAACGGGTTCCCGGTGCTCGGCTCGATCCTCGCCAAGGACGGCTACCTCCCGCGCCAGCTCCACACGCGCGGTGACCGGCTCGCGTTCTCCAACGGCATCCTCACGCTCGCGGTCGCGGCGATCGTGCTCATCTGGGCCTTCGACGCCGAGGTCACACGGCTCATCCAGCTGTACATCGTCGGCGTCTTCGTCTCCTTCACCCTCTCCCAGCTCGGCATGGTGCGGCACTGGACACGAGCCCTGCGGAAGGAGCACCAGCCGCGCGAACGGGCGCGCATGCGGCGCTCGCGCGTCGTCAACTCGGTCGGGCTGGCCATGACCGGCACGGTGCTCGTCATCGTCCTCGTCACGAAGTTCACGCACGGGGCCTGGATCGCGATCCTCGCCATGGGGCTCGTGTTCGTGCTCATGCGGGCCATCCGCACGCACTACGACACGGTCCGCGAGGAGCTCGCGCTCGGCGACGACGTCACGCAGGCGCGCGCGCTGCCGAGCCGCGTCCACGCCATCGTGCTCGTGTCGAAGATCCACAAGCCGACGCTGCGCGCGCTCGCCTACGCGCGGGCGTCGCGCCCGTCCGTCATCGAGGCCGTCACCGTGGGCGTCGACCCCGGCGACGTCGCGGAGCTCATGCGCGAGTGGGAGGCGCTCGACCTGCCGGTCCCGCTGCGCGTGCTCGACTCGCCGTTCCGCGAGATCACGCGGCCGGTGCTGTCGTACGTGCGCTCGGTCCGCCGCGAGTCGCCGCGCGACCTCGTCGTCGTGTACATCCCCGAGTACGTCGTCGGCCACTGGTGGGAGCAGCTCCTGCACAACCAGAGCGCGCTGCGGCTCAAGGGCCGGCTGCTGTTCACGCCGGGCGTCGTCGTCGCGTCCGTGCCGTGGCAGCTGTCGTCGTCCGAGGGGCACACGGGCCTCGAGGGCGAGGGCTTCCGCCCGCGCTACCCCGGGACCTGACGCCCGGCGGGTCCGGGATACTGGGACCATGCCCTCCACCCCGCGCCGCCGGTCCGCCGCACCCGCCCGCCCCGCCCCGCGGCCTGACGTCGAGATCGAGATCGAGCTCGAGGTCGGGCCGGTCGCCCACGGCGGGCACTGCGTCGCCCGGCACGAGGGCCGCGTCGTGTTCGTCCGCCACGCGCTGCCGGGCGAGCGCGTCCGCGCGCGCGTCACCGAGGGCGGCCCGGGCGCGAAGTTCTGGCGCGCCGACACGGTCGAGGTGCTCGAGGCGTCCGCCGACCGCGTCGCCTCCGCGTGGCCGGCCGCCGGCCCGGGCGGCGTCGGCGGGGGAGAGCTCGCGCACGTCGCCCTGCCGGCACAACGCCGCTGGAAGCGGGACGTGCTCGCCGAGCAGCTGCGCCGCCTCGCCGGCGTCGACGTCGCCGGGGAGAGGGGGCCGCGGCTCGAGGTGGAGGGACTGCCCGGCGACGACGACCGCGGCGGCCTCGGGTACCGCACGCGCATCGACCTCGTGGCCGACGACGCCGGGCGCGCCGGGATGCACCGGTACCGCTCGCACGACGTCGTGCCGCTCGACGCCATGCCGCTCGCGACGGACGACGTGCTCGAGCTCGCCGCGCGCGAGCGCGTGTGGACCCGACGGTGGCGCCCGGGCACGCGCCTCGAGCTCGTGGCGCCGAGCGCGGGGGCGCCCCTGCTCCTCGTCGACGGCGAGCCCTGGCGCGCCGGGTCCCTCGACACGCGCCCGAACGCGCGGCGCAGCGTCACCGAGCGGGTCGAGGTCGGCGGCACCGAGCACGCGTACCGCGTCGCCGCCGCCGGGTTCTGGCAGGTGCACCGCGAGGCGCCCGCGGCGCTCGCGGAAGCCGTCCTCGCCGCGGCGGGCGACCTCGACGGCGCACGCGTCCTCGACCTGTACGCCGGGGCGGGGCTCTTCACGCTCCCGCTCGCCGCGGCCGTCGGGGCGTCCGGGCGGGTCGTGGCCGTCGAGGGCGACGAGCGGGCGGTGCGTGACGCGCGGCGCAACGCGCACGGCGTCGGGACGGTCGAGCTGCACCACGGGCCGGTCGAGCACGTGCTCGCGGGCCGGGGCGAGGGCACGGAGGACGTCGCGCGCGGGGGAGCGGACGTCGTCGTGCTCGACCCGCCG
>NZ_LWGL01000207.1 GCF_001722485.1 Cellulosimicrobium cellulans | reverse complement strand
ACGCCTGCTGCACCCCCTCACCCGAGACGTCCCGGGTGATCGAGGGGTTCTCCGCCTTGCGCGCCACCTTGTCGATCTCGTCGATGTAGATGATCCCGGTCTCGGCCTTCTTCACGTCGAAGTCCGCCGCCTGGACCAGCTTCAACAAGATGTTCTCCACGTCCTCACCGACATACCCCGCCTCGGTCAGCGCCGTGGCGTCGGCGATCGCGAACGGCACGTTCAGCATCCGCGCCAACGTCTGCGCCAGGTACGTCTTGCCCGTGCCCGTCGGACCGATCAGCAGAATGTTCGACTTCGCCAGCTCGACGTCGTCGAGCCCGTCGTCGGGCGCATCCTCCCCGGCCTCGGCCGCCTCCGCGGCGGCCGCGGCGGCGCGGATGCGCTTGTAGTGGTTGTGGACGGCGACGGCGAGCGCGCGCTTCGCCGGGTCCTGCCCGACGACGTACGTGCTGAGGTGGGCGAAGATCTCGTGCGGCGTGGGGAGGCGGCCGTCACCGGTGACGACGTCGGTGCTCTCCGGCTCGCGGTCCTCCTCGATCATCTCCAGGCACAGCGCGACGCACTCGTCGCAGATGAAGACGCCTGCAGGGCCGGCGATGAGCCGCTTGACCTGCTTCTGCGACTTGCCGCAGAACGAGCAGGTGAGCGACTCCGCCGCACGAGGGCGACGGGGGCGGTCGCCGGTCGTGCCGCTGCCGTCGGTGGGTGCCACGGGTGCCTCCGGTCAGGTCTGTGCCGAGAGCGCCGATCGTAGCCGCCACCACCCCCACGGCCTGCCGCTACAGCGCCGCGGCACGCCGGTGCCGCAGGGCCTTCACCCAGCCGTCGGCGACGTCCCAGACGGCGATGCTCACGATGACGAGGACGAGGACCGGCAGGAGCCACGTGACCTCGTCGCCACCGGACGCCTCGAGGAACGCCGGGTTGACCAGTCGCCCCTCCGTGGCGAGCCACGCGGCCGGGACGGCGAAGGCGAGCGCGGTGACGGTGTTGGCGGCCGCGAGGCCGACGGTCCATCGCCCACGGGCGTACTTGACGACCTCGATGGCGACGTCGGCCGCGACGATCACGAGCAGCCCGCCCACCCACACCGGCCACAGGCCGGGGTCCAGGACGGTGACGGGGTCGCCGTCGGCCGTGCGGTACCAGGAGTGCGAGCGCTGGACGAACACGGCGGCGACGAGGAGGACGAGGACCGCGAGCGACGCCGCGGTGTCGCCGAGCGACACGTCGCGGCGCTCTCGGACGGCAGGGAGCCGGTCGACGGTCCACGGGCCCGACAGGTCGCTCCGGCGCGTGCGGCGGTCGCGCTCGAGCAGGGCGAACACGAGGGTGGTCCAGAACGCGATCTGGAGGGCGACCACGGCCGTCGTCCACAGGCCGGAGAAGATCGAGCTGCCGACGGCGTCGCCGCCGACGAGAGCGGCCGTCAGCGAGATGATCCCCGGGATCGGCGCGATCCACAGGAGGACCTTCAGCAGGCGCCACCAGTCGAGGTAGAGCTCGGGGCCGATGAGGTAGAGCGGTCGGCCGGCGAGGTCGGCGGCGAGCCGGTCGGGGTCGCCGAGGTCGGTGAGGACGGCGGTCTCGGCCGCCTCGGGGTCGGCGCCGGAGGCGACCTGCGCGTCGACGGCGTCGGCGATGGACGCGCGCAGCTCCTGCTCGATGTCGCTGCGCCGGTCCTCGGGGATGGTCCGCAGCGTCGCGGCGACGTAGCGGTCGGTGAGCGTCATGGCCGGCCTCTCTCGGAGTCGATGGTCTGGAGCCTGCGGGAGATGGTCGTCCACTCGTCGAGCAGTGCGCGGGCGAGGCGCTCGCCGTCGGGGGACGTCCGGTAGAACTTGCGCGGCCGGGCCTCGTCGGTGTTCCACTCGCTGACGAGCAGACCCTGCTTCTCGAGGCGCCGGAGGAGGGGGTAGAGCGTGTTCGCGTCGACGGGGAGGTCGGCCGCGGCGAGCGCCTCGAGCAGCCCGTACCCGTAGCCGGGGGTGCGGAGCATGAGGAGGCTCGCGACGACGACGGAGCCGCGCCGGACCTCCTGGCTGTGCGCGGCGGACATCTCTGGATCGACCATGCGACACACCATAGTGTGTGTTACACAGTATGCACAAGAGGCACAACATCGTGTGCCCGCCGGACCGGTAGACTGGAACGGTTCCAGAGAAGATGTCTCACCCATCTGCGCGCCGCCCGGGAGGCCTCGTGACCGACCTGATCGACACCACCGAGATGTACCTGAAGTCGATCTACGAGCTGCAGGAGGAGGGCATCCCGCCGCTGCGCGCGCGCATCGCCGAGCGGCTCGGCCACTCGGGCCCGACGGTCTCGCAGACGGTCGCACGCATGGAGCGCGACGGGCTCGTCGTCGTGGGCGGCGACCGCCAGCTGGAGCTGACCCCGCTCGGCCAGCAGACGGCCGTCCGTGTCATGCGCAAGCACCGCCTCGCCGAGCGCCTGCTCACGGACGTCATCAAGCTCGACTGGCAGCACGTCCACAACGAGGCGTGCCGCTGGGAGCACGTGATGAGCGACCTCGTCGAGCGCCGGCTCATCCAGCTCCTGGACCACCCCGCGCACGACCCGTACGGCAACCCGATCCCGGGCCTGCGCGAGCTGGGCGAGGAGCTGCCCGAGGTCCAGTACCTCGACGGCGTCGTGTCCCTGCCCGTGCATCTCGCGTCGCAGCGCGTGCCGGTGGGTCAGCAGACGCGCGTCGTGCTCCAGCGCATCGCCGAGCCGGTCCAGGTGGACGACGAGCTGCTCGCCCGGTTCGCCGAGGCGGGGGTGTTCCCGCACCGGCCGCTGGTCGTGACGCCCTCGATCGGTGGCGCCACGGTGTCGGGCGAGGGGTCCGCCACGGTCCTCGACCTGCCCGACGACGTCGCGCGCCACCTCTTCGTCACGGCGGACTGACCGCCGGGGCGGACCAGGCGCCGAGCTTCTCCGGGTTCAGCACGATCCACACGTCGGACACGGCGTCGCCGGCGACGCCGAGGTTCACCACGCCGACGACGGCTCGCGCGCGCTCGAGCACGAGCCCGGTCCCGTCGCCGGTCGTGCGCTCGACGACGACGGTGTCCGGGCTCTTGGCGATCGTCCCCAGCACGAACCGCGCGACGCGGTCGGCACCGAGCACGGGGCGCCGCGCCGCCGTGACGACGCCGCCGCCGTCGGACCGGAGCTCGACGGCGGGGTCGAGCACGGCGAGCAGCGCCGACAGGTCGCCGCCACGGCACGCGTCGACGAAGGTGCGCACGACGGCGTCGTGCCGGGCCCGCGGCGTCGCGACAGCGCGGCCCTCGCGGATCCGTCGCCGCGCGGACGTCGCGAGCTGGCGGCACGCGGCGGGGGAGCGGCCCACGACCTCGGCGACGTCCGCCCACGGGAGCGCGAAGACCTCGTGCAGCACCCAGGCGACGCGCTCGGCCGGCGTGAGGGTCTCCAGCACGACGAGCAGCGCCGTGCTCACGGACTCGTCGAGGCTCACGCGCTCGAGCGGGTCCGGGGAGCCCTCGGCGTGGGCCGGCAGGGGCTCGGGGAGCCACTCGCCCACGTAGTGCTCGCGGCGCCGGCGCGCGGACCCGAGCACGTCGAGGCAGACGCGTCCGGCGACGCGCGTGAGCCACGCGCGCCGCTCGACGATCGCCTCGCGCTCCGCGTCGCTCAGCCGGTAGTAGCGGACGTACGTCTCCTGGACGGCGTCCTCGGCGTCGGCGACCGTGCCGAGCATGCGGTACGCGAGGCCGAGCAGATGTCGTCGTTCGGCCGCGTCCACCCCGTTGACCCCTCTCCGCGTCCCGACCTCACGTCCTGAGGTCCTGTGTCGTCAGACGTGCATGAGGATCACCAGCACACACGTCCCGCCCAGGCCGGCAGCCCACCGGCCGGCAGCTCTCGCCGGCATCCGTCCGCGCCTCGGCGCACCGTACCGCGCGGTGGCGGCATGACCCGGGTCGCGGTCGCCGGCGGGACCGGCACGGTCGGCACGCACGTCGTGACGCGGCTGCAGGAGCTGGGGCACGAACCGCTCGTCCTCAGCCGCTCGCGCGGCGTCGACCTGGTCGCCGGGACCGGGCTGGACCTCCGGGGCGTGGACGCGGTGATCGACGTCGGCGGCGTCACGACGCTCAGCGCGCGCCGGTCCCGGGCGTTCTTCGAGGCGACGACGCGCACGCTGCTCGCCGCCGGGCGCCGCGCCGGGGTGCGGCACCACGTCGCGCTGTCGATCGTCGGCGTCGACGCGGCACCCGGCGGGTACTACGCGGGGAAGGTCGCGCAGGAGCGCGCGGTGCGCGCCGGGACGGTGCCGTGGAGCGTCCTGCGGGCCACGCAGTTCCACGAGTTCGCCGCGCAGACCGTGGAGCGGACGACGCTCGGGCCGCTCGTCCTCGTCCCGCGGATGCGCACGCAGCCGGTCTCGACGTGCGAGCTCGCCGTCGCGCTCGTCGACCTTGCCCTGGGGGACTCCGTCGGCGACGCCGGCGAGCTCGGCGGGCCCCGCGAGGAGCGCCTCGCCGACATGGTGCGCGCCTACCTCGACGCGCGCGGCCGGCGGCAGCGCGTCGTCGAGGTGCGCTTCCCCGGCGCGCTCGGCCGCGCCATGGCGGGCGGCGACCTGCTCCCCGGACCGGGGGCCGCGCTCGGGACCGAGACCTACGCGGAGTGGCTCGCGCGCCGGGGACGCTGACAGGGGCACGGACGCACCGGACCCCGGTCGCGCCCGGTCGGGAGGTCGACCGGTGCGCGACCCGGGGTCCGGCGTCGGCGTGCGGGGTGTCAGGCGGGGACGATGAGCCCGGCCGTCTGGGTCTTCGCGCGCTGGAGGCGGGCCTCGGCGTCGGCCCAGTTGACGAGGTTCCACCAGGCGGTGACGTAGTCGGCGCG
>NZ_LWGL01000206.1 GCF_001722485.1 Cellulosimicrobium cellulans | reverse complement strand
ATCGCGGCGTCGAGCGCGGCCTCCGCATCGGTGAGGCGGCGCAGCGCCGCGAGAGGGTCGCCGCCGTCGTGCACGGACGCCGCGACCTTCGCGGCGGTCTGCGCCTCCGCGAGCGCCGGCGTGACCGACGGGTTCCCGGGGGCGAGCCGGCCGGCGTCGGCGATGTCGGCCCGGATCGACGCGAGGCCCCGTTCGATGCGCGTGCCGGCCTCGGCGAGGTCCGTCCCGGCGCGGTCCACGGCGTCGAGGAGGGTGACCGCCTGGCCGACGGCGTTCTGCGCAGCGCGCGCGAGCGCGACGGCGGTGGCGCGGTCGCGGGAGGCGAGGGCGTCGCGCCCGCGGCCGACCGACTCGTGCGCGCCCGCGACGAGCGCCTCCGCCTGGTCGGGGTTGCGCGCGACGGACGCGAGCGCGGTCGCGGGGTACGTCCGGGCGAGCATGTCCAGCGTCGCGCGGGCCGGTCCGACGCGCGCGAGCACCTCGTCGGCGCGCTGCTCCGTCTCGTCGAGCACCTGCGGCGCCCGGGCGTGCAGCTGGCGGAGCTCGTCGAAGGTCGCGGACCGGGCGTCGAGGTCGTCGGCGACCTCGTCGCACAGCGTGATGATGCGCTCCATGGCGGCCCGCGCCTCGGCCTCCGTCTCCGGCTGTTCGTCGTCGAGCCGCTGGCGCAGCGCGAACGCCTCGGTGACGCGGCGACGACCCTCGGCGAGCGCGGCGGAGAAGTCCTGCGTCGCCTCGAGCCCGAACTGCGCCTGGGCGAAGCCGAGCTCCTGCTCCGACGTCGTGATGGCGTCGTCGATCGAGACGAGCGCGGCGCTCGCGCGCCGGTCGAGCTCCTCGGTGGTCAGCGCGTCCAGGCCGGACGGCGCCTGCGCGACCCCGGCCACCGTGCCGCGGCGGCGGTTCATCACCGACCGGACGACCAGCACGGCGACGAAGACGAGCACGCCGCCCACCGCCAGGAGGAGGACCCCGCTGGCGCCGCCGCCTCCCGACGCGGCGTCGTGCGCGGTGTCCGCGGCCGCGATCGCGGCTCCCGCCCAGTCGTCCTCGCGCAGGTGGTCCTCGACCGTCGCGACGACGCGCTCGAGCGCGGCGTCGCTCAGGCCGACGTTGTTGTCGTACGACAGCCCGTAGCGGCGGTCCTCGGTGCCCACCGCGAGCAGCAGGTCGTCCACGCCGAGGCCCGACGCCGTCGCCGTCGCGTTCGCCCAGTCGATGCCGTCCATGCCGTCCAGGTCCGGCACGTACACGACGAAGAGCTGCAGGTCGGTGTCCGCCGCGAGCCGGTCGAGCGCGTCCTCCACCTCGCCCGTACGGTCGCCCAGCACGCCCTCGGGGTCCGTGACCTCGCCCTCGACGGCCGTCGGCGGGACGGCGTGCGCCCCGCCCGCCGGCACGAGCAGCACGACGGCGGCCAGGAGCGCGCCGAGGGCCGCGAGCAGCACCCGGGAGCCGTGACTCGCGACGTCGCGGGCACGGGCGAGGGACGAGCGGTCGGGCAGGCTCACGCCGTGATCCTGTCCCAGGGCTCAGGAGCCTGCAACGGGACGACACCGGCAGGGGCAGGGGCTTCCCGTCGAGACGTGGATCTGCGCCCCGATCTCGCGCGCGATCGGGGCGCGGATCCACTTCTGAACCGGGTGCCCATCTCGTGTGCGCGTCCACAGGCCGCGGGCGTCCGACCATCGTCCACAGCTCTGCCGGCACGAGGATCTTGGGAGGTCACGCAGGTCCGATGCTCGGCCCGTGCTCGACGACACCACCCGGCGCGCCAGCCACGACGCGCGAGAAGCGACCTCCCGCCTGACGACGGAGCCTGGTCCGCTCCTCGTCGACCGGGCGTTCACGACTGCGCACGGCCGGCAGGCGGGACTGTCCCCGAAGGCCATGCGACATCCGCGGTTCGCGATCCCGACGCCGGGCGTACGGCTACCGGCGCACCTCGCCACGGACCTGCGCGCGCGGGCGGAGGCCGCGCTGCTCGTGGCGCCGACCGGGTCCGCGCTGAGCCACTCGACCGCCTTGCGCGCGCACGGTGCCGATCTGCCCGGAAGGCTCGACGCGGACGACCGGGTCCACCTCACCGTGCCGGTTCACGCAGTCGTCCCACGACGAGCCGGGATCGTGAGCCACACCTACGCGGCACCCGTGCTGCCGGTCTGCCGTGTCGGCGGGCTGCCGGTCGTGACCCCTGAGCACGCGTGGCAACAGCTCGCGGGCACCCTGCCGCCGGACGAGGTGGTGGTGCTCGCGGACGCGCTGCTGCGTCGCGAGCGGCCGTTGTCGAGCCTCGACGCCCTGCGGCGGACCGTCGTCGAGGCGCCCAGGGGAACGCGCGGCATCGCCCGCATGCGCGTCGCGTTGACGCTCGCCCGCGCGGGCACGGACTCCTGCATGGAGACCCGTGCACGCCTCCTGCTGGTCCACGCCGGTCTGCCGTCGCCCCGGGTCAACGTGCCCGTCCTCGACGCTCAGGGCCGGTTCGTCGCGATGCCGGACATGACGTACCGCGAGCAGCGGATCGCCGTCGAGTACGACGGCGACGTGCACCGCACCGACCGTCGCACGTGGCTCCGGGACATCGCGCGCAAGCAGGAGCTCGAGGCGCTCGGCTGGCGGGTGTTCGTGGTGACGGCGGACGACGTGTACCGGCATCCGGAGCGGCTCGTCCAGCGGGTGCGAGCGGCGCTGCGCGAGCGCACTGGTGCGCACTGACCACCCGGCTGCGCCGAGAAGTGGGTCGGTGCCCCGAATCTGGCGGATTCTGGGGCGCGGATCCGCTTCTCGGCGGCTGTCGCCGCGGAGTGCGGCCCTACTGCGCGGTGTCGGAGATGCCCAGGTCCTCGGCGTCGACGATGCGGTAGGCGTACCCCTGCTCCGCCAGGAAGCGCTGCCGGTGGGCGGCGAAGTCCTGGTCGACGGTGTCGCGCGCGACGACGGCGTAGAAGTGCGCCGTCCGGCCGTCGGCCTTGGGACGCATGACACGACCGAGGCGCTGCGCCTCCTCCTGGCGCGAGCCGAACGAGCCCGACACCTGGATCGCGACGGACGCCTCGGGCAGGTCGATGGAGAAGTTCGCGACCTTCGACACGACGAGCCGGGAGATCTCGCCCGAGCGGAACGCGTCGAACAGGCGCTGGCGCTCGCGGACCGTCGTGGCGCCCGTGATGAGCGGCGCGTCGAGGTGCTCCGACAGCTCCTCCAGCTGGTCGAGGTACTGGCCGATGACGAGGACCTGGTCGTCCGGGTGCTGCGCGACGATCTCCTCGACGACGCGGTTCTTGCCCGATGCGGTGGCCGCGAGCCGGTAGCGGTCCTCCGGCTCCGCGACGGCGTACGTCATGCGCTCCGACTCCGGGAGCGTGAGGCGCACCTCGACGCAGTCGGCGGGCGCGATGTACCCCTGTGCCTCGATGTCCTTCCACGGCGCGTCGTAGCGCTTCGGGCCGATGAGGGAGAACACCTCGTCCTCCCGGCCGTCCTCGCGCACGAGCGTCGCGGTGAGGCCGAGGCGGCGGCGCGCCTGCAGGTCCGCGGTCATGCGGAAGATCGGCGCGGGCAGCAGGTGCACCTCGTCGTAGACCACGAGGCCCCAGTCGCGCGCGTCGAGCAGCTCGAGGTGCGGGTACGCGCCCTTCCGCTTGGTCGTGAGCACCTGGTACGTCGCGATGGTGACCGGCTTGATCTCCTTGCGCGCGCCCGAGTACTCGCCGATCTCGTCCTCGGTGAGCGTGGTGCGGCGCACGAGCTCGTCGCGCCACTGGCGCGCGCTCACGGTGTTGGTCACGAGGATGAGCGTCGTGGTGCCCGACCTCGCCATCGCGCCCGCGCCGACGATCGTCTTGCCGGCGCCGCACGGCAGCACGACGACGCCGCTGCCGCCGTGCCAGAACCCGTCCACGGCCTGCGCCTGGTAGGGCCGCATCTCCCACGGCTTCGGCTCCTCGCCCTCGGCGCGCGGCGGCGTCGTCGGGCTGAGCGCGATGGGGTGCTTCTCGCCGTCGACGTAGCCGGCGAGGTCCTCGGCGGGCCAGCCGAGCTTGACGAGCACCTGCTTGAGGTGGCCGCGCTCGGACGGGTGCACGACGACCGTGGTCTCGTCGATGCGCTCGCCCACGAGGCCGGCGGTGCGCTTGGACTTGAGCACCTCGGCGAGCACGGCACGGTCCGTCGCCTCGAGGACGAGGCCGTGCACCGGGTGCTGCGCGAGCGTGAGCCGCCCGTAGCGCGACATCGTCTCGGCGACGTCGATGAGCAGCGCGTGCGGCACCGGGTACCGCGAGTACTCGATGAGGGTGTTGACGACCTGCTCGGCGTCGTGGCCCGCGGCGCGCGCGTTCCACAGCCCGAGCGGTGTCAGCCGGTAGGTGTGCACGTGCTCGGGGGCGCGCTCGAGCTCGGCGAACGGCGCGATGGCGCGGCGCGCGTCGTCCGCGCGCGGGTGGTCGACCTCCAGCAGGAGCGACTTGTCGCTCTGCACGATGAGAGGGCCGTCGGTCATGCGTCTCCTTCTTCGCCGAGATCGAGCCGGGGTCGCGAGGGGCGGCCCGTCAGCCGGACGGTGCCGGGCTTACGGACGCGATGCGGTGCACGGCCACGGTGAGCTCCGCGTCGCGTGCCGGGTCCTGCGCGCGCAGGCGCCCGCCGTCGAGCGTGAGCGGCCGCACGAGCCGCCGCGTCGGCGACCCGGCCGGTCCCACGACCTCGAGCCACACCATCGACGCGTCCGCGATCGCCTCGCGCAGGAGACCCAACGCCGCGCCGGGGTCGGTTGTTCCGCCCGCTGTCGCCACGGCCGTCCGCGACCTGCCCGACGACGTCCGCGCCCCCCCGCGGTCGGCCGCAGCGGAGGACGGGGCGGGGCCGGTGGCGGGGTCGGTGGCGTTGTCCGCGGCGGGCGCGCCCGCGGCCTCGTCGGC
>NZ_LWGL01000205.1 GCF_001722485.1 Cellulosimicrobium cellulans | reverse complement strand
CGAGGTCCGCGGGGTCGAGCGCGGCCCGCACCGAGCGCACGAGGGCGAGGGCGGCCCCGGCGTCGGCCGGGCGGTCGGCGGGGTCCCGCGCGGCGAGCGCGCACAGGAGGTCGTCGACCTCCGGCGGGATCCACGCCGCGGTGTCGGACGCGGGCGGGACGTCGTTGTTGACGTGCTGGAAGGCGACCTGGATCGGCGTCGACCCGGTGTGCGGCACCGAGCCCAGCAGCATCTCGTAGGCGAGGATGCCGACCGCGTACACGTCGGTGCGCGCGTCGCACGCGCCGGTCGCGATGAGCTCGGGGGAGAGATAGGCGACGGTCCCGAGGATCGTCCCCGTCGTCGTCGACGTGACGTCGTTGACGGCGCGTGCGAGCCCGAAGTCCGTCACCTTGAGCCGGCCCTCGGTGTCGAGGAGGACGTTCTCGGGCTTGACGTCGCGGTGCACCAGGCCCGCGCGGTGCGCGGCGGCGAGCGCGTCGAGGACGTCGGCGAGGACGTCGAGCGTGCGCCCGAGGGACAGCGTGCCCTCCGCGAGGAGGAGGCGGCGCAGGTTCGACCCGGCGACGTACTCCATCGTCAGGTAGCTCGTCTCGCCGTCGAGCCCCTGGTCGTAGACCGCGACGAGGCCGGGGTGCGTGAGCCGCGCCGCGGCCCGGGCCTCCCGCCGGAACCGGGAGACGAAGTCGGCCCCCGTTGCTCCCTCGGCGAGGTGGGGGTGCATGACCTTGAGCGCGACGTCGCGGTCGAGCCGCCGGTCCACCGCGCGGTACACCGTCGCCATCCCGCCGCGGGCGATGCGCGACACGACCTCGTAGCGCCCGTCGACCAGGCGGCCTACGAGGGGATCGGTCGTCACGGTGGCCACGGACGAAGTCTAGGCGGCGAGATGTGGCGATCCCGTGAGCCCGCGCGACGGGTCGCGCGCGACGTGCGCGGGGTCGGTCACGGGAGCGCCGTAGGCTGTCGGGGTGAACGATCGTGACGTGACCGCCGCGGGGGACGACGCCGCGGACCTGGACGCCCTGGTGGGCGAGTGGCTCACCCTCCCGGACCTCGCGGAGGCGCTGGGGACCGACGTCGGGAAGGCGCGCCGGCTCGTCCAGGAGCGCCGCGTCGTCGGGGTGCGCCGCGGCGAGCGGTCGACGTTCCAGGTGCCCGCGCGGTTCCTCGTGCCGCTCCACCTCGTCGACCCGGCGAACGCCGGGCGCCCGACGGGCGACAACCGGCTCGGCGTGCTCGCGAGCCTGCAGGGCACGATTGTCGTGCTGACCGACGCCGGGTTCAGCGACGCAGAGATCGTCGGGTGGCTGTTCCGGCGCGACGACGAGCTGGGCGAGGCGCCCCTCGACGCGCTCCTGTCGGGCCGCAAGGCCCACGTGCGGCGCGTCGCGCAGTCCCTGGCCTGACGGCCAGGTCCGACCGGCGGCGAACGGTCAGGCGGCGCGCTCGACGGCGGCGCGCGCGAGCATCCCGAGCATCGTCGCGCCCGGCTCCGCGAGCTGCGCGCTGCCGAGGGCGTCGAAGGCGCGCGAGGTCAGCTCGTCGATGAGCGTCTCGACGGACGCGAGCGCGCCGGTGCGGACCAGCACCTCGCGCAGGCGCTCGACCGTGGCCTCGTCGAGGTCCGCGTCGCCGAGCCTCGAGCGCAGCAGGTCCCGCTCCGTGGGGGACGCGGCGCCGAGCGCGCGCACCACGAGCACCGTGCGCTTGCCCTCGCGCAGGTCGTCGCCCGCGGGCTTGCCCGTGACGCGCGCGTCGCCGAAGACGCCGAGGACGTCGTCGCGCAGCTGGAACGCCTCGCCGACCGGCAGGCCGAACGTGGCGGTGGCGGCGACGGCCGCGTCGTCCGCTCCCGCGAGGGCGGCGCCGAGCGCGATCGGGTGCTCGACGGAGTACCGCGCCGACTTGGACCGGACGACGGCTCGGGACCGCGCCTCGTCGGCGGCGAGGTCCTCGCCCCACGGCAGCACCTGCGCGTGGACGTCGAGGTACTGCCCCACCGTCACCTCGGTCTGCATCCGGCCGAACACGCCGCGCGCGCGTGCCGCGACGTCGGCGGGGACGCCGGCGAGCGCGTCGCCGAGCTCGCGGTGGCTCGCGATGAGCGCGAGGTCGCCGAGCAGGATCGCCGCGTTCTCGCCGTACCGGTCCGCGTCGCCCGACCAGCCGGCGGTGCGGTGGAGCGCGGCGAAGGCGCGGTGCGCCGTGGGGCGCCCGCGCCGGGTGTCCGACGCGTCCATGACGTCGTCGTGGAAGAGCGCGGCCGCCTGGAACAGCTCGAGCGCCGCGCCGGCGCGGAGCACGACGTCGCGACGCGGGTCCTCCGGGTCGCCGCCGTGGGCACGCCAGGACCAGTAGCAGAACGCGGCGCGCAGACGCTTGCCCCCGGCCAGCAGCTCCTCGGTGGCTCGGGCGAGGGGTGCGCCGTCGGGGTGGGTCGCGGTCAGCTCGTCCGCCATCGTGGCGCACGCGACCCGCAGCGCGTCGTCCACACCGGCGCGCACTCCCTCGCGGTCCACGAGCGACGCGGCGCTCTCGGCGGGGACCGGGGCGGGGCCGGTCGACGGGCTGGAGGAGGCGGTGGTCCCGTTCGGCACGGGGGCAGCCTATGCGACGCGGGTCAGCCCGCGGCGACCTGGCCGCTGATCGTGACGAGCCGCTGCTCCTCGTCGTCGAGGACCCCGACGGCGACCGACTCCGCGGGCGCGTCGGGCGCCGCGGCGCGCACGAAGGTCGTCAGGGACGTCAGCGCGCTCGGCACGGCTGCGGGCGAGACCGTGAAGCCCGCCGCGCCGAGCGTCTCGGCGTAGTAGGCCGTCAGCGTGTCGACGGGCTCCTCCGAGCGCAGGTTGAGCGTGATGTCGACGCGGGCTCCGTCGTCCGACGGGCGCGCCGAGCTGGCGAGCACCTGCGACGCGGTCGTGGCGGCGAACGAGGCCGTCCGCGTCGCCGCCGGCCCGGCGGGTCACCACGAGAACCCGCCGTCGTGCACGTTCGCGGCGGCCGTGGTCGACGGCCCGCTCGTCGTGACCGGCTGGGTGGGCGACTCGCGCGCGTACTGGCTGCCCGACGAGGGCGACGCCCACCAGCTCAGCGTCGACGACTCGTGGGCGCAGGAGATGATCGCGCAGGGCGTGCCCCGCGCGCAGGCCGAGACGAGCCCGCAGGCGCACGCGATCACGCGCTGGCTCGGCCCCGACGCCCCGGACCCGACGGCCCGCACGGCCGCGACGCTGCCCGACGGCCCCGGCTGGGTGCTCGTCTGCTCGGACGGGCTGTGGAACTACTGCTCCCCCGCGGGCGACCTCGCCGCGCTCGTGCGCGGCACCGAGACGACGACCGGGCGCGACCCGGCGGCGCTCGCGTCCGCGCTCGTGCGCTGGGCGAACGCGCAGGGCGGGCGCGACAACATCACGGTCGCCCTCGCCCGCGTCGAGGCGCTCGAACCGCACCCGCCGACCCGATAGCCTGCCCGCACACCGCACCACCGAAGGAGCCCCCATGGCCGAGTTCTCCGCCGAGGTCTACCAGAACGAGTTCCTGTCCGACGGCGCGACGGACGTCCACGCGATCGTCACCGTGTCGTGCACGGGCGCCGGGACGGCCGGCGGCGGCGCCACGGGCGGGGTGGCGGAGATCATCATGGTCGACACGTCCGGGTCGATGTCCGGGCGCAACATCGAGGCGGCGAAGCACGCGGCGCAGGTGGCCGTGGACCAGATCCTCGACGGGACGTGGTTCGCCATCGTCGGTGGCAGCCACGTCGCGAACCGCGCGTTCCCCTACCCCAACGCGCGCATGGCGATGGTCCAGATGGAGCCGGGCGCGCGCGCCGAGGCCAAGCGCGCGATCTCGATGATGACGCCGGGCGGCGGCACGGCGATGAGCACGTGGCTGCGCCTCGCGGACCAGCTCTTCGAGACGGTGCCCCACGCGACGCAGCGGCACGCGATCCTTCTCACCGACGGCAAGAACGAGTCCGAGCCGCGGGCCAACCTGTCGGCCGCGGTGCGCGACGTGACGGGCCACTTCCAGTGCGACGCGCGCGGCGTCGGGTCGCGCTGGCAGGTCGACGAGCTGCGCGAGATCGCGACCGCCCTCCTCGGGACGGTCGACCTCATCGCCGACCCGAGCGAGATCGCCGCGGACTTCGAGGCGCTCATGCAGGCGTCGATGGCGCGCGGTGTCGCGTCCGCGGACCTGCGGGTGTGGGCGCCGCAGGGCGCCCAGGTGCTGTTCGTGCGCCAGGTCGCCCCGACGGTCGAGGACCTCACGACGCGCCGCTCCGAGGTCAACCCGCTCACGGGCGCCTACCCCACCGGGTCGTGGGGCGACGAGTCGCGCGACTACCACGTCGCCGTGCGGGTCGCGTCGAAGCCGGTCGGCTCCGAGCAGCTCGCGGCGCGCGTGCAGCTCGCGGTGGGCGGGGAGGTGGTCGCCTCCGGGCTGGTCAAGGCCCGCTGGTCCGACGACGAGTCGCTCACGACGCGCATCAACCCGGAGGTCGCGCACTACACGGGCCAGACCGAGCTCGCGGCCGCGATCCAGGAGGGCCTCGCGGCGAAGGCCGCCGGTGACGAGGCGACGGCGACCGTCAAGCTCGGGCGCGCCGTCCAGCTCGCGCAGCAGACCGGGAACGCCGAGGCGACGACGCGGCTGCGCAAGGTCGTCGACGTCGACAGCGAGGAGCAGGGCACCGTGCGGCTCAAGCGCAACACGGACAAGCTCGACGAGATGGCGCTCGACACCGCCTCGACGAAGACGACGCGGGTGCGCCGGTGAGCCCCGTCGTCTGCCCCAACGGGCACACCTCGCAGGCGACCGACTACTGCGACGTCTGCGGCGAGCCGCTGGGGGCCGCGACCCCGGCGCCCACCCCCGCTCCCGCCCCGGCGACGCCTGCCGCCGAGAGCCCGGCCGCGGCCCCGGCACGGGCGACGT
>NZ_LWGL01000204.1 GCF_001722485.1 Cellulosimicrobium cellulans | reverse complement strand
GGGGGGGGGGGGGGGGGGGGGGGGGGGGGGGGGGGGGGGGGGGGGGGGGGGGGGGGGGGGGGGGGGGGGGGGGGGGGGGGGGGGGGGGGGGGGGGGGGGGGGGGGGGGGGGGGGGGGGGGGGGGGGGCCCCCGCTGGTCCGTCCCGCTCGTCGCGGCGGTGGTCGCGGTGGCCGTCCGCCTCGTCGGCACCGCCGCGGGCGTCGACGTCGTGGCGCGCTCGGGTGCCACGACCCGCGCCGTCGGGGTCGTCGACGTCGTCGTGGCCGGGCTCGTCGTCGGCCTGCTCGGCTGGGCCGTGCGCGCGCTGCTCGCCCGGGTGCGTCGCGACGTCCCCGGACGCGGCGAGCGCGCCTGGCTCGTGACGTGCGCCGTCGTGCTGCTCGTGTCCCTGCTCGGCCCGCTCGGCGGGGTCGGCGGCGGGTCCGTCGCGGTGCTCCTGGCGGAGCACGTCGCCGTCGGCGCCGTCGTCGCGCTCGGCCTGCGCCGCGCCTGACCACCGGCGCCGCCGATGAGTTCCGGCCGGGGCGGCGGTCCACCACCCGGCACCGACCCACCGCGAAAGGACGCACCCCATGGCGACGCTCGTCTCGACCCTGTTCATCTCGCTCGACGGCGTCGTCGAGATCGACCCGGAGTGGCACTTCCCGTACTTCGACGACCACATGGGGGCGGCCGTCGACGAGGACTACCGCGACGTCGACGTCCTGCTCCTGGGGCGCGTCACGTACGACAGCTTCGCGGGCGCGTGGCCGGAGCGGGAGGCGGCCGGCGAGGAGGACGCCGCGTACGCGAAGCAGCTCGGCGACACGCGCAAGGTCGTCGCGACGCGCGGCACCCAGGACCTCGGCTGGCGCAACGCCGAGCGCCTCGACGGCGACCTCGTCGAGGCCGTGACCGCGCTGAAGGCGACGCCCGGCGCGCGCAAGGTCCTCGTCCCCGGGTCGATCTCCGTCGTGCGCCAGCTCCTCGCCGCGGGCCTGCTCGACGAGCTCCGGCTGCTCGTCCACCCCGTGGCCGCGCGCGCGGGCGAGCGGCTGTTCGACGAGGGCGAGCCGCGCTACCCGCTGACGCTGCTGCGATCGGAGGTGTACCCGACGGGCGTCGTGCGGCTCGTGTACGCGCCGGCGGCGCCGCCCGCGGACGCGACCTACGAGGACGTGCGCGACAAGGTGCCGTCCGCGGACGCCTGACCGGGCGCGTCGGGACGGACGGGTCGGGCCACCACCCGCGCGGTGGCCGTCGTGGCTACGGCGCGCTGCGCCGCACGGCCACGACGGCCACGTCGTCCTCGCGCCCGGCGTCGTCGAACGCCGCGACGAGGAGGTCGCACACCCCGTCGGGCGGCGACCCGGCGGCCCCGGCGGCCGTGCTCGCGAGCGTGTCGAGCGCGGACCGCAGCGAGGCGCCGCGGCGCTCGACGAGCCCGTCCGTGACGAGCACGAGGACGTCGCCCGGCGCGAGCGCGTCGTGGTGGACGGGACGCTCCTCGGTGCTCGGCACGCCCAGCAGGCGCGAGCCGGCCTTGGCCTCGTCGACCCGGCCGTCGGTCCGCACGACGAGCGCGGGCAGGTGGCCCGCGTCGGTGACCTCCACGGCCCCGGTCACGGGGTCGAGCACGCACACGCACACCGTCACGAACTCCGCGTGGTCCTGGCGCAGCGACGCGTTGAGGAGGTCGAGCGCCCGCCCGGCGGAGTGCCCCTCGCGCAGGTAGGCGCGCAGCGTGAGCCGGACCTCCGCCATCACCGCCGCGGCGCGCAGCGAGTGCCCCTGGACGTCGCCGATCACCACGGCGACGCGGCCGTCGGGCAGGTCGAACGCGTCGTAGAAGTCGCCGCCGACGTCGAGCCGCGCGTCGGAGGCCTCGTACCGGGCGGCGACCTCGACGTCGCCGCGCACCGCGAGCCCGGCCGGCAGCATCGTCCGCTGGAGGGCGAGCGCGATCCGGTGCTCCTCGGTGAACGTGCGCAGGTTCGCCAGGGCGACCGTGGTCGCCTCGGTGAAGCGCCCGACGGCCTCCTCGTCCTCCTCCGACGGTGCCGACGTGCCGTCCTCGAGCTGCACGCCGAGACCGCCGACGAGCGCGCCGTCGGCGTCGACCAGCCACACCGTCCACCACGACCCGTGCGCGACGCCCGCCTCGGCGAGCAGCGGCCGCCACGGCGCGGGCAGGTCCTCCGGGGCGAACACGGCGGTGCCCGCGTCGCCCGGCGGCAGGACGGGCACGGTGCCGCGGCCGCGGACGAGCGGGCCGTGCTCGGACGTGCAGACGCTGCGCAGGACCACGCCCGCGTCGGCCACGACCATCGCGACGACCGGCCGGCCCAGGACCGAGTGGGCCCCGCGCGCCGCGCGGTCCACGACGTCCTCCGGCGAGCGGGCCTCGTGCAGCGGGACGAGGGCGGTGGCGAGCGACTCGAGCCGGCGGGCCGTGCGGACGGTGCCGCGCTGCACGTCGTGCGTGCGGCACAGCGCGGTGATGGTCGCGAGGAACTCGTCCCGGTCGAGCGGCTCGGGCAGGTACGCGTCCGCGCCGCCCTCGAGGCCGGCCGTGCGGGCGGCGGCGTCGACGGCCGTCGCGGACACGTGGAGCACGGGGACGTGCGCCGTCGCGGGGTCAGCCTTGAGCCGGCGGCACACCTCGGGCCCGGGGACGTCGGGCAGGTTCACGTCGAGCACGACGGCGTCCGTCGCCGCCGACGCGCGCGCCACCGCCTCCGCGCCCGTCCCGGCCTCGACGACGCCGAACCCGGCGCGTCGCAGCCAGCTCGCCATGACGTACCGGTGCGCCGGCGTGTCGTCGACGACGAGCACCGTCCTCGTCCCGCCCGTGCTCATCGGCTCCCCGCCTCGCCGAGCAGCGTCGCGACGAGCGTCTCGCGGTCGATCGCGGACTTGGCCAGGAACGGCACGGGGGCGCGGTCCGCGGGCTGGCGCGGCGGCGGGCCGCTCGACATGAGCACCACCGGCATCCCGGGATTCTGCTGCGCGATCCGCCCGAGGACCGTCAGCCCGTCGGTGCCGGGCATGCGGATGTCGAGCAGCACGGCGTCGGCGGACGCGTCGCGCAGCAGGGCGAGCGCGTGGGTCGCGTCGTGGGCGACGCTGACGCGCGCGGCGGCGTCGCGCAGCATCGACACGAGCACCCCCGCGTAGGCGCGGTCGTCGTCGACGACGAGCACGTGGCCGACGGGGTGGGGCGTCGCGGGAGCGGGGTCGGCGGCGGCCGGCGCCGGCGGCACGGCGGGGACGACGGGTTCGGCGGGTGCGGCGGGCAGGGACGGCAGCCGCAGCGTGAACGCGCTGCCGGCGCCCGGCTCCGACGTCGCGACGAGCGTGCCGCCGAGCGCCTCCGCGGTCCGGCGCGCGTAGGGCAGGCCCAGGCCGGTGCCCTTGACGGTGGGCTGGAGGCGGTTGGGCACCTGGACGAACTCGTCGAACACCGCGTCGAGCTGGTCGGCGGGGATGCCGAGCCCCGTGTCCTCGACGGTGAACGCGACGGCGTCCGCGTCGTCGTCCGGACCGGCCGTGAGGCGCACGTGCCCGGACTCCGTGAACTTCACGGCGTTGGTCAGCAGGTTGCGCAGGACGCGTGCGAGGAGCCGCCGGTCGGTCACGACCCGCAGGCCGCGCGGGGCGACGACCTCGAGCGCGACCCCGGGGCGCACGAGCGGCAGCGTGGTGCCGCGCAGCTCGTCGAGCAGCTCGACGACGTCGACCGGCGTCGGGTCGACGTCCTCGTGCCCCGCCTCGGCGCGCGCGAGGTCGAGCAGCTCGTCGACGAGCGTGAGCAGCGTGTGGGCGCTCTCGCGCACGAACGCGACCTGCTGCTCCTGCTCGGCGTCGAGGTGGGAGTCCGCGAGCAGGGACGACAGCCCGATGATCGAGTTCACCGGCGTGCGCAGCTCGTGGCTGACGTTGCGCAGGAAGCGCGTCTTCGACTCGTTCGCCGCGGCGAGCGCGCGGCCGCGCTCGTCGAGCTCGGCGTACAGGGCGACGACGCCCGTGTTCGTCTCCTCGAGCTCCGAGGAGAGCTGGTCGTACATCGCGAGGACGCCGCGGTTGGTCTCCTCGAGCTCCTCGTTGACGCGGCGCAGCTCCTCCTTCTGCTCGGTCAGCTCGTCGAGCGTGCGGAGGAGGTCGGCGTTCTGCACGCGCAGCTCGTCGAGCGCGTCCGCGGCGGGGGCCGCGTTCACGGAGCGCCGCACCGCGGCCAGCGTCGCGTCGTCGACGCAGGCCCCGGCCGGGAGCGTCTTGGCGAGGACGACGCGCCGGCGCGGGGCGTCGAGGTCGAGCTCGTCGAGGAGGCGGCGTGCGGCGGGGATGCCGCCCTCGCTCGAGCTGCCCTCCGCCGGCAGCGGCTCCCGCGTCACGACCTCGGCGCGCAGCCGCGCGTGCGGGACCCCGCCGACGACGGCGATCGTCACGTCGGCGGGCCCGGTCGCGACCGCGGCACGCCCAACCTCGGAGAGTGCGGTCGCGACGCGCACCTGGTCCTGGGTGTCGAGGCACAGGTGCCGCGCGATCTCGCGCCCGGCGCGGCGCAGCGCGAGGACGTCGGTGTCGGCGCGCAGCTGCGTGACGAGGAGCGGCGCCGTCATGCGACCCCCTCGCGGGCGGTGGGCGCCGGGAGTGCCGCGACGCACGCGTCGTCGCGCCGCACGCCGTGGTCGCGCAGCAGCACGCCCGCCACGACGAGCGGCGAGCGCGCCGCGAGTCCCGGGTAGTCGGCGAGCGACCACCGCGCGGTGAGCCCGTCGCTGTGCATGACGACGACGTCCCCCGCCTCGAGCGGGTACGTCGTCTCGCGCAGCGCGCGGCCGTGCGAGCCCGCGATGCCGGGGTGGCTGACGAGCCCGCGCGTGCGCGCGCCGTGCACCGCGCCCGCGATGTTGCCAAGGCCCGCGTACCGCAGGGCCGTGCCCGCCGGCTGCGCCACGGCGAC
>NZ_LWGL01000203.1 GCF_001722485.1 Cellulosimicrobium cellulans | reverse complement strand
GCGACCTCGTGCTCCAGGGCGCGTCCGACACGGCGTCGCCCGAGGCCCGCGAGGCCCTCGCCGGCGAGATCGACGAGCTGCGCGACGAGCTGCTGCGCCAGTCCAACGCGACCTACCTCGGGCGCACGCGGAGCCGGCCGGGCGTCAGTCCACGGCGAGCGCCGCGACGGGCGACGTCCGCGCGGCCGTCCGGCCCGGGACCACGGAGGCCACGAGCCCGGCCACGAGGGCGACGACGAGCACGAGCGCGATGTCGCGCCACGGCACCGTGAGCGACACGTCGCCCATGATGCTCAGCGCCGCGACCGACCCGGCCCACCCGTAGAGCAGGCCGAGCACGATGCCGAGCAGCGCGCCGACCCCCGCGATGAGCATGCCCTCGATCGCGAGCATCCACCGCAGCTGCGAGCGGCTGAGCCCGATCGCGCGCAGCGTCGCGGACTCGCGGCGCCGCTCGATCACCGACAGCGACAGCGTGTTCGCCACGCCGATGAGGGCGATGACGACGGCCACCGCGAGGAGCCCCACGATGACGCCGAGCACCGTGTCGATGACGTTTTGCATGATCGCGCGCTCGACCGCGGCGCCCGAGACCTCGACGGGGACCTCGGTCTCGACGATCGAGTCCTGCAGCGCCGGCACGACCGTGGTCGCCTGCTGCGGGTCGTCGAGACCCACCCACAGCCGGGACACGACCGCCTCCGGGTCGAGCACCTGCACGTCCGCGGTGGACAGGAGCCACCCGCCGCCCACGGCGCCGACACCGGCCGTGACCTCGAGGGCGTCACCGGACGGGCCCGTGAGCTCGAGCCGGTCGCCGTCGGACACCCCGTACGACTCCGCGGCGGACTCCGGCACCATCAGGGTGCCCTCGGCGAACCCCTCGAGACCCTCCGGCGACCGCACGACGTCGCGCGCCTGGTCCGGGTTCACGCCGTGCACGTCGACGACGTCGCCGTCCGGCAGCGTCACGACCGTGCCCGTGAGCTCGACGACCCGCGCCACGCCGTCCACGCCCGACACGGCGCGCACGGTCTCGTCCGGCACCGCGTCGCCCGACGACCCGTAGAGGTCCGTCGCGACGAGCACGTCGACCGGGTACTGGTCGTCGAGCGCCGAGTCGAGGCTCGTGCGGGCGCTCGCGGCACCGGTCGACATCATCGCGACGAGCGTGACGCCGATGAGCAGGGCCGTGCTCGTCGCCGTGGTGCGGCGCGGGTTGCGCAGGGTGTTCGCGGTGGCGAGACGCGCCGTCGACCCCGTGCCGGCGAGCAGGCGCCCGACGAGACCGACGACCTTCGGCAACCAGAACACGGCGCCCACGAGGATCCCGACGAACGACAGGGCGCCGCCCGCGACGCCGACGAGGATCCCGACCTCGGGGCTGCCGGCGATGCCGAGGGCGATGGCCCCCGCGAGCAGTCCGGCGCCGCCGAGCGTGAGGAGGGACGCGAGGACGAGGCGGAACCGACCCCCGCCACGCGCCACGGTGGGTGCGTCGGCCGGACGCAGCGCCTCGAGCGGCGCGACGCGGGTCGCGGCACGGGCCGGTGCGAGCGAGGCGACGACCGTGACCGCGGTACCGACGAGCAGCGGCACGAGCACCACCGCCGGGGTGACGGCGATCGTCGCGGGGACCGGGACGCCGAGGTCGGCACCGCGGGCGACCATCAGCGCCACCTGCGTCAGCAGGCTGCCCAGCACGATGCCGCCGACCGACGAGACGACGCCGAGGATCGTCGCCTCGGTGAGCACCGACCGCGCGAGCTGGCGCTTGTTCGCGCCGACGGCGCGCAGCAGCGCGAGGGTGCGCGTGCGCTGGGCGACGAGCACCTGGAAGGTGTTCGCGATGACGAGCGCGGCCACGAGGAGCGCGACGGCGGCGAACCCGAGGATGACGAACGTGAACACGTCCCGGTCGCCGGTCAGCTGGCGGGCCACGTCCTGCGCGTGCTCGTCGGGCGTCTCGGCCTCCGCGTCGTCCGGGCCCTGCGCGACGAGCGCGGCCCGCGCGGTCTCCAGGTCGGTGCCGGGCGCGAGCCCGACCATCACGGCGGAGTAGGTGCGCGCCACGTCGTCGGGCGTCGCCTGCGCGTCCTCCCACGCGGCGACGTCCTCGGGCGCCACGACCGCGGCGCCGCCCATCGGCGCGTAGGCGCCGTACGGGTCGTCGGTGGTCCCGACGACGGTCAGCTCGTCGTGGACCTCCTCGTACGTCTCGCCGTCCGGGGCGTCCGCGTCCCAGACGTTGCGCGAGCTCGTCACCGTGTCGCCGACGGCGACGCCGAGGCGCTCGGCCACGTCCTCGGGGAGCGCCACCTGGCCGGGCGCGCTCGGGAAGGAGCCCTCCACGACGTCGAGCGCCTCGAAGCGCGGGTCCGACGGCGTGGGGATCCCCATCTGGAAGACGCGCTTGGCGCCGTTCTGCAGGTCGAGGTAGGTCAGGTGGACGGGCTCGAGCGCCTCCACGCCGTCGACGCCCGAGAGGGCGGCGACGTCCGCGTCCGTGAGGTCGGCCGGCGCGGAGACGACGAGGTCGGCGTCCGCGTACTGCGCCGCGATGGAGTCGTTGGTGGTCTGCGTGATGACGTTGCCCGCGATGAGCGTCGCGGCGACGAAGGCCGTCCCGATGACGATCGCGACGCCGGCCGCGACGAGGCGGCCGATGCTGCGGCGCATCTGCGCCAGGGTGAGGCGGAGCATCAGGCGCGCACCGCCCCGGCGGCCGTGGCGCCGTCGGCCACGTCGAGCGTGCGCAGCGCGTCGAGGCCCGCGAGGACGGACTCGGGCGTCGGGTCGGCGATGTCGCCCGCGATGCGGCCGTCGGCGATGAGCACGACGCGGTCCGCGTACGCCGCGGCGCCCGGGTCGTGCGTGACCATGATGATGGTGCGGCCGAGCTCGCGGACGCTGCGGCGCAGGAAGCTCAGCACCTCCGCGCCCGCGCGCGAGTCGAGGTTGCCCGTCGGCTCGTCGGCGAAGACGACCTCCGGGGCGGCGATGAGGGCGCGCGCGATCGCGACGCGCTGCTGCTGACCGCCGGACAGCTCGCTCGGGCGGTGCGTCAGTCGCTGCTGGAGGCCCAGCGTGCTCACGAGCGTGTCGAACCACGCACGGTCCACGGTGCCGCCCGCGAGCTCGACCGGCAGCGTGATGTTCTGCTCCGCCGTGAACATCGGCAGCAGGTTGAACGACTGGAACACGAAGCCGACGCGGTCGCGGCGCAGCTGCGTCAGCGCGTTGTCGTTCAGGCGCGTCACGTCGGTGTCGCCGATGAACGCGTGCCCGCTGGTGGCGGAGTCGAGGCCGGCGAGCAGGTGCATCAGCGTGGACTTGCCCGAGCCGGACGGGCCCATGATGGCCGTGAAGTGGCCGCGCGCGAAGTCCACGTCGACGCCGTCGAGCGCGTGCACCGCGGCCTCGCCCGTGCCGTAGGTCTTGCGCAGCGCCCGGGCGCGCACGGCGGGCGGCCCGGCCGTCCCGGCTCCGGGACCGCCATCGGGTGCGGGCTCGGCGGGGCGGTGCACGGTCGTGTCCACGTCATCTCCTGGTGGTCGTCGTGTGTGTCGGTGTCCGCCCGGGAGGCGCCCGGGCGATCGTCCACGACGCTACGGACCGCGACCTCGTCGTCGCGTCCGGCGGCGGTGGGGTCCGTGCGGGCGGGCCGTCATCCCGTGGTCGTACGCCTCGGGAGCGCGTCGTCAGACCGACGGCTCGCCCGACCGGGCACGACGGCCGGCCCGGAGGCCGGACGTCGCACCCACGACGCCCGTCGGGCTCAGGAGCCGGGCCGGACCAGCCCGGTCTCGTACGCCGTCACGACGGCCTGGACGCGGTCGCGCGCGCCCAGCTTGGCGAGGATGCGGCCGACGTGCGTCTTGACCGTGGCCTCGGCGACGAACAGCTCCGTCGCGATCTCGGTGTTGGACCGCCCGCGCGCCATGAGCACGAGCACCTCGCGCTCGCGCTCGGTGAGGCCCGCGACGGCGGAGTGCGCGGGCGAGTCCTCGACCTGCTCGACGGGCAGGGCCGTGACGAGGTGCTCGAGCAGGCGGCGCGTCGAGGACGGCGCGATGACGGCGTCCCCGCGGTGAACCGTGCGAATCGCGGCGAGCATCTCCTCGGGCGGCGCGTCCTTGAGCAGGAAGCCGCTCGCGCCCGACCGGATGGCCTCGAGCACGTACTCGTCGAGGTCGAACGTCGTCAGGACGATGACCTTGGGCGCGTACCCGCCGTCGGCGGCCGCCGCCGTGAGCCGCGCGGTGGTCTGCAGGCCGTCGAGGTTGGGCATGCGCACGTCCATGAGCACGACGTCGACGGCGTGGTCCGCGAGCAGCCGCAGCGCCTGGAGGCCGTCGCCGGCCTCGACCACGACCTCGAGGTCGGGCTGGGAGTCGATGACCATGCGGAACCCGGCGCGCACGAGCTGCTGGTCGTCGACCAGCGCGATGCGCACGGGACCGCCCGCGGCGGCGCCGGGGACGAGAGGGCTCGGGGGGAGGGGCACGGCGTCGGTCATGGTGTCCTGTCGGTCGGCGCGAGGGGTCGGGTCGGTGGCGGCGGAGGCGGGGGGACGGGGGGCGCGGCCGGGGCGGCGGGGACCGGGAGCGCCAGGTGGACGCGGAACCCGCCGCCCGCGCGCGGTCCGACGCTCACGGTGCCGCCGAAGAGGGCCGCGCGCTCGCGCATGCCGAGCAGCCCGAAGCCCCCCGGTCCCTGCGGCCCGGTCTGCGTGGCTCCGGCGGACGCGCCGCGGCCGTCGTCCTCCACCTCGAGGTCGAGGGTCGTCGCACCCCAGCGCACGACGACCGTGACCGTCGGGTCGGGCCCCGCGTGCTTGAGGACGTTCGTCAGCGCCTCCTGGCACACGCGGTACACCGTCAGGCCCGCGCCCGGCGGGAGCGTGCGCGCCTGGCCGACGCGCACGAGCGAGACCCGCAGGCCGCTGCCGCGCACCTGGGCGACGAGCTGCTCGAGGTCGGCCGTGTCCGGCTGCGGCGCGCGCTCCAGCGCGGCCGGGACGGGGGTCGCTCCCGCGCCGGGGCCGTTGCCCGGCCCGAGGGCGGGGTGCGGTGCGGACGCCGCG
>NZ_LWGL01000202.1 GCF_001722485.1 Cellulosimicrobium cellulans | reverse complement strand
GGCGGCCTCGCTCCTGCTCGCCTACCCCGACGACGACGTGCTCGCCGCCGCCGCGGCGGTGCGGCCCGCGCTCCCCGGGCTGCCCGCCCCCGTGGCCGAGCGCCTGGGCGCGTTCTGCGACGTGCTCGACGCCGCGGCGTCGGGCGCCACGCCCGACCAGGGCGGGTTGCGGGAGCTCCAGGCGCGGTACGTCGCGACGTTCGACCTCAAGCGCAAGTGCTCGATGTACCTGTCGTACTACGCCGCCGGCGACACCCGGCGGCGCGGGCTCGCGCTCGTCCGGTTCGTCGAGGCCTACCGCGCCGCCGGCTGGGAGCTCGCCGCCCGCACCACCGCGGGCGGGCCCGAGCTGCCCGACTACCTCCCGACCGTGCTCGAGTTCTCCGCGCGCACCACCGGCGACGACGCCGCCATCGCCGCCGGGCTGCTCGGCGCCCACCGCGACGGCATCGAGGTCCTACGCGCCGCGCTCGCCGACCTCGGCTCCCCGTGGGCCGGCGTCGTCGAGGCCGTGTGCCTCACCCTCCCGCCGCTCGACGACGCGACCGCGCGACGCTACGAGGCGCTCGTCACGGCCGGACCGCCCAGCGAGATGGTCGGGCTCGAGGGGATGCAGGGCGTCGACGGCCTCGTGCCGTTCGGGCCCGCGGACACGGCGGCGAGAGGAGCACGACGATGAGCGGCGTGAGCGCGGGCGAGGTCCTGCTGTGGGTCGTGCTGCCGTACGTGACGTTCGCGATGCTCGTCGTCGGGTCCGTCTGGCGGTACCGGTACGACAAGTTCGGGTGGACCACACGGTCCAGCGAGCTCTACGAGAACCGGCTCCTGCGGCTCGGGTCGCCGCTGTTCCACTTCGGCCTGCTGTTCGTCGTCCTCGGGCACTTCCTCGGCCTCGTCGTCCCGCGCTCCTGGACCGAGGCCGTCGGCATCAGCGAGGGCTTCTACCACTTCATCGCGACGTCGATGGGGTCCGTCGCCGCCGTCGTCGCCGTCGCCGGGCTGCTCATCCTCGTCTACCGCCGCCGCACCACCGGGCCCGTGTTCCTCGCGACGACGCGCATGGACAAGACCATGTACGCCTTCCTCGCCGCGTCCATCCTCACCGGCGCCTGGGCCACCGTGCAGACCCAGATCCTCGCCGGCGGGCACGGCTACGACTACCGGCAGACCATCTCCCCCTGGTTCCGCTCCCTCTGGTACCTCCAGCCGCAGCCCGAGCTCATGGCCGGCGTGCCCGCCGCGTTCCAGGTACACATCATCACCGCGATGCTGCTGTTCGCCCTGTGGCCGTTCACCCGGCTCGTGCACGCGTTCTCCGCGCCCGTGCCCTACCTGTTCCGGCCGTACGTCGTGTACCGGTCGCGCGACGCGTCCGTGGCGTCGCGGGCGCCGCGGCCCGGGTGGGACCCGACCGCTCCTCCTCGCCGCCGCTGACCTACGACGACACCTCGGCGTGACCGTGCCGTGCGGGTGAAAACCCGGTGCCGGCGCCCCTGGCCGCCGCCCGTACGCCTCCTTCCAGGAGCGGCCACCCCGACCGCTCCCACCCCTGGAGGAGGTTCCACCATGTTCAGCACGGCCCCGACGCCCGCGCCCGCCGGCCCCCACCCCGCCGTCCCACCGGCCCCCACGACGCGCCGCCTCGTCGCCGCCGTCACGGGCCGCGTCGACACGGCGGTCGCCGCGACCGCACGGTTCCTGACCCGGTGGTCCGTGCCGGCGCTCCGCGTCGCGCTCGGCCTCGTCTTCCTCTGCTTCGGCGTCCTCAAGTTCGTCCCCGGCGCCAGCCCCGCCGAGGAGATCGCCGCACGCACCGTCGAGACGCTGACGTTCGGGCTCGTCGGCGGGACGGCCGCGGTGCTCCTCACGGCGGTCCTGGAGACTCTCATCGGCCTGTGCCTCGTCACCGGCCGGTTCCTCAAGGTCGGGCTCGTCGCCCTCGCCGTCGCCCTGGTCGGCATCCTCTCCCCGGTCGTCCTCTTCACGAGCGACCTCTTCGGCCACGGGATGACGCTCCTCGGCCAGTACGTCCTCAAGGACGTCGCGCTCGTCGCCGGTGCAGCCGTCGTCGCCGCCGTCGCCCTCGGCGCGCGCCTGAAGCTCGAGGCATGACCGCACCCCCCGACGCCACCACGAGGCCCCCCGACCGTCGCACGGTCGGGGGGCTTCGTCGTCCGTCAGAGCGGGAGGGTCAGGTAGACGCTGTTCGGGTCGTCGGTGTAGTCCGCGAAGGGCGGGCACGCGACGAAGCCGTGGCGGGCGTACAGACGGCGGGCCGCCGCGAAGTAGTCCTCCGCGCCCGTCTCGAGGCTGACGCGGGCGAGCCCCTGGTCGCGGGCGACGTCGAGCAGGGACGTCAGGACCGCCGTCGCGACACCGCGCCCGCGGGCCGCGGCGGTCGTGCGCATCGACTTGAGCTCGCCGAGGACGGCTTCGTGCCGCTTGAGGGCGCCGCAGCCGAGCAGCGTGCCCTCGGCGTCGCGCGCGGTGACGAACGTGATCTCCGGGACGCGCAACCGCCCCACGTCCAGCGCATGGACGCTCTCCGGCGGCGACGTCGCGAACATGTCGTCGAGGTGCTCCTGCAGCAGGGCCAGCACGTCGTCGCGCTCCGGGGGCTCCACCGCGACGACGAC
Source organism: Cellulosimicrobium cellulans (assembly GCF_001722485.1). Taxonomy (GTDB): domain Bacteria; phylum Actinomycetota; class Actinomycetes; order Actinomycetales; family Cellulomonadaceae; genus Cellulosimicrobium; species Cellulosimicrobium cellulans_A. The sequence continues at coordinate 2,483 of NZ_LWGL01000202.1, read as the reverse complement.
GCGTCCCCTCCCGGCGGGAAGCGTACGGTCCGGGTCGGGAGCAGTCGTCGTCTCGGTCACGGGTCGAGGGTGCCACACGTGCCGGTCCGGACCAGCCCCGACGACGCCCGTCGCCCGCGCTTCGCAGTCGGGCGCTGCGTGCCCAACCGAGCGCTGCGTCTCCGACCGAGCGCTGCGTCTGTGGACGCAGCACTCGAGCGAAGACGCGTCGCTCGACCGAACCACGCCGTGGCGCGACAGGTGCGCGAACCCTCGGCCACACCCGCACATCCGCAGGTGCGGGGATATGCTCGCGATCGTGCCGCACTATCGGATCAGCCAGGCCGCGAGCCTGCTCGGGGTGAGCGACGACACCGTGCGCCGGTGGGTCGACGCCGGCGAGATCGTCGCGAGCGCCGACGACGCCGGGCGCAAGGTGGTCGACGGCGCGGAGCTGGCGCGGTTCGCCGCCGACCAGGCGCGGCCCGTCCCCGACCCGTCCGGGGTGGCGCGGTCGGCCCGCAACCGGTTCGTCGGGCTCGTCACCGCTGTCGTGAGCGACCGCGTCATGTCGCAGGTCGAGATGCTCTGCGGCGGGCAGCGCGTCGTGTCGCTCATGAGCACCGAGGCGGTGCGCGAGCTCGACCTGCAGCCGGGCAGCCTCGCCGTCGCCGTGGTCAAGGCGACCAACGTCGTCGTCGAGACGCCCGGCGGCGCCGCGTGAGCGACCCCCCCGCCCGCCCGGCACCGGTCGCCCGACGGCGCGCCCTCACCGCTGGCCGGCCCGTCACCCGTGCACGACGACGGACGGTCGCCGGGCTCGCCGTCTCGGCTCTCGTCGCGGTGACCGCCGCGTGCGGCACGACGGGTGCCGGCGGCGACCCTGCGTCGTCGGGCACCGAGGAACGCACGCTCACCGTGCTCGCCGCCGCCTCGTTGCGCGACGTGTTCACCCAGCTCGCGGCCGACTTCGAGGCCGAGCACGAGGGCGTGACGGTCGCGCTGTCGTCCGCCGGGTCGTCGGACCTCGCGGACCAGGTCCTCGCGGGCGCCCCGGCCGACGTCCTCGCGACCGCGGACGAGCGGACCATGGAGCGCGTCGTCGAGGCGGGCGACGCGAGCGACCCGGTCGTGTTCGCGACGAACACGCTGACGGTCGTGACGCCGCCGGGGAACCCCGCCGGGATCGACGGCCTCGCGGACCTGGAGCGCGCCGACGTGCGCGTCGTCGTGTGCGCCCCGCAGGTGCCGTGCGGTGCCGCGACGGACGCGATCGAGGGCGCGGCGGGCGTGGCGATCCACCGCGTGAGCGAGGAGGCCAGCGTCACCGACGTGCTCGGGAAGGTCACGTCGGGCGAGGCCGACGCGGGCCTCGTCTACGTCACCGACGCGGCGCTCGCGGGCGACGACGTCACGGTCGTCGACGTGCCCGAGGCCGCCGCGGTGGTCACCACGTACCCGGTCGCCGTCGTGGCCGCCGCCGAGGACGGCGGGCCGGACCAGGTCGCGCTCGCGCGGGCGTGGGTCGACCTCGTCACGGGCGACGCCGGCCGCGCCGCCCTCGCCGACGCGGGCTTCGGGCTGCCGTGACGCCCGGTCCTGCGCCCGGGGACCGCTGATGCGGTCGCTCCCCCGATGGGTCCTCGTCCCGGCGGTGCTCGGCGCGCTGTTCGTCGTCGTGCCGCTCGCGGCGATGGTGGCCCGCGTCGACGTCGCGCCCGGACGCGACGGCACGGGCGGCCTGTGGGCGCTCGTCACGTCACCGGCGTCGCTCGACGCGCTCGGGCTGTCGCTGCGGACGTCGCTCGTCGCCACGGCGTGCTGCGTCGTGCTCGGCGCGCCGATGGCGCTCGTCCTGGCCCGCGCGACGTTCCCCGGCCGCCGCGTCGCGCGCGCCCTCGTGCTGCTCCCGCTCGTCCTGCCGCCCGTCGTCGGCGGCATCGCCCTGCTCTACACGTTCGGCCGGCGCGGCCTCGTCGGGCAGCACCTCGAGGTGCTCGGGGTCGAGATCGCGTTCACGACGACGGCCGTCGTCATGGCGCAGGTGTTCGTCGCGCTGCCGTTCCTCGTGCTGAGCCTCGAGGGCGCGCTGCGCACGCAGGACACGCGCCTCGAGGACGTCGCCGCGACGCTCGGCGCCCGCCCGACGACCGTGCTGCGCCGCGTGACGCTCCCCCGCGTGCTGCCCGCGCTCGCGTCCGGCGCCGTCCTCGCGTTCGCCCGCGCGCTCGGCGAGTTCGGCGCGACGATCACGTTCGCCGGCGCGCTGCAGGGCGTCACCCAGACGCTGCCGCTCGAGATCTACCTGCAGCGCAGCGCCGACCCCGACGCCGCGGTCGCGCTCTCGCTCGTCCTCGTCGTCGTCGCCGTGGTCATCACGGCGGCCGTCCACGGCCCCGGGCTGCTCGACGGCGCGGCTCGACGCCCGGCTCCACGTCGGCGCGCGCGGTCGGTCGCGGTGGAGGCGGCCCCGGACGCGACGGCGGGCGACGCCGCCCGGACGC
>NZ_LWGL01000201.1 GCF_001722485.1 Cellulosimicrobium cellulans | reverse complement strand
GGACGCGCGCGCCGCCCGGACGCTCGCGGGGCTCGGCCTCGACGTCGAGGGCGTGGCGGACCGGCCGGTCGGCTCGCTGTCGGGCGGGCAGCGCACGCGGCTCGGCCTCGCCGCGCTCCTCGTCCGCCAGCCCGGCGCGCTCCTGCTCGACGAGCCGACCAACCACCTCGACGACGACGCCGCCGAGTTCCTCGCGGCGGCGCTGCGGGCGCTGCCGGGCGCCGTCGTGCTCGCGAGCCACGACCGCGTGTTCCTCGACGAGGTGTGCACGGAGATCCTCGACCTGGACCCGTCGGTCGAGCCGCTGCGCGGCGCCGCGGCCGACGGCGCCTCGCCGGGCATCACCGCGTACGGCGGCACGTACAGCGACTACCTCGAGGCCAAGCGTGTCGAGCGCGAGCGCTGGGAGCAGCGGTTCGCCGCGGAGCAGGAGGAGCTGCGGGAGCTGCGGCGCGCGGTCGCCGTCACGGCGCGCGACGTGAGCAAGAACCGGGAGCGCGGCAACCAGGCGAAGATCCTCTACGACTTCAAGGGCGAGCGCGTGCAGAGCCAGGTGTCGCGGCGCGTGCGCAACGCGCAGCAGCGGCTCGACACGCTCGAGCGCGAGCAGGTGCGCCGGCCTCCTGCGCCGCTGCGCTTCGCGCCGCCGCACGCCGACGGGGGCCGCGGTGCCGGTGCGCCGGGCGCGGGCGACCTCGCCGTGTGGGCGCGGGGCGTCGTCGTGCACCGGGACGGACCCGTGCCCGTGGGAGAGCGCGCGGCGCGGCTCGACATGGCGGCGTCGGGCGTGCCGTCGCTCGAGGTGGCGCGCGGGGCGCGCCTGCTGATCACCGGCGCGAACGGGGCCGGCAAGTCGACGCTCCTGCACGTCCTCGCGGGCGACCTCGAGCCCGACGCCGGCACGGTCGGCCGGGCGCGCGGCGTCCGGGTCGGGCTGCTCGAGCAGGACGTGCACCTGCACGACGACGAGCGCACCCCGCGCGAGATCCTCGCCCTCGTGCAGGGCGGCGACGGGGCAGCGCACGACGCCCGCGTCGACGCCCACGGGCTCATCGCGCCGCGCGACCTCGGGCGCCCGCTCGCCGACCTGTCCGTCGGACAGCGCCGGCGGCTCGTCCTCGCGATGCTCGTGTCGCAGGCACCGGACGTCCTGCTCCTCGACGAGCCGACCAACCACGTGTCGCTGACGCTCGCGACCGAGCTCATGGCGGCGGTGCAGGACTGGCCGGGCGCCGTCGTCGTCGCGTCGCACGACCGGTGGCTGCGGCGGCACTGGACGAGCGACGTCGTGCACCTGGCCTGACGGGTATCGCGCTGGCCCGGGACGGCGTCCGGTGCCTAGGGTCGAGGCATGGACAGCGGGGGCACCTCGGGCAACGCGTGGAAGCAGGTCGTCGCGTCCCTCGCCGACGAGGGGCGGCTCGCGCTGTTCGGGCGTGTGGTCGTCGACGCGCCCGCCGAGGCGGACCTGAGCACCGACGACCGGCGCCGCCTCGCGCCGCTGCTCGCCGCGGGTGTCGTGGTGCGCGACGACGGCGGCTTCCTCCGCGCGGTCCCGGGGCGCTTCGCCGGGCTGCTCAGCTCGACGCCGTCCCCGCAGCCGACCGGCCCGGACCGGTTCCTCGTGGGCGGGCGCCTGCTGCGCAGCCCGAAGCGGCTGCGGGACCGCCAGCTCGTCGTGCGCTACCTCGCCGCGCAGGTGCTGCCCCTCGAGGAGCCGGTCACCGAGCTGACGCTCACGAAGCGGCTCGCGGAGCGCGCGGCCGACCCGGTCTCGCTGCGGCGCGCGATGGTCGACGCCGGTCTCGTGCACCGGACGCGCGACGGCGCGGAGTACTGGCGCACGGTCGTCACCGAGTTCGACGACGTGTGACGTCGGCGGGCGCGCCGCGGGCTAGGGTCGGTCGGGTGAGCAGCGAGCGGAGCGGCGGACCGGGTGGCGAGCAGGCCAGCGAGCAGGGCAGCGCGCGTGCGGTCGCGGCGCTGGAGGCTTCGGGCATCGGCTTCACGCTGACGCGGCACGGCCGCGTGTCCTCGCTCGAGGAGGCGGCCGCGGCGCGCGGCGTCGAGCCGGCGCGCGTGCTCAAGACGATCGTCGTGCGGCGCGCCGAGGACGACTACCTCTTCGTCCTCGTGCCGGGCGACCGGCAGATCGCGTGGCCGCGCCTGCGTGCGCTGCTCGGCGTCTCCCGCCTGTCGATGCCGGACAAGGACGTGGCGCGCGACGTCACCGGGTACGAGCGCGGCACGATCACGCCGTTCGGCGCGACGCACGCGTGGCCGGTCGTGGCGGACGAGCGCGTGGCCGCCGCCGACGGCGCGGTCTCGATCGGTGCGGGGGCGCACGGTGTCGCCGCGACGGTCGACGGGGCCGAGCTGGTCCGGGTGCTCGGAGCCCGGGTCGCGGACGTCACCGACCCCCTGTAACGTCCCCACTCGGCCTGCGGCCGCCGCCCCCGACACCCGCCCCGCGGGACCGTCCGGTGGTGGCGGCGCCGCGCCGGGTGCACACTCGTGGTGCCCCGGCCGACGACGCCCGGGGCGCTGCGGCCGGCACGGACCTTCCCGTGCGGGAACAGGTGCCGCGCCCGTCGCGTTGGCACGGGAGGGGCGAGGTCGACGGCACGCAGGAGGACTCGAGAGACGGTGGAGCTGGACCGCATGGATCTGGACCGCATGGACACAGGCAGCGCGAGCGCGGAGGCGAGCGGCATCGCCTACGCGCCGGACGAGGGCGGCGTCGTCGTGACGATGTGGGGCGAGGTGGACGCGGCGCTGCGCGACCGCGCCAGCGAGGCGATGTCCTACGTGCTCGACACGCGCGGACCCGTGGTGGTCGACGTCGCCGGGGTGACGTTCATCGACTCCTCCGGGATCGCCTTCATCATCCAGCTGTACATGCTGGGGGACGAGGAGGGGCGCGAGGTCGTGCTGCGCGACCCGTCGTCCAGCATCGTCGAGCTGCTCGACATGATCGGCATGGGCGGGCGCCTGCCGATCGTGCGCACCGACGACGCGCCGACGGGCCCGGTCGCGGTCGTCGGCGTCGGCTGACGCCCGTCCGCCGGGGGACCCGGCGAGGACGGCTCAGGCGGAGCCGTACGGCGGGTCGTCCGGACGCGCGGGCGCCGGAGCGTCCTCCACGGGGCGCTCGGCCTCGTGGCGCGCGGGGACCTGCGCGGGGAGCTTGTGCCGGAACGCCGACCAGTACAGCGCGAGCACGAACGCCCCCGCCACGGCGATGCCCGGCGTCGCCCCGGGGAACCACAGCCGCGAGACGGCCACCAGCCCTGCGTAGACGACGGGCAGGGCGACATCGAGGGTGCGTCGGTCCACGAAGGGGCCTCCGGTCGGTGAGGTGGAGCGGGGAGAGGCGCGGAGGCCTCGGGGAGTCTAGCGGGGCGTGTGGGCGCCGACCGCTACGTTCGGGCCCATGCGGATCCTCCACACGTCCGACTGGCACCTCGGGCGCACGCTCCACGGCGTGGATCTGCTGGACCACCAGGCCGCGCACCTCGACCACCTCGTCGAGCTGGCGCGCGCCGAGCGCGTCGACGCGGTGCTCGTCGCGGGCGACGTGTACGACCGCGCCATCCCGCCCGTCGAGGCGGTCGCGCTGCTGTCCGACGCCGTGGACCGCCTCGCGGAGCACACGCACGTCGTCATCACCCCCGGCAACCACGACTCCGCGATCCGTCTCGGCTTCGCCGAGCGGCTCCTGCGCCCCGGCGTCCACCTGCGCACGCGCGTGGCCGACGTCGGCACGCCCGTCGTGCTCGGGCCGGGCCCCGGCGCGGGGGAGGGGGACGAGGGCGGACCGCTGCTCGTCTACGCGCTGCCGTACCTCGACCCGGACGCGGCGCGCCACGAGCTGGCGGACGACCGCTCGGTCCCGCTCGCGCGGTCGCACGAGGCGGTCATGGGCGCGGCGCTGCGCCGGGTCGGCGCGGACCTCGCCGCGCGCCGGGCGAGCGGCTTCGTCGGCCGTGCGGTCGTGTCGGGCCACGCGTTCGTCGTCGGCGGCGAGCCGTCGGAGTCCGAGCGCGACATCCGCGTCGGCGGCGTGGACTCGGTGCCCGCCGGGGCGTTCGCGGGGTGGGGGATCGACTACGTGGCCCTCGGCCACCTCCACGGGCCGCAGCGCGTCCCGGTCCCCGATGTTCCACGTGGAACCGGGGGAGCGGACGGCGAGCGGCCGGACGCGGGCGCGCCCGTCGTGCGTTACTCGGGGTCGCCGCTCGCGTTCTCGTTCTCCGAGGTGCGCCAGCGCAAGTCGACCGCGCTCGTCGACCTCGACCGACTGGGTGCGGGCGGCCACGACGCCGTCGAGCTCGTGCCCGCGCCCGTGCCACGACGGCTCGCCGAGGTCACGGGACCGCTCGACGACCTGCTCGGCGCGGCCGGGGAGCCGCACGTCGACGACTGGGTGCGCGTCGTCGTCACGGACGCCGCGCGGCCCGCGGAGCTCTACGCGCGCGTCAAGGAGCGCTTCCCGCACGCCCTCCAGGTGACCCACCGCCCGCCGCAGCCCGCCGCGCGCGAGACCGTGACCGCCGTCGGTCCGGGCCGGGACTCGCTCGACGTCGCGCGCGACTTCGTCGAGCACGTGTCCGGGCAGGCCCCCACCGCGGCCGAGGTCCGCGTGCTCCGCGACGCGCTCGAGGGTGCGCTCGCGGCGGAGCGGAGCGCCTGATGCACCTGCACTCGCTCACCTTCCAGGCCATCGGCCCGTTCCCGGGACGGCACCGCATCGACCTCGCCGCGCTCGGCGCGTCGGGGATCTTCCTCCTGGACGGACCGACCGGCGCGGGCAAGTCGACGATCATCGACGCGATCGTGTTCGCGCTCTACGGCAAGGTCGCGTCGGAGTCGGCGAGCGACGACCGGCTGCGGTCGGCCTACGCCGACGCGACCGTCGAGTCGTTCGTCGACCTCGTCCTCGAGGTGCCCGCGGGCGTGTTCCGCGTGCGGCGCACGCCCGAGTACCGGCGGCCCAAGAAGCGCGCTGCGCCTGGCGCTGCAGGAGAAGGGAGTCACGCCATGACCGCCACCCCTCCCCCGGACCCGTACCGCGAGTGGGACGCGGCGTACGTGCTCGGGGCGCTCGGGCCGCAGGACCGCCGGGAG
>NZ_LWGL01000200.1 GCF_001722485.1 Cellulosimicrobium cellulans | reverse complement strand
GGCGGACGTCGCCGTGAACAGCGCGTCGACGAACGACGCCGAGCGCCCGGACGCCGTGGCCCACGGCGCGAGCAGCAGCGCGGTGAACAGCGCGATGACGGCCGCGAAGACGGTGACGCCCGCCGCACCGACCGCCGGGACCGCGGCGGCCGGGCCGACGACGGCCAGGACGCGCAGCGCTGCGGAGAAGCGGTCGTCCGTGCGCGCCTCCTGCAGCACCTGCCGGTGACGCACCCGGTGCGGGACGTAGGAGCCCAGCCACAGCAGGAACACCGCGAGCGCGACGATCCCCGAGGCCGATTCCACGTCACGACGGTAGGCGAGGCGAGCGGCCCCGCTCCGCACGCGTCCCGGCGTGTCGGGTTGTCATCCGGCCTCCCGACGTGTTGCCTGCCATCGCGCGAGCAGCCCGCCGGGCACCTCCTCCGCCGTGATCGCGAACGTCCGGTGGTCGCGCCACTCGCCCTGGATGTGCAGGAACCGCTCGCGCAGCCCCTCGTCGCGCAGGCCGAGCTTCTGCACGACGCGCAGGCTCGGCACGTTCTCCGGCCGGATGTTGATCTCGATGCGGTGCAGCCCGAGGACCCCGAAGCAGTAGTCCGTCGCCATCGCGACGCCCGTCGGGATGATGCCGCGGCCGGCGACGTGCTCGCTCACCCAGTAGCCGATGCTCGCGCCGCACAGCGAGCCGTACGTGATGGAGGACACGGTGAGCTGGCCGACCAGCTCGCCGTCGAACTCGACCGCGAAGGGCAGCGACGAGCCGCCCCGTGCCTGGGCCGACAGCGTCCGGACGTACTCGGCGAAGGTCGGCGGGCCGCCCGGCCCGCGGCGCGGGGACGTCGCCTCCCACCGCTCGAGCCACTCGGCGTTGCGCGCCCGGAGCGTCATCCAGGTCTGGCCGTCGCGGCGGCGCAGGGGACGCAGGACGACCGAGCCGTCGAGCGCGTCCTCGCGCAGCGTCACCGGCCACGGCTTGGCGACGGTCCACGCCCGCCCCGTCCTCGCCGTCATGCCGGAGCCCCTCGTACGACGTCCACCCGCGGCCCTCCTCGCCCGTGCCGAAGCACGGTCCGTCCGGCCTCGCTGACAGGGTGTACCACGGGAACGACCGACGCCACCAGCCACGGGCCCCGGTCCCCGCGCCGCCGTCCGACGGTGCGCCGCGCCTCGGCGGACAGGTGACAATAGGGACATGAGTGGCCCGGTCCAGCCGTACCCCCTGCACGGAAGCATCGAAGCCGAGGACGCGAAGGAGATCCTCCGCAAGGCCATCCGGACGAACCGGCAGTCCCGGTCCGAGCGGCTCCGCAAGGAGGCGGCCGCCGCGATCGCGGACGTGGTCGAGACGATCCCCGAGGTCGCCGCCGCGACGTGCGTCGCGACCTACGCCGCCCGGCCCGCCGAGCCCGGCACGCTCGACGTGCTCGAGCGGCTCTCCGCCCGCGGGGCGCGCATCCTGCTGCCCGTCCTGGGCGCCGGGCTGCAGCGCGACTGGGCCGAGTACGGCGGCCCGGCGGACCTGCAGGTGCGCGCGCCCGGGCGTCCGCCCGAGCCGGGCACGCCCACGCTCGGCCCGGAGGCGCTCGCGCACGCCGACGTCGTCATCGCGCCCGCGCTCGCCGTCGACACCCGTGGGGTGAGGCTCGGCCAGGGCGGCGGCTGGTACGACCGCGCGCTCGAGCACCGGCGCCCCGGCGCGAAGGTCGTGGCCGTCGTGTTCCCGGAGGAGGTCTACGACGCCGCGGACCGCCCCCTGCCGGTCCAGCCGCACGACCGCCCGGTCGACGCCGTCGCGACGCCGCTCGGGTGGCGCTGGCTGCCCTGAGCGCGGCCTACCGCGCGAGCGGGCTCAGGGCGCGAGCGTGAGCTCGTCGCGCCCGGCCTCCTCGACGGCGTCGCGGCTGAACGGCCACGGGAACGTCTCGCCGTCGGCCCACGTGCGCAGCTGGTCGTCGTAGTGCGGTGACGCCGGGTGGCCGGACGTGCCGGTCACCGTCACCCACGTGGAGCGGTCGAGATCGCCGAGGTCGACGACCATGCGCATCGACGGCCCGGCGGTCACGGCGAACGAGCCGGACGACGCATCCCACGACGTCGCGTTGACGATCGACGACCCGCCCGGCATGCCGACCGGGTCCGGATTGACGTACTCGCGCACGGGCGCCGGGATCGACTCGCCGCCGAGCACCGGGTGCTCCAGCGCGAGCACGTGCAGGTCGCCCCACGCCCAGTCGTCGGGCACCTTGCTCTGCTCGACGGTGAGGTCGAGCCGCGCGGAGATCAGCGCCTGCGTGAGCACCTCGTCGCGGGACTCGACGACGCTCACCGTCTGGCGGTCGTCCCAGAACGGGTCGGTCGGGTTCTCGACGAGCCGCTGGACCACCGCGAGCCACCGGCTGCCGCCGTCGGGGCGCGCGGACTCGGGCAGGTCGTCCCAGAACGTCAGCTGGAGCAGGTTGCGCCACACCGCGGCGAAGTACGCGGCCGCCGCCGAGTCGGTGTCGGTGCGGTAGTCCCAGTCCGCGAGGAGCTCCTGGCCCTGTGCGGCGAACTCGTCCTCGATCTCCTGGTCGAGCAGCACGGGCACGAGCGCCTCGGCGTAGGGGCTGCGGTCGTCGACCTGGATCGTGTTCATCGTGTCCACGTCGATGGCGCGCCCCGCCGCGATCTCCTCCTCGAGGAGCTGGCGGATGCGCTGGGAGCGGTAGCCGTAGTCCCAGTCGGTCGTGAGGTGCGGCGCGACACCGGCCGGCAGGACGGCCTGGTTCGCCGCCACGACGATGCCCTCGGCCGGGTCGACGACGCGTGGCATCTGCTCGCTCGGCACGTACCCGGTCCAGTCGTAGCGCTCGTCCCAGCCCGGCCGCGGCCACGTGCCGTCGGACGGCACCGGCCCGGGGACCTGCTGGCGCACCGGGATCTTCCCGGGGGCCTGGTAGCCGATCTGCCCGTCCGTCGTCGCGAACACGATGTTCTGCGCCGGCACCTCGAACAGCGCCGCGGCGGCCTGCATGTCCTCGGCGTCGGCGGCCAGGTTGAACGCGAACACGGCGTCGGCCGTGCGGCCCGGCTCGAGCGCCGTCCACTGCAGCGCGACGGCGTACTCCCCCAGCCGCGTGCCGTCGACGGGCGACTCGGTGACGGCCTCGGTGGCGTCGATGACGGTCGAGACGATCGGGCCGTGCACCGTGGAGCGGACCTCGAGCTCGACGTCCTCGCCGCCGGCGACGCGCAGCGTCTCGGTGCGGGTCTCGAGCGGCTCCCACCGGTCGCCGCGCAGGTAGGTGTCGTCGCGCACGCGCTCGATGAAGAAGTCGGTGACGTCGGCGCCCATGTTCGTCAGGCCCCACGCGAGCTCGGCGTTGTGCCCGATGACGACGCCCGGGAACCCGGCGAAGGAGAAGCCGGCGACGTCGAACGCGCAGTCCGGGCCGACGTCGGTGCAGTGCAGCCCCACCTGCGCCCAGATGCCCGGGGCGCCGAGGCTCAGGTGCGGGTCGTTGGCGAGGATCGGGCTGCCGCTCGCGGTGTGCTCGCCGGAGACGACCCACGAGTTCGAGCCCGTGCCCTCCCCGCGGGCGACGAGGACGGGGACGGCGTCGAGCGCCCGCTCCGCCGCGTCGACGGCGGCCTGCAGGTGGTCGGAGCCGTACGTGCGCGCGCCCTCCGGCGTGAGCTCCTGGTCGACGCGCTGCGGGTTCTCGAGCTCGCCCGGCTGCAGGATCGGCGCGTTGACCTCGGCCGGGTAGGCGGGGAAGAGCTCCGCGACACGCGCCGGGTCCTGCAGCGTGCCGTGCGCGAGCGCGCGCTCGAGCTCGGAGTCGTAGTTGCCGCGCAGGTCCCACGCCATCGCCTTGAGCCACGCGAGCGAGTCGATCGGGTCCCACGGCTCGGGCTCGGCGACCTCGACCTGCAGGCCCAGCACCGTGTACTCGAGCGCGATCTCCCCCGGGCTGCGGTCCTCCAGGTAGGCGTTGACCCCCTCGGCGTACGCCTGGAGGTACTCGCGCGTCTCGGGCGCGATCAGCTCCCACTCCTGCTCCGCGACGCGGCGCCAGCCGAACGTGCGCGTCACCGCGTCGGCGGCGATCGCGTCGGGGTCGTCGCCGACGAGCTCGGCGAGGCGCCCCGACGTCACGTGCCGCCGGTAGTCCATCTCGAAGAAGCGGTCCTGCGCCTGCACGTACCCCTGCGCACGGAACAGGTCCTCGGGGGTGTCGGCGTAGATCTGCGGCACGCCGAGCTCGTCGCGGACGACGGTCACCTCGGCACCGAGGCCCGGGAGCGAGACCTCGCCGCCGGCCTCCGGCAGCGGACGGCGCACGGTCACGACCGCGAGGGTCACGCCCGCCACGAGCACCACGACGAGCAGCGCCGCGACCGCGACGAGCGCCCGGCGCCCCCCGAGCCGGCGCGGTGGCGGCGGAGCGTCGTGCGTCGGGTTCTCGGCCGTCGTGCCGGCAGGGTTCTCGGCGGGTTCGTGCGCAGACACGGATGCGAGACTACCCCGGCACGGCCGCCCGGCCGGCCCCGCGTATGATTAGCACTCGGAAGTTTCGAGTGCCAGCGACTGTTGACCTGACGCAGGCCCCCACGGCCGCACACCGTCACGTGAACGAGGAGATCCCGTGCCCACCTACGCGTACACCTGCACCGCCTGCGGCCACGCCTTCGACATCCACCAGGCCTTCACCGACGACGCGCTCACGGTCTGCCCCGAGTGCTCCGGTCGCCTGCGCAAGGTGTTCTCGTCCGTCGGGGTGACGTTCAAGGGCTCCGGCTTCTACCGCACCGACTCGCGCTCCGGCTCGTCGTCGAGCACGCCCGCGAGCTCGTCCTCGTCCTCGTCCTCGTCGACGTCGTCCTCCTCGAGCTCCTCCGGCTCGTCGACGGGCGCGAAGGCCGCCTCCTCCTGACCCGCGGCGGTCCGGGCAGGCGCGACCTGCCCGGACGTCCGACCACAGGTCTCGGCCGCCCCCGGGCCGTAGCGAGCCGGGCCCGCCCCGTCCACAGGCGTACGGCGCGGGTCCCGGCCCGCTCGCTACGGTCCCCGGCCATGACCTCCTCCCCTGGCCGCGGCCGCGCGGTGCCCGACGACGCCCGGTCGCGTGCGCGGTCGGCGCGCCGACGCGCGGGCGTGCTGTGGTGGCGCCTGCGCTTCGT
>NZ_LWGL01000199.1 GCF_001722485.1 Cellulosimicrobium cellulans | reverse complement strand
CCGCGCCGGCGCCCGAGGCGCGCGGAGCCGCCCTCCTCGGCCCGCTCGACGCGCTCTACGTGTCGAGCACGCTCGCGGGGGACTGGCTCGCCCGCGTCGGCGCCCACGGGCTGGGTGACCGGTCGCGCGCCGTCGTCACCGTGCACGACGCCGGCCTGCACGTCGCCCGCACCGGCGCGCCGGACCTGTGGGTCCCCGCGACCGCGGTCCGCGGCGCCGCGCTCACACCCGGCATGGCGGGCAAGTTCGTCGGCAAGGAGGCGATCGTCGTCGTCACCTGGGCGGTGCCGGTCGAGCCCGCGCCCGCCGACCCCGCGCCCGACCTCCCGCCGCAGGAGCCCGCGGAGCCGGTGCGCCTCGACACGGGGCTCATGCCCCGCCACGACCACGACGTGGCCCGCCTCCTCGACGCGGTCCGCGACCTCGCGGGGCGACGAACGACGGCGCCCGACGGCGCCACCGACGCCCCCGCAGACCCGGGCGGCCGGCCCTCCCACGACCCCGGCCCCGACGCCGCCCCGAACGACAAGGAAGCCCAGTGACCACCACAGCGACCACCCCCACGGCCGACCGGGCCCTGCTCGTCCTCGAGGACGGCACCGTGCAGGACGGCCGCGCCTACGGCGCCCGCGGCACGACCGTCGGCGAGATCGTCTTCAACACCGGCATGACCGGCTACCAGGAGACGCTCACCGACCCCTCCTACCACCGGCAGGTCGTCGTCATGACGGCGCCGCACATCGGCAACACCGGCGTCAACGACGAAGACCCCGAGTCGCGGCAGATCTGGGTCGCCGGGTTCGTCGTGCGCGACCCCGCGCGCCGCCCGTCGAGCTGGCGGTCGCAGCGCTCCCTCGACGACGAGCTCGCGGAGCAGGGCGTCGTGGGCATCAGCGACGTCGACACGCGCGCGCTGACCCGCCACCTGCGCGAGCTCGGCGTGATGCGCGGCGGCATCTTCTCGGGCGACGCGCTGCTGCGCGACGGCCGCCCCCGCACCGTCGAGGACCTCGTCGCCGAGGTGAAGGACGCCCCCGCGATGTCCGGCGCCGACCTCGCGCGCGAGGTCAGCACGGGCGAGGCGTACGTCGTCGAGCCGGTCGAGGGCTCCACGCCCGACGGGACTCCGGTCGCGACCGTCGTGGCCGTCGACCTCGGCATCAAGTCCATGACGCCGCAGCGCCTCGCCGAGCGCGGCGTGCGCGTGCACGTCGTGCCCGCGACGACGACCGCGGAGGAGATCGACGCGCTCGCCCCCGACGGCGTGTTCTTCTCCAACGGTCCCGGGGACCCGGCGGCGGCGACGCACGAGGTCGAGCTGCTGCGCGGCGTCCTCGACCGGCGCACCCCGTTCTTCGGCATCTGCTTCGGCAACCAGATCCTCGGGCGTGCGCTCGGGTACGGCACGTACAAGCTCGCGTACGGGCACCGCGGCATCAACCAGCCGGTCATGGACCGCCGCACCGGCAAGGTCGAGGTCACCGCCCACAACCACGGGTTCGCCGTCGACGCGCCCGTCGACGCCGAGTCCACGGCCCCGCACGACGGCGGCCGCTACGGGCGCGTCGTCGTGTCCCACGTCGGGCTCAACGACCAGGTGGTCGAGGGCCTCGAGTGCCTCGACCTGCCCGCCTTCTCCGTCCAGTACCACCCCGAGGCCGCGGCCGGCCCCCACGACGCCGCGTACCTGTTCGACCGCTTCGTCGAGCTCATGACCTCGCGCGCCGCGACCGGCGCGGGCGTGGCCGCCGCGGCCGCCGACCAGACCACCAAGGAGAACTGACCCGTGCCTCGCAGAACCGACATCTCCAGCGTCCTGGTCATCGGCTCGGGCCCCATCGTCATCGGCCAGGCGGCCGAGTTCGACTACTCGGGCACCCAGGCCTGCCGCGTGCTCAAGGAGGAGGGCCTGCGCGTCGTCCTCGTGAACTCCAACCCGGCCACGATCATGACGGACCCGGAGTTCGCCGACGCGACCTACGTCGAGCCCATCACGACCGAGGTCCTCACGACGATCATCGCGAAGGAGCGCCCCGACGCGCTCCTGCCGACCCTCGGCGGGCAGACCGCGCTCAACGCCGCGATCGCCCTCGACGAGGCCGGCGTCCTCGACGAGTACGGCGTCGAGCTCATCGGCGCGAACATCCCCGCGATCCAGAAGGGCGAGGACCGCGAGCAGTTCAAGCAGGTCGTCGAGCTGTGCGGCGGCGAGTCCGCGCGCTCTCAGATCGTCCACACGGTCGACGAGGCGGTCGCGGCCGCCGAGGTCCTCGGCTACCCGATGGTCGTGCGCCCGTCGTACACGATGGGCGGGCTCGGGTCCGGCTTCGCGTGGGACGAGCCGCAGCTGCGCCAGATCGTGGGCCAGGGCCTGCACTACTCCCCGGTGACCGAGGTGCTCCTCGAGGAGTCGATCCTCGGCTGGAAGGAGTACGAGCTCGAGCTCATGCGCGACAAGAACGACAACGTCGTCGTCGTGTGCTCGATCGAGAACGTCGACCCGGTCGGCGTGCACACGGGCGACTCGATCACCGTCGCGCCCGCCCTCACGCTGACCGACCGCGAGTACCAGAAGCTGCGCGACATCGGGATCGCGGTCATCCGCGAGGTCGGCGTCGACACGGGCGGCTGCAACATCCAGTTCGCCGTCGACCCCGACACGGGGCGCGTCATCGTCATCGAGATGAACCCGCGCGTGTCGCGCTCGTCCGCGCTCGCGTCGAAGGCCACCGGCTTCCCGATCGCGAAGATCGCGGCCAAGCTCGCCGTCGGGTACACGCTCGACGAGATCCCCAACGACATCACGCAGGTCACGCCGGCCTCGTTCGAGCCGACGCTCGACTACGTCGTCGTCAAGGTGCCGCGGTTCGCGTTCGAGAAGTTCCCGGCCGCCGACCCGACGCTCACCACCACGATGAAGTCCGTCGGCGAGGCCATGGCGCTCGGGCGCAACTTCACCGAGGCGCTCGGCAAGGCGCTGCGCTCGATCGACAAGGGCGGCTCGACGTTCCACTGGGACGGCGAGCCGGTCTCCGGGGCGGAGCTCGAGGCGCTCCTGGCGCAGATCGCCGTGCCCACGGAGAACCGGATCGTCGGCGTGCAGCAGGCGCTGCGCGCGGGCGCGAGCGTCGAGCAGGTGTTCGACGCCACGAAGATCGACCCGTGGTTCCTCGACCAGATCCAGCTCGTCAACGAGGTG
Source organism: Cellulosimicrobium cellulans (assembly GCF_001722485.1). Classification (GTDB taxonomy): domain Bacteria; phylum Actinomycetota; class Actinomycetes; order Actinomycetales; family Cellulomonadaceae; genus Cellulosimicrobium; species Cellulosimicrobium cellulans_A. The sequence continues at coordinate 1,969 of NZ_LWGL01000199.1, read as the reverse complement.
GCGCACGCGGTCGCGTCCGCGGACGCGCTCACCGAGGACGTGCTGCGCGAGGCCAAGCGGCACGGCCTGTCCGACGTCCAGGTCGCGCGTCTGCGCGGCATGGGCCCGGCGGGCGAGGCGACGGTGCGCGAGGTGCGCCGCGCGCTCGGCGTGCGCCCGGTCTACAAGACGGTCGACACGTGCGCCGCGGAGTTCGCCGCCCGCACGCCGTACCACTACTCGTCCTACGACCGCGAGACCGAGGTCGCGCCGCGCGAGCGCGAGGCCGTGATCATCCTCGGCTCCGGCCCGAACCGCATCGGGCAGGGCATCGAGTTCGACTACTCGTGCGTGCACGCGGCGCTCACGCTGCGCGAGCGGTTCGAGACGGTCATGGTCAACTGCAACCCCGAGACCGTCTCGACGGACTACGACACCTCGGACCGCCTCTACTTCGAGCCGCTGACGTTCGAGGACGTCCTCGAGGTGTACGAGGCCGAGCTGGCCGCGGGGCCGGTGCGCGGCATCATCGTCCAGCTCGGCGGCCAGACGCCGCTGTCGCTCGCGCAGCGCCTCGCCGACGCGGGGCTGCCGATCCTCGGCACGAGCCCCGAGGCGATCGACGCCGCGGAGGACCGCGGCGAGTTCGGCCGCGTGCTCACCGAGGCCGGCCTGCCCGCCCCGGCGTTCGGCACCGCGCGCTCGCTCGACGAGGCGCGCGACGTGGCCGCGGGCATCGGCTACCCGGTGCTCGTGCGGCCGTCGTACGTGCTCGGCGGGCGCGGCATGGAGATCGTCTACTCGTCGGAGCAGCTCACGGAGTACGTCGAGCGCGCCCTGGCGGCCGCGGCGGCGGACGAGCGCACGGCGGGCCTGCTGCCCGCGCCGCTGCTCATCGACCGCTTCCTCGACGACGCGATGGAGATCGACGTCGACGCGCTGTACGACGGCACCGAGCTGTTCCTCGGCGGCGTCATGGAGCACATCGAGGAGGCCGGCATTCACTCGGGCGACTCGGCGTGCGTCCTGCCGCCCGTGTCGCTGTCCGAGGCCGAGATCGAGCGCATCCGCCGCTCGACCGAGGCCATCGCGGCGGGCGTCGGCGTGCACGGCCTGCTCAACGTCCAGTACGCGCTCGTCTCCGACGTGCTGTACGTGCTCGAGGCCAACCCGCGCGCCTCGCGCACCGTGCCGTTCGTCTCCAAGGCGACCGGCACGTCCCTCGCCAAGGCCGCGGCGCGCGTCATGGCGGGCGAGTCGATCGCCGACCTGCGTGCGGCGGGCGTCCTGCCCGCCGAGGGCGACGGCGGCGACCTGCCGCTCGACGCGCCCATCGCGGTGAAGGAGGCCGTGCTGCCGTTCAAGCGGTTCCGCACCGCCGACGGGACCGTCGTGGACACCGTGCTCGGGCCGGAGATGCGCTCGACGGGCGAGGTCATGGGCTTCGACCGGAACTTCCCGCTCGCGTTCGCGAAGTCCCAGGCCGCGGCGTTCGGGGGCCTGCCCACGTCGGGCCGCGTGTTCGTCTCGGTCGCCGACCGCGACAAGCGCTCGATCGTCTTCCCGGTCAAGCGGCTCGCGGAGCTCGGCTTCGAGATCCTGGCGACCTCGGGGACCGCGAGCGTGCTGCGCCGCAACGGCATCGCGGCCACGGTCGTGCGCAAGTTCTCCTCGGGTCGTGGCGCGCAGGGCGAGCCGACGGTCGTCGACCTCATCACGGCCGGCGAGGTCGACCTCGTCATCAACACGCCGTCCGGCCAGGGCGCGCGCGCCGACGGCTACGAGATCCGGGCCGCGACCACGGCGGCGGACAAGCCGATCGCGACGACGGTGGACCAGCTGGCCGCCGCGGTGCAGGGCATCGAGGCGGTCCTGTCGGGACCGTTCGACGTCGCGAGCCTGCAGCAGCACATGGCCGGCGACGGGCTCGCCGCGGCGACCGCCGCCCCCGGCGGTGCGGCGGCGCGCCCCGAGCGGGTCGGCGCGTGAG
>NZ_LWGL01000020.1 GCF_001722485.1 Cellulosimicrobium cellulans | reverse complement strand
CGTGACGGGGACCGCGGGTCACGCCGTCTGGCGGCGACGCGCCACGACCACCGCCCCCGCCACCACGGCCGCGGCGCCGACGGCGAGGAGCGCGACGCCGAGCGGCTGCGTCCCGGTCGCGGCGTCGCCACCCGTGCCGGCCGGGACCGAGGACGGGATGCCCATCTGCTGCGCGGTCGCGAGGAGGCCGTCGAGGTGCTTCTGCACGACGGGCGCGGCCGCGGCGGCAGCGTCCTTGACCTGCTGGTCCGAGCCCTGCGCGAGCTCCTGCTCGCCCGCGGCGATCGTCGCCCGGTGCCCGGCGATCTGCGACTCCACCCACGCGGTGTCGAACGCCTCGCCGGACTGGGCCTTGACCTGCTCGAGCGTGGCCTGCTGCTCGGCCGTCGGCGCGTCGGGCAGGGTCACGCCGAGCTGCTGCGCGAGCGCCGTGAGGTCGGCGTCGAGCGCGGTGTGGTCGTCGATGAGCATCTGCCCGTGGTGGCGGACCTCCTCCGACGCGGCCTGCGCCACGGCGGCCTCTCCCGCCGCGATCTCGGCGAGGTTGCCCTGGTGGGCGGTGGCCATCCACTGCGTGTCCTGGTCGGACGGCGCGGCGGCGGCGGGGCCTGCCGCGAGCGCGAGCGCTCCGGCGGCGGCGGCGAGCGCCACGACGGCGCGACGACGGATGTTCATGGTGTTCTCCTCAGGACGACGGTGGCTGAGGGGGCCCGTCTTCCCGAGCCGACTCCTCCTCATCGTCAGAAGCGATGCCCGGGCACGCATCTGGGCGGGCATCAGGGGCTCGTGAGGACGACGAGGCGCTGCGTCGCGCGTGTCATCGCGACGTAGCGGTCGACCGCGCCCTGGACCCCCGTGCCGAACGCCTCCGGGTCCACGAGCACGACGAGGTCGAACTCGAGGCCCTTGGTGTCCTCCGGACTCAGTGACAGCACGCGCGGGCGGGCGACGAACGCCGGGTCTCCGACGACGCACGCGGTGCCCTCGGCGTGCTCGGCGAGCCAGTCGTCGAGGACGGCGTCGAGCTCGTCGCCGTCCGTGACGGCCCGGTGCTCGACGGGCACCCCGGTGCTGCGCACGGCCGTCGGGACGTTGGCGTCGGGGATCGCGGTTCGGATGACCTGCTCGGCCTCGGCCATGATCTCGGTGGGCGTCCGGTAGCTGATGCTCAGGGACCTGAGCTCGACCCGGTCGAGGCCGACGCGCGCGAGCCGCTCCTGCCACGGCTCGGTGAAACCGTGGCGCGCCTGGGCGCGGTCGCCGACGACCGTGAGGCTGCGCGACGGGCAGCGGGCGACGAGCATCCGCCACTCGGCGTCGGTGAGCTCCTGCGCCTCGTCGACGACGACGTGCGCGAACGGCCCGGCGAGCGCGTCCGGGTCCGTGACGGGCTGCACGCCGTCGTCCACGAGCGCGTCCTGCAGGTCCTGCCCGCGCAGCATCGACATGACGAGCATCTCGGAGTCGTCGGTCGCGATCAGGTCGTCCACGACGTCGGCCCGGCGCGCGCGCTCGGCCGCGGCGGCGGCCTCCTGGCGCCTGCGCCGGCGCGTCGCGTCGGGGTCGCCGAGGCGCCGACGGGCGGTGTCGAGGAGCGGCAGGTCGGACGTCGTCCAGGCGTCCGGCACGTCGCGCTGCAGCGCCCGCACCTCGGCGGGCTCGAGCCAGGGCGCGCACCGGCGCAGGTACGCCGGCACCGTCCACAGGTCGCCGACGAGGTCCGTCGGCTCGAGCAGCGGCCAGGCCCGGCTGAACGTGCGGACGAGGTCGCGGTCCTGCACGAGCGCACGCCGCAGCCGGTCCGCCGGGACCTCGCCCTCGTCGTCGGCCCCCGCCTCGTCGCCGAGCTTGTCGACGAGGATCGTCAGGAGCGCCTCCCACACCTGGTCGCGCGCCTCGTTGTGCGGGGTGCCGGGCTCCACGGCACCGTAGGCCTCGGCCCAGTCGGCCGTGCTCACCCAGACGTCCCCGTACGGCGTCGCGACCTCGAGGCCGTCCGCGGGCGGCTGCTCGTACAGCGCGACCGCCGGCTCGATGACGCCCACCGTGCGCGCGTCCGCCTTGAGACGCGCCACCTCGGGGTCGCGCTCGACGGCCGCCCGGGCGCCCTCGGGGACGAGGTCGCGCAGCGTGCACGTCCGCACGCCCTCCTCCCCCAGGCTCGGCAGCACGTCCGCCACGTAGTCGAGGTACGGCCGGCTGGGCCCGACGACGAGCACGCCGCCGCGACGGCGGTCGACGTGCGGGTCGGCGTGCAGCAGGTACGCGGCGCGGTGCAGGGCCACCACCGTCTTGCCCGTGCCCGGGCCGCCCTCGACCACGACGACGCCGCGCGAGCCCGTGCGGACGATCGCGTCCTGGTCGGCGGCGATGGTCGCGAGGACGTCGCGCATCCGCGGCGACCGGCTCGCGGCGAGGCTCGCGATGAAGGCGGACTGGTCGTCGAGCACGAGGTTCTCGTCGGGCCCGACGCCGAAGGACTCGTCCCAGTAGTCGACGACCCGTCCGCGCGCCCAGCGGTAGCGACGCCGGCTCGCGAGGCCCATGGGGTCGCCGTGGGTCGCCGCGAAGAACGGCTCGGCCACAGGCGTGCGCCAGTCGACGAGCAGACGCCGCCCGGCACGGTCGGTGAGCCCGACCCGCCCCACGTACACCGGAACGGAGCCGTCGGCCGGGACCATGCGGCCGAGGCACAGGTCGAGGCCGAAGCGGCGCAGCGTGCGCAGGCGCGACGTCAGGCGGTGCACCTCCTGGTCGCGGTCGAGCGCGGCCTGGCCCGCGCCGGCGCGCGCCCGGCGCGCGGCGTCGAGACGCCCGGACACGTCGGCGACCGCCTGCTCGATCGCGTCGGCGACCGCGGCGAGGTGCCGCTCGTCGGCGCCGATCAGCGCGGGGTCGGCCTTGGCGGGGTGGTCGGCGAGGTCGAAGGCGCTCGTGGTGAGGGGGTTCACGTCATCAGCTCCGATCGGGACGCGGCGTCGCCGCCGCTGCCGCCGTCGGTCCGGGGCGCCGGACCGCGGTACGGCCAGCGATTCTGCGCCCCGACCGGGGCCTTGCCGCAAGACCCCCCGTGCGCTATACGTTGAGAGTGGCGAGGGGTTTCCCCTCGCCGCTCTCGTGCGATCAGGCGGTCGGCTTGACGGCGCGGACGACCGCCCCGTGCATGGCGTCGGCCACCTCGTGCGTCAGCTCGACCTCGGCGTCGACGAACCCCGCCGCGGCGAGCCCGTCCAGGTACTCGCTGCGCGAGAGGGCGCCCGCGACGCACCCCACGTGGCTGCCGCGCTCCGCACGGTCGGCCGCCGTCAGGTGGTCCTCGGCGACGACGTCGGAGATGCCGACCCGCCCGCCGGGGGCGAGCACGCGGAACACCTCGGCGAGCACCGCCGGCTTGTCGGGCGAGAGGTTGACGACGCAGTTCGAGATGACGACGTCGACGCTCCCGTCGGCCAGCGGCAGGTCCTCGATCGTCCCCTTGCGGAACTCGACGTTCGTCGCCCCCGCCTCGGCCGCGTTGCGCCGCGCGAGGTCGAGCATCTCATCGGTCATGTCGACGCCGTAGGCGAACCCGCTCGGCCCGACCCGGCGCGCAGACAGCAGGACGTCGATGCCCCCGCCGGAGCCCAGGTCGAGCACGCGCTCCCCCTCGCGCAGCTCCGCGACCGCGACCGGGTTGCCGCACCCCAGGCTCGCGAGGACGGCGGCCTGCGGCAGGTCGGCGACCTGCCGCGCGTCGTACAGCCCCGGACCGAACACCGGCGCCTGGTCCCGCGGACCGCAGCACGACGATCCGCTGCCGCAGCACCCCTCCTCCGCGGGCTCGCCTCCGGCGGCGACGCCGGCGGCCTCCGCGTACCGCGCCCGGACCTGCTCACGCACCTCGTCGTGGACGGACATGTCGATCCCCTTTCACATCGATGGATGTCGATACGAGAACCGTGGGCCATTCATCGACGAATGTCAATACGTGTGTCAGGATGGTCCGCATGACGACGACGCTCCCCCTCGCCGCCCCGAGCGGCGGCTGCTGCGGCACGGCGGATCCCGGCCTGGACGCGGACGCCGCGCGCGACGTCGCGGCGACGTTCAAGGCCCTCGCCGACCCGGCGCGCGTGCGCCTGCTGTCGATCATCGCGGCGCAGCCCGACGGCGAGGCGTGCATCTGCGACCTCACCGAGCCCGTCGGGCTCTCGCAGCCGACGGTGTCGCACCACATGACCACGCTCGCCCGGGCCGGCCTCGTGACGCGCGAGCAGCGTGGCAAGTGGGCCTACTTCGCGGTCGCCCCCGGCGCCCGCGAGCGTGTCGAGGGAGCGCTCGGCGCCGTCCTCGCCGAGCAGCCGGTGGTGGCCCGATGAGCGCGGCGACGCGTCCGAGCGTGCTCTTCGTCTGCGTCCACAACGCCGGCCGCTCGCAGATGGCCGCCGGGTTCGTGCGCGAGCTCGGCGGCGGCGCCGTCGAGGTGCGGTCGGCCGGCTCGATGCCCGGCGACCGCATCAACCCCGTCGCGGTCGAGGCGATGCGCGAGGTCGGGATCGACCTCACCGGCCAGCAGCCGAAGGTGCTGACGCCCGAGGCCGTCCAGGCGTCCGACGTCGTCATCACCATGGGGTGCGGCGACGCTTGCCCGTTCTACCCGGGCAAGCGCTACGAGGACTGGGAGCTCGACGACCCGGCGGGGCAGGGCATCGACGCCGTCCGGCCGATCCGCGACGACATCCGCGCGCGCGTCGTCGCGCTGCTCGAGTCGCTGGGGGTGCCGACCGCCGCCCGCTGAGCCGCTACAGCCAGTCGTGCTCGCGCGCGTACCGCGCCGCCTCGTGGCGCGTGCGCGTCTGCGTCTTCTGCATCGCGTTCGACAGGTAGTTGCGCACGGTGCCCTGCGCGAGGTGGAGCCGGACGGCGATGTCGGCCACCGAGTAGCCCTCGGACGTCGCGCGCAGGACGTCGACCTCCCGCTCGGTGAGCGGGCAGTCGTCGACGAGGGCGAGCGCGGAGACGTCCGGGTCGACCCAGCGCCGGCCGGCGTGGAGGGTCTGGATCACGGTGGCGATGTGCGACGGCTCGGCCGCCTTGCTCACGAAGCCCTGCACGCCGAGCCGCAGCGCCTTGCGCAACACCCCGGGGCGGGCGTGCCGCGTCAGCATGAGGATCGCCTGCTCCGGCCGCGCCGCACGGATCCGCTCGACCGCGGCGAGCCCGTCGACGCCCGGCATCTCGAGGTCGATGACGAGCACGTCCGGCTCGTGCTCCGCGACGGCGCGGACCGCCGCCTCGCCGTCCTCCGCCTCGGCGAGCACGGCGATGTCACCCTCGAGCGGCAGCAGCGCGCCGAGCGCCTTGCGCAGCAGGACCTCGTCGTCGGCGAGCACCACGGTGGTCATCGCGCCTCCTGCCGTGCGGTCGGGCGCCGGTCCGCGCCCGCCTGGGGGAACACGGCCGCCGTCGTGAACCGTCCGTCGTCCTGGGTCACCGTCAGCTCGCCGCCTGCGCCCGCGACGCGTTCACGCAGCGTCGCCAGGCCACCGAGCTCGGGCAGCGGGCCGCGCGCCGCGCCGTCGTTCACGACGGCGATCCCCGCGGCCGAGAGCGTGATCGTCACCTCGGCGGCCTGCGCGTGCCGCAGGATGTTCGTCGTCGTCTCACGGAGCACCTGCCCGAGCAGCTCGCTGGTCCGCGGCTCGGGTTCGGCGTCGCGGTCGACCCGCACGCGGATCCCCGCGGCCTCGAAGAGGTTCTTCGCGTTCTCCAGCTCCGCGGAGAGGTTGAGCCGGCGCTGCGCGTAGGCGAGCTCCTTGGTCTGCGTGATGGTGTCGCCGACGAGCTCGTGGATCTCGCGCAGCTCGTCCTCCGCGCGGTCGGGGTCGACGTGCACGAGCTTCCGCGCGAGGGCCAGCTTGAGCTTGACGACGTGGAGCGTGTGGCCCTGGATGTCGTGCAGGTCGCTCGCGAACCGGATGCGCTCGCGCGCCACGGCGAGCTCCGCCTCGCGCTCGCGCGAGTCCTCGATCTCCTGGACGACGTCGTAGAACCGCTTGTTGGGGAACATCAGCCCGGCGACCACGGCGGTGATGCCGGTGGGCAGGAGGACGTAGGCGAGGAAGTCCGCGGTGGTGACGGGCGGCCCGACGAGCAGGCGAGTCACGCCGACCGCCGCGACGTAGCCCACGAGCACGACGGCCGCGACAGCTCGGTGGCGCGGCAGCCGCGGCGCCACGAGCGAGCCCACCATCGCGACGCCGAAGAACGCGGTCGGGCTCTCGACCACCAGTGCCCCGTACGCCCACACCGCCGCCGCGACGACGAGGCACGGGAACGCCACCGGGAAGAGCCGGTCCCCCGCCCACCGCACGAACGCGACCAGCGCCGCGACGACCCCGAGGGCGAGGACGGCCGCCTCGCCCCACGTCCGCGCGTCGACCGCGACCGCGACCGCCCCGCCGAGGGCGAGCACCGGGAGCATCGTCGTGAGGTTGAGACCGCGGAACCGTCCCTGCGCCGTCACGGTGCGGCCGGCGGTCGCCGACGCGGCGCGCGGTGGCGGCATGTCCATGGGCGGCTCTCCGGGGTCGGACGGCGGGTCTCGCCCCAGGATTCCGCGGGCGCGGCCGTCGCACCAGTGACACCACGTCATGCCCCGACCCGTCGCCGTGTCACGGCGGGCTCCTGACGCCACGACACTGCCGCGCGGACGCGGCGTCCGGTGATATCGAGGCATGACTTCGACACACGTCATCGACGTCGAGAACCTCCACGTCTCCTACGGCGACTTCCACGCCGTCAAGGACCTGTCCTTCCGGGTGCGCAGCGGCGAGATCTACGCGCTGCTCGGCACGAACGGCGCCGGCAAGACCTCGACCCTCGAGGTCGTCGAGGGCCACCGGGCCGCGACCTCCGGGCGCGCGCGGGTCTTCGGACGCCGCCCCGACGACCGGGCCGCGGTGCGCCCGCGGACCGGGATCATGCTCCAGGAGAGCGGCTTCGCCGCCGACCTCACCGTCCGCGAGTCGGTCGACCTCGTCGGGCGCCTCAGCGGCCGCACCGATTCGGTGGACCGCGTGCTCGACGTCGTCGACCTGCGGCACAAGGCCACGACCGTCGTCGGGCAGCTGTCCGGCGGCGAGAAGCGCCGACTCGACTTCGCGACCGCCGTGTACGGGTCACCGCAGCTCGTCTTCCTCGACGAGCCGACCACCGGCCTCGACATCCAGTCCCGCGACGCCCTGTGGACGGCGGTCGAGAAGCTGCGCGGCGACGGGTCGACGGTCGTGCTCACCACGCACTACCTCGAGGAGGCGCAGCAGCACGCCGACCGGATCGGCGTCATGCACCGCGGCACCCTGCGGCAGGAGGGCACGGTGTCCGACCTGACCCGGACGCTGCCCGCCGTCATCCGCTTCACGCTGCCGCCCTCGGCCCCGCCCGTGCCGCTGGAGGTCACGAGCTCCGGCGACCGGTCCGTCGTCGTGGAGACCTTCGCGCTGCAGCGCGACCTCCACACGCTGCTCGGCTGGGCGGACGACCACGCGCTCGAGCTCGCGGACCTCGAGGCCGGGCCCACCCGGCTCGACGACGTCTTCCGCGCCATCGACGACGACTGACCCGCGCGGGCTGGTCCCTGCGCGCCGATTCCCGCCCGTCCCTTCCCGCCCGTCCCCTGACTTCCCGAGAGGAACCCCCATGCTCCCCATCGCCCGGAGCGAGCTCGTCCAGATCTTCCGCAACCGCTCGGTGCTCATCACGAGCTTCGTCATCCCCGTCGCCGTCAGCGCCCTCTTCATCTACCAGCACGACACCTTCGCGACCATCGGCAGCCTCGGCTACATCGCCGCAGTCGTCATGTTCACCGTCACCGTGTTCGGCCTGTACTCCACGACCGTCACGACGCTCGTCGACCGGCGGCAGAACCTCTTCCTCAAGCGGCTGCGGTCCACCGCGGCGACCGACGCCGGCATCCTCACCGGGCTGGTGCTGCCCGCGACGGTCATCGCGCTCGTCCAGGTCGGCCTCATCCTCGCCGTGTTCGGCGCGGTGACGGGGGCGCCCGAGAACGTCGCCCTGCTCGTCGTCGCCGTCGTCGCGACGGTCGCCCTGATGATCGCCCTCGGGCTCGCCACGGCGGGCGTCACCCGGACGCCCGAGCACGCGCAGATCACCGCGCTCCCCGTGAGCCTCGGCGTCATCGCCGTCGCGAGCTGGGTCGGCATCACCGGCACCGAGAGCCTCACCCTGCTCAAGCGCCTCCTGCCTGGCGGCGCGGCCACCGAGCTCGTCGTCCAGGCGTGGGAGGGCGGCGCTCCCCTCGGCGACTCGCTGCTCCTGCTGGCCCCCACCGCCGCGTGGATCGTCGTCGCCGTCTCGCTCGCGTTCCGGCTGTTCCGCTGGGACCCGCGGCGCTGACGCGGCGACCTGCCATCCCCACCGAGACCGAGCGACCGGAGACGACCATGGCCGACCACCACGTCACGCAGGACACGCCGGACACGCGGGACACCGAGCGCCCGCTGCTCCTCGTCGAGGACCTCATGCTCCTTCTTCTCGACGACGCGACCGGCACCATCAAGGGAGAGGGAACGCTGCACTGGACGCTCGGCGGTGCCGTCCTCATGGACCTCGCGCTGCGCGGGCGCGTCGAGACCGACCGCGAGCGGACCGTGCACGCCGTGCCCGGTCCCCCGCTCGGCGACCCGCTGCTCGGCGACGCGTTCGAGCGCGTCGCGAAGCGGCCCCGCTACGTCGGAACCGTGCTGGCCGAGATCGGCCCGCCCCTGCGGGCGCGGGTGCTCGACCGGCTCGTCGAGCGCGGCCTGGTCCGCCGCGAGCGGTCGAAGCTGCTCGGGTTCATCCCGACGACACGGATGCCCCCGCAGGACCTCGCGCACGAGGCGGCGCTGCTCGAGCGCGTCCGCGCGGTGCTCGAGGACGGCGAGATGCCGGACGCGCGGACCGCGGCGCTCGTCGCGATCCTGTCCGCGAGCGGCACGCTGCCGCAGTTCCACCCCGCGGTCGGCTGGTCGAACGCCGTCGCGAGCCGAGCGCTGAGGTACCAGAACGGCGACTGGGGCGCCGCCGCCGTCGGCACCGCGGTCATCGCTCAGGCCGCCGCCGTCAACGTGTCGATCGGGATCGCCGTGGCGACGGGAGTCATCGGCGGCAGCCAGGCGCAGTGAGCCGCCGAGATGCCTTGACGTCATCATGACCGCCCATTACGTTCTTTTGCACACCGGCACTCAGAAGTCGCATGATCGCCGCCCTCAATCGACAACGCTGTCAATTGGAGTACCATGCACATCTCTCAGTATTCGTCTCGTGCGCGCCGGCTCGGTGCAGGCCTGACGGGCGGAGCGCTCCTTGCGGGCGCCCTCACCGCGGCCCCCGCTGTTGCCGTCCCGTCGACGGTTGTCGTTCCTCCACCGACCAGCACAGCGGCTGAGGCGTGCGGCGAGGACGACGGGCTCCCCGACTCGAAGATCTCCATCCAGCTGTACACGCACGTGGGTGAGCTCGGGTCCGGGACGCCGTCGCCCGAGACGATCGACCGCGTGCTCGGCGAGGTGGCTGACGCCGGCTTCACCCACGTCGAGCCGTACGACCAGCCCTACTCGATGCCGGTCGAGGACTACGAGGCGATCCTCGGCAAGCACGGCCTCGAGGTGTCGTCGAGCCACGGCAGCACGGAGTGGGCGACGTGGCCCGAGACGGTCGAGTACGCGGTCGCGCTGGGCCAGGACTACATCGGCACCGGCGGCATGGCCGGCGGCTACGGCACCTACGAGGAAGCGCTCGCGACCGCGGCGTACGTGAACCAGCTCGGCCAGTACGCGCACGAGAACGGCGCGAACAAGATCGCGCTGCACAACCACCAGAGCGAGTTCACCACGCAGTTCCCCGACCCGGAGACGGGGGAGATGGTCACCGCCTGGGAGGTCATCGAGCAGAACACCGACCCGCGCTACGTCACCTTCCAGCTCGACGTCGGCTGGGCCGCGGACGCCGGCATCGACGTCCCGGCATGGATCGAGGAGCACGGCGACCGTATCGAGCTGCTCCACATCAAGGACGCCGTGAACGTCGACGCCGAGGGCGACATGCGGCAGGTCGCCCTCGGCAACGGTGAGCTCGACCTTCCGGCGATCATCGCCGCAGCCGAGCCGTACGTGAAGTACTACACCTACGAGTGGGACTGGGCGCCGTCGTTCCAGACCACTGCGGACTCCTACGAGTACCTGCGCTGCTACCTCTCCCCCGACTACGACAACGGTGGTGGCGGCGACGACGGCGAGTCGCTGGCGCTCGGCCGACCGGTGACGACCTCCAGCATCGACGACCCGGCACGCACCGGCGACAAGGCGGTGGACGGCAACGCGGGCACCCGGTGGGGCAGCGCGTGGAGCGAGCCCGAGTGGATCGCGGTGGACCTCGGCGCGAGCTACGACCTCAGCCGCGTCGTGATCGACTGGGAAACCGCGTACGCGTCGGCGTACGAGATCCAGACCTCGCCGGACGGCGAGACCTGGACCACCGTGCACACCGTCACCGACGGCGACGGGTTGTTCGACGAGCTGGACGTCTCGGGCACCGCCCGGCACGTGCGCCTCTACGCCACGGAGCGCGCGACGCAGTGGGGCTTCTCCATCTACGAGCTCGAGGTCTACGGCACGCCGACCGGCGGGCAGTCCAAGCTCGACCTCGACGTCGAGGTGGAGCCGCGGTGCCTGGCCGGCAAGGCCTACCTCGCCGTCCGTGCGGCGAACGGCGAGAACACCCCCGTCGACGTGACGCTCACGACGCCGTTCGGCACGCACGAGGTCGCCGACGTCGCCCCCGGCGCGAACGCGTACCAGGCGTTCCCCGTGCGCTCCGCCGAGGTCGCGAGCGGTTCTGTGACCGTCACCGGCGCCGCGACGATCGACGGTGAGGACGTCACCTCGACCGTCGACGTCGACCACGGCGAGCTCTCCTGCTCCTGACCGTCTTCGGGACGTCGTGATCCTCCCGGCGGCCTCGGACGCTCGGCTGCACCAGAGTTCTGAACCGGCGCCTGCCGGCCTCGTCCTGAGGTCGGCAGGCGTCCTCGTCGCGCCGATGTCCGACACCGCGCGCAAAGTCTCGCAGTGCGTCGCTACCCGGCGTGCGGCGCGCGAGGTGCTCACGCCGCGACACCGGAGGACAGCGGTCAGCAGGGCGGGTTCGACCAGTACGGAGTACCGGTCGACCGAGGCTGCGTCTCGAGGACACGTCGGCTTGGCGACGGCTGTTGGCGTGCGGCGCAGATTGCGCGTACGCGCCGCTGTACATCGCATGATCTCGGGCGTGTCGCCAGAGTCGCGAAACGTAGGTCACACGCGATCGGCGCCCGCCCGTGACGATCTCGGGGAGGATTCAGACTGCGACGCAAGCCCCGATGGAGCGTCCGCCTCCGCCGCAGGTTCTTGTTGGCATGAGAGTGCGCCCGTCGGCGGCAGCTCGCTCTGGTCAGCGGTGATCTCGACGCTCCAAAGATGCTGGTCGGCTGAACTCCTCGATCAGCACGGGGTACTGCTCGCCACCGTGCCCGGCCGCCATCGAGCGGTCGGCCATCTCCTTGATCAGCTTCGGCAGCTCGGCGTTGACGCCTACCGCCTCGCTCTCCTCGATGAGGTGCGTCATCGCCCGGGCGTCGGTCTCCAACGCCGACACCACGGCCGGGAACTGGCCGCTGTCGACCTGCACCGCGTACCCCGGCAACCATCCGGCGACACCGGTGGCGATCTGCTGCGCGAACGGAGCGTACGCCGCGGCGTCGACGCCCGCCGTACGCAGCATGGCCGTCCCTTGGAGCCAGGCGTTGAGAACGCTCCACATCATGGCCAGCCCAGCGACGTCGTACAAGGACGCCAGCCCGTGGTCCTCCCCGAGGTAGGTGAGCACGCCCAGCGCCTCGAGAGTCGGCTCGTGCCGTTCGAAGTCCGACGCCGGCCCCGAGTGCAGGATCACGGCCTCAGGCGTCCCGATCGCCGGCGGTACCGCCATGATGGCGCCGTCAAGGTACCGGGCGCCGTGCTGCTCAGCCCATCGGGCGGCGTCGCGAGCCTGGGTGGAGCTGCCGGAGGTCAGGTTGACCAGCGTGGTGCCGTCCAGCTGCGGTTCTCCCACGCCGAGCAGCTCGTACATCGCGTCGTAGTCGGTGACGCAGATGATGGTCACCTCGCTCGCCGTGAGCGCGTGCCCCACTGTGGGCGCCAGGCGTGCGCCCTCGGCCACCAGGCGGTCGGCCTTGGAGGCCGTGCGGTTCCACACGGTGGTTGGATGGCCGGCCTTGAGCAGCGCGGCGGCGAGTGCCTGGCCCATCAGGCCCAGCCCGATGACTGTCACGGAGGTGTCGGTCTTGTCGTCCATGCCAGTATCGTCAACGTTCATACCGGTGTGAAGGTCAAGTGAGGTGCCATGCGGATCGGGGAACTGAGTCGTCGAACGGGCGTCAGCGCCCACCTGCTGCGGTACTACGAGGCCCAGGGCCTGCTGCAGGCCGACCGCCGCGCGAATGGCTACCGCGAGTTCGATGAGGACGCCGTGCTGCGGGTGAGGCAGATTCGACACCTGCTCGGCGCCGGCCTGTCGTCCGAGGACATCGCGTACCTGTTGCCGTGCGCGACCGGGGAGGCTCCGGAACTGTTCGGCTGCCCCGAGATGCTGAGCGCTCTGCGGTCACGGCTCCGCCAGCTCGACGACCAGATGGAGCGGCTCGCCCAGTCACGGCACGCGTTGGCCGGCTACCTCGACGCGGCTGAGCGCATGAGTGGTGAGAGCTGTCCGCCCTTCGACGCTGCTCGCCTGGAGCCGGTCGCTGTCTGATCGGCGCACGCGGTCCGCCGGCCACATCAAGAACAGTGGTCGGCACGTCGGTTCGGCGGCAAGGTTGATGAGGACGTCGCCTGAGTTGCTTCTCTGCGGCGCTACATCTGCATGTCGGCGAAGCGCTGGTAGTGACCCTGGAACGCCACGGTGATGGTGTCCGTCGGGCCGTTACGGTGCTTCGCCACGATGAGGTCGGCCTCGCCGGCTCGCGGCGACTCCTTCTCGTACGCGTCCTCGCGGTGGAGGAGGATCACGACGTCGGCGTCCTGCTCGATGCTGTTGTGAGCCGCGATCCCGTTCGCGACGAAGTTGTGAGCGTCGAGCACGGTCGCGTCGAACACCTGCTTCTCCCCCACCGGTTCGATGGCGACGACCTCGTCCCAGAGCAGGTCGTTCATCGCCATGATCTCGAGCTTCTCGCTCTCGAGGACCGCGGCGATCTTGCTGAGGCGGTGCCGTGACGGGGCGTTCTTCCACAGCGCGCTGCCGCAGAACTGGGTGTCGATCGCCTCCGCGAACTCGCGGTGCGTCATCTCGCGCTCGACGAGGACCTCGCGCACGTCCTCCCAGACCTGCCGAGGGACGGTGTCGACGTTCGGGTTCGAGCGCGTCTCGCGGATGATCGTCAGCAGCTTCTCGGCGGTGTCGCCGCGGTCGCCATGGACGCCGATCTCCTGCAGGAAGCGGCGCTGGTCGTCCACGCCGCTGATGTCGAGCGTCCAGCCGGTCCGGTAAGCGCCCTTGGGCGTCGTCCGGCGCACGCGCGTGGAGATGCCGAACCTGAGCAGGAGCCGCGACAGGCCGTCGACGAGCTCGCGCGACGTCGAGGCGTAGTAGATGCGCCCGCTGCGGCCGTTCTTGTTCACCGTCACGGAGCCGTCCGTCGCCCAGATGTGCTTGATGAACAGCGCGATCTGGCGCTTGGGCAGGTGGAAGACGCTCGTCGGGATGAACTTCTCGTGGCTCCGCGCGCCGAACAGCCCCATGTCGTCCAGCCACTCCGCGATTGGGTTCCGCTTGCCGCGCGTCAGGCGGTACGGCGCCGGTAGCCGGAGCGTCGTGCACCGGGCGGCCGCGTACTCGTCGCGCACCGGCGTGATCCCGAACGCCGTCGCGGCGTCGCTGACGGCGGAGAGGTTCCGCTCGTCGATCGACGCGTAGCGGATGGGCTGTCGCTTCACGAACGACCCGTCACCGAGGAGGTGCGCGAGCATGACGACCTTGCGGTCGTCCCACTCGACGTTCCGCTCCGGGCCGGGGACGTGGCGCGGCACACCGATGCGCGAGCCCACCTCGAGGTCGCCGAGCGGCGTCCAGCCGTCGTAGGTGAGGAACGGGTGGTTCGCCGTCGCCTCGACCTCCTTGCCGGAAGCCAACCGCATGCGGAAGACCGGCTTCACGCCCGTGGGGAACACATGCGTGAGGTGCCGGCGCACGTACTGGAGACGGTCGTTGAGCGCCCACACCGGGACGTCCTTGGCGTTGAGCGCGAAGAGCTCACCCAGCGTCGTCTCGGCGCCCGTGTCGGCGCGCAGGATCTTCGTGTCCTCAGGAAGGCAGCCGGACTCGCGGAGGTCGCTCATCTGCGGCTTCTTGTCACCGCGCTGCTCCGGACCACGGTTCAGCTGCGAGATGGCGATGACCGGGACCTCGAGCTCCTTCGCGAGCAGCTTGAGCGCACGGGAGAACTCCGAGACCTCCTGCTGTCGCGACTCGACGCGCTTGCCCGACGACATGAGCTGGAGGTAGTCGATCACGACGAGCTTGAGGTCGTGCCGCTGCTTGAGGCGCCGGCACTTGGCGCGAATCTCCATGAGCGACATGTTCGGCGAGTCGTCGATGAACAACGGCGCCTCGGCCACCTTGCCCATGGTGCCGGCGAGCTTCTGCCAGTCGCCGTCGTCCATCTTCCCCGAGCGCATGCGCGTCAGCGGGACCTTTGCTTCTGCGGCGAGCAGACGCATCGTGATCTCGTTGCGGCTCATCTCCAGGGAGAAGATGACGGACGCCATCTGATGGTGCACCGCAGCATGAGTGGCGACATTAATTCCTAGTACCGATTTGCCAATTGCCGGCCTTGCAGCGACGACAATCATTTGTCCCGCATGAAGACCATTGGTGAGCCGGTCGAAGTCGGAGTACCCGGTCGGCACGCCGGTCATGCCCTCGCCGCGACCCTGCGCGGCCTCGATCTCGTCGAACGTCGGGCCGAGGATCTCCGACAGCGGCAGGTAGTCCTCGGTCGTGCGCCGCTCGGTCACGGCGTAGACCTCGGCCTGGGCGTTGTTGACGATGTCGTCGACGTCGCCGCCGTCGGTCGCGTAGCCGAGCTGGACGATGCGCGTCCCGGCCTCGACGAGGCGGCGCAGCACCGCGCGCTCGCGCACGATGCGCGCGTAGTAGCCGGCGTTGGCGGCGGTGGGGACGCCGGCCATGAGGTCGTGCAGGTACGGGGCGCCGCCGATGCGCTGGAGCTCGCCGCGCTTCGTCAGCTCGGCGACCACGGTGATGGCGTCCGCCGGCTCGCCGCGGCCGTAGAGGTCGATGATCGCCTCGTAGATGACCTCGTGCGCCGGGCGGTAGAAGTCCGAGCCGCGGATCTGCTCGATGACGTCGGCGATCGCGTCCTTCGACAGCAGCATGCCGCCCAGGACGCTCATCTCCGCCGCGACGTCCTGCGGCGGCGTGCGGTCGAACCCCGACGGGCCCGGCCCCCCGTAGCTGCCCTCGAGCTCCTCGATCGACATGCGCCCCTCGCTCCCCCGGCTCGCCGAGACCCCGGCGGGCCGCGGCGGCGGGCCCTCACCCGCGTCGTACACGTGTTCTACTGCGGGCCGCCCACACGACTGTCCCGGCGGCCGCGCCTGCCCTCTCGGGAGACACGACCCCGCGACACTAGATGCCGGTCGGGCGCACGGCAAACAGCCCTGTGCACAGCGTCGTGGACAGTCACCCGCGATCCTGTGGACACGGCGCCGCTCGCTGTGCACACCCGGTGGACAACCGTGTGGACAACTGGGGAATCTGTCTGTGTACATCCCTGTGCAGGCCGCATGACCAGCGCATTCACTACCCTCAGGGGTGTGGACGAAAGAAAGTCGGATGACACGCCGACGACACGCCGGACACCCGCGGGACGGGCGGACGTCACCCCTTCTTCACCCGCTGCGGCACACGACGTGACGTCGTCCACAGGCCGTCGCGGACGGTCCGCTCTCGACCGGCAGATCCTCGCCCTCGCCGTCCCGGCGCTCGGTGCCCTCGTCGCCGAGCCGCTGTTCGTCCTCGTCGACTCGGCCGTCGTCGGCCACCTCGGCACCGCCCAGCTCGCGGGCCTGTCTCTCGCCTCGACGCTCCTCGTCACGCTCGTCGGCCTGTGCGTGTTCCTCGCGTACGCGACCACCGCCGCGGTCGCGCGCCGGCTCGGGGCGAGGCAGGAGCGCGAGGCCCTGCAGTCCGGTGTCGACGGGCTGTGGCTCGCCCTCGGCCTGGGGATCGTCCTCGCCGCCGGCCTGTGGACGACGGCGCCGTGGGCGGTCGGCGCGATGGGCGGCACGGGCGACGTCGCCGAGCACGCCGTCGTCTACCTGCGCTGGTCCGCGCTCGGCCTGCCCGGCATGCTCCTCGTCCTCGCGTCCACGGGCGTCCTCCGCGGCCTCCAGGACACCCGGACGCCCCTGTGGGTGGCTGCCGGTGGTGCCACCGCCAACGCCGTCCTCAACGTCGCCCTCGTGTACGGCGCGGGCCTCGGCATCGCCGGCTCGGGCATCGGCACCGCGATCGCCCAGCTCGCCATGGGCGCCGTCCTCGTCGCCGTCGTCGTCCGCGGCGCCCGACGCCGCGGGGCAGCCCTGCGCCCCGCCGCCGGCGGCATCTGGGCCAACGCGCGCGCCGGCATCCCGCTCTTCGTCCGCACGCTCTCCCTGCGGCTCGCGATCCTCCTCACCGTCTTCGTCGCCACCGGCCTCGGCGAGGTCACGCTCGCCGGCTACCAGGTCGTCAACTCGATGTGGGGGCTCGCGGCGTTCGCGCTCGACGCGCTCGCCATCGCGGCCCAGGCGCTCGTCGGCCACGGCCTCGGTGCCGCCGACGTCCCGCGCGTCCGCGCCGTCCTGCGCCGCACGCTGCAGTGGGGCGTCGTGGCGGGCGTCGTGATCGGCCTCGTCATGGCGGCCGGCGGCTGGTGGTTCGCGCTGCTGTTCACCGACGACCCCGCGGTCCGCGCCGCCGTCGCGCTCGGCATGGCGGTCTGCGGCGCGCTCATGCCCATGGCGGGTTGGGTGTTCGTCCTCGACGGCGTCCTCATCGGCGCCGGCGACGGCCGCTTCCTCGCCTGGGCGGGCATGGTGACGCTCGCCGTCTACGCGCCCTTCGCCCTCGCCGTCCGGGCCTGGGCGCCCGACGGCGCGGCCGGCCTCGCGTGGCTGTGGCTCGCCTTCGCCGGGGTCTTCATGGCTGCGCGCGCCGTGACGACCGGGCTGCGCGCCCGCGGCACCCGCTGGATGGTCACGGGCACCGCCTGAGGCTCGCCCCCTCGGGACCGGCAACGCCCGACTCGCCGCGTGGACCCGAGCAGCACGAAGGCCCGGCCCCTCGAGGGGACCGGGCCTTCGACGTGCTGGATCAGCAGATCAGGCAGCGACGACCTTCACCGCGACGGTCGCGGAGACCTCCGGGTGCAGGCGGACGGAGACCGTGTAGTCACCCGTCGCCTTGATCGGCTGGCCGATCTCGATCTTGCGCTTGTCGACCTTCGGGCCCTCCGCAGCAGCGACCGCCGAGGCGATCTCCGCCGTCGTCACCGCGCCGAAGAGGCGACCGGACGCACCGGCCTTCGCCTCGACGACGACCGGCTTCGACTGCAGCGAGTCGCGGATCGCCTTCGCCTCGTCGAGCGACGCGATCTCGCGGGCCTTGCGCGCCTTGCGGATCGCGGAGACCTGCGACTCGGCGCCCTTCGACCACGGCGTGGCGAGCTTGCGCGGGACGAGGTAGTTGCGGGCGTACCCGTCCTTCACCTCGACGACGTCGCCCGGCTCACCGAGACCGGTGACCTCGTGGGTCAGGATCAGCTTGGCCATGTTCTTCCCCTCCCCGCTCAGCGAGCCGTCGACGTGTACGGCAGCAGGGCCATCTCACGCGCGTTCTTCACCGCACGGGCGATCTGGCGCTGCTCCTGGACGGAGACGCCGGTCACGCGACGCGCGCGGATCTTGCCGCGGTCGGAGATGAACTTGCGGAGGAGAACGGTGTCCTTGTAGTCGACCGTCTCGATCTTCGCCGTCTTCAGCGGGTTGGACTTCTTCTTGGGCTTGCGCACCACAGGCTTCGCCATGGTGTGTGCTCCTTCTCAGGTGCGGTCCCCGCCCGGGCCGCGGACGCGGCGCCGGTCAGGGACGAGGGATGTTCTGGGTGTGGCGTCCGGTCAGAACGGAGGCTCGTCGGAGAACGAGCCGCCCGACGACGCCGGGCCGGCCGTGGCCCACGGGTCGTCGTTCTGCTGACCGCCGCCGGAAGCGCCGAATCCACCACCGGAGGCGTTGCCGCCTCCACCGAAGCCGCCACCGCCGCCGCCGAAGCCGCCGCCACCGCCGCCCGAGCGCTGGGCCCGGGTGACCTTCGCGGAGGCGTAGCGCAGGGACGGACCGATCTCGTCCACCTGCAGCTCGACGACGGTGCGCTTCTCCCCCTCGCGGGTCTCGTACGAACGCTGGACGAGGCGGCCCTGCACGATGACGCGCATGCCCTTCGTCAGCGACTCCGCCACGTTCTCCGCGGCCTCGCGCCAGATCGAGCAGCGCATGAACAGGGTCTCCCCGTCCTTCCACTCGTTCGACTGGCGGTCGAAGGTCCGCGGCGTCGACGCCACCGTGAAGTTGGCCACCGCCGCACCCGCAGGGGTGAAGCGCAGCTCCGGGTCTCCCGTGAGGTTCCCGATCACCGTGATGACGGTGTCACCTGCCATGGCCAGCTCCTTCGTGTCTCGTCGTCGTCCGTGCGGGCGTCGCCCGGCTTCTCGTACGGTGCCCCGCCGCTCACGCGCCGGCCCATCCCATCACGTGGCGCCCACACGCGCGACGGCGTGAGGCGGACCCGTGGAGGACGAGCCGCGAGGGGGTGCGGGGGAAGATCAGCGAGCGTCCGTGCGCAGGATCTTGGTGCGCAGCACGGCCTCGTTCAGGCCGAGCTGACGGTCCAGCTCCTTGGCGGTGTCGGACGTCGACGTGAAGTCGACGACCGCGTAGATGCCCTCGGACTTCTTCTTGATGTCGTACGCCAGGCGGCGACGACCCCAGATGTCCACCTTGTCGACGGAGCCGCCGTCGGTCTTGATGACCGACAGGTACTTGTCGAGCGACGGGCCGACGGTGCGCTCCTCGACCTCCGGGTCGAGGATGATCATCAGTTCGTACTGACGCATGCGGATAACCCACCTCCTCTGGTCTTCGCGGTCACGGTCCATCCGTGACAGGAGGGTTCATGCAGTCCTGCTGTCGCGACGTGGCCGCGGACAGCAGCTCCCCAGGGTACCCGCACCGGGTGCGGCCCTGGAAATCCATGGCCCGGGGAGTGCCCGGGCAGTGACGGGGCCGGTCAGCCGCCGCTCCCGCGGCCGCCGACGATGCCGCCGACGACGCCACCCTGGCCGCCCCCGCCGTTGCCGCCGCCGTTGCCACCGCCACCCTGGCCTGGCTGCGTCTGGGTGGGCGTCGGCTCCGGATCCTCGGTCTCCCCCGGATCCTCCGGATCCTCCGGCTCCTCCGGCTGGTTGGCCGGGTCCGGACCCTTCGAGACGACGAGCGAGATCCGGGAGCCCGGCGGCACCTGCGCGCCCGCGGACCCGGCACTGATCACGACGCCGCGCGGGACGGAGTCGGAGAACTCCTCGGTGATCTGCGCCTGCAGGCCGAGCGCCTGGAGCGCGCCGACCGCCTGGTCGCGGGGCATGCCCGCGAGGTTGCCGGGCACCGTGACGTTCTCCGGCTCCGGGGCCTCCGGCTCCTCGGTCTGCTCCTCCGTCGGCTCCTCCGTCGGCTCCTCGGTCGCCGTCTCCGTGGGCTGCGGCCGCTTCGACGGCGTGTACTCCGGGAACTCCTCGACCGGCATGTTCGCCGTCGCGGCCTGCATGTAGGACGTCCACGCCTCGACGGGCCACGTGCCGCCCGTGATGGCTTCCCACTCCCCGAAGGGGGTGATCTGCTCCTGCTCCCCGTTCGGACCCGACTGGTAAAGGCCGACGACGGTCGCGAGCTGCGGGGTGAAGCCCGCAAACCATGCCGAGCGGTTCTCGTTCGACGTGCCCGTCTTGCCTGCGACGGGACGCTCCAAGGCCTGGGCGGGCTCCCCCGAGCCGCCCGGAGCCTCGACGACCTGCGTCATGGCATACGTCGCACCCGCGATGACGTCCGGCTCGAACTCCTTCACCTTGGTGTCGGCTCCGGGTGCCTGCCAGACGAGATTGCCGCGGGCGTCCTTGACCTCCGCGACGATGTGCGGAGTCGCTCGCATACCCTGCGCGGCGAGCGTCGCGTAGGCGTTGGCGAGCTCAAGCGGAGTCACTGTCCCCGTTCCTAGCACGTTCGCCGGGTTGGTCCCCACGTCCTCCGCGTCGATGCCCGCTCGTGCCGCGACGTCAGCCGTCTTCTCCGGGCCGATCTCCACGTTGAGCTCCGCGTACACCGTGTTGATCGACTTCGCCGTGGCCTCGACGAGGTCTGTGCTCCCGTAGCTGTACCCGCCGAAGTTGGTCACCGGCTTGTCGAAGCCGGGGACCTCGAGATCGTTGTTCCCGTTGAACCGCTCGTCGAGCGTGTGTCCGGACTCCAGCGCACCGATGAGCGTGAACGGTTTGAACGTCGAGCCGCCCTGCGCGGCACCTCGGGTGGCGTTGTTGTACTGGTTGGCGAGGAAGTCCGCGCCGCCGTACAGCGCGCGGATCGATCCGTCGTTCGGGTCGAGCGACACGAGAGCTTGGCGCAGGTTGGGAGAGGCGCCCTCGGGAACCGTCTCCATCGCATTCTTGGCGGCCTCCTGCATCCCCTTGTCGATGGTCGTCGTCACCGTCAGGCCTCGGGTCTGCAGCTCGTCGAAGCTGATCCCGGCGGTGCCCTCCAGCTCCCTTTCGACCATGGTGAGCAGGTACCCCGTCGGGCCCGCGTACTTGTTCGACTTCACGTCCTCGATCGGGTTCGGCATGCCGGCAGCGATCGCCGCGTCGTGGTCGGCCTTGGTGATGTGGCCGTCCTCGAGCATGAGGCCGAGCGTGCGCTCCCAGCGGTGCGCCGCCTGCTCCGGACTGTTCGCCGGGTCCCAGTTGGTCGGGTTCGGGATGATCCCCGCGATGACGGCGGCCTCGGACAGCGTGAGCTCGGCGGCAGGCTTGGCGTAGTACTTCTGCGCCGCCGCCTCGATGCCGTACGCACCGCGCCCGAAGTAGATGGTGTTGAGGTAGTTGCCGAGGATCTCGGACTTCTCCTGCTGCTGCGTGATCTTCAGCGCGAGGATCGCCTCGCGGGCCTTGCCCGCGTAGTCGGTGACCGTGTTCGTGTAGTACCGCTCGACGTACTGCTGGGTGAGCGTCGACGCGCCCTGGCGGTCGCCGCCCCGGAGGTTGTTGTAGAAGGCGCGCACGATGCCCTTGGGGTCCACGCCGGAGTTGGTCCAGAACGTGCGGTCCTCGGACGCCACGACGGCGTTGCCCACGTACTCGGGCAGGGTCGCGTAGTCGACGATCTCGCGGTTCTCGACGGCGTACGTGCCCATCTCGGTGGCGCCGTCGCCCCAGTAGACGGTCGACGTCTGCGCGTCGACGCTCGGGAGCTCGTCCGGCACCTCGGTGGTGAACCACGCCGCGGCGCCGACGCCTGCGACGAGCGCGATGCCGGTGAGCATCGTGCCCACGACGACGCGCCACGACGGGAGCCACCGGCGGAAGCCGCGGACGTGCGAGCGCGGGTAGTTGAAGAAGCGACGGCGGCCCCGCGGTCGCGCGGTGGGCCGTCCCTTCCTGCTCGTGGATCGCGCCACGGTCTACCTTCCTCTGGGGGACGTTCGGGAGCGGCGCCGGGGCGCCCCTCGGGTCCTATGCACGCGGCGTCTCGGAGCCACGCCCGCCCCGGCGTCCGCGCCGCCTCCCGTGGCGGGGGACGTCGACAGGCACGAGGCCGGCGCACGCGCACAGCACGGGCCACCCTGAACAATAGGACGTCGCCCCTTCCCGGCAAGGGCCGGACGGCACGACGGCGCGATCGTGCGCCAACGATTCGCCCCGGCGCCCCGGGGCCTCCGCCGCTCCTTCACAAGTCGCCGCCGACCGTGACGGCGGTCACCCTGCCACCCTTGAGCGTTGCGCGACACATCGGGACGACCTAACCTGTCGATGTATCGACTCGATACATCGACTTCCTCCCGGCTCGTCGGGCGGACGAGCGCGACGGGCGGAGGTGTGGGTGTGCGCAGCAAGACCCCCGTGCTCCAGACGGCGATCCTCGGCCTGCTCAACGAGTCGCCGCTGCACGGCTACGAGCTGCGCAAGCGCCTCAACCTCATGCTCGGCTCGTTCCGCGCGCTGTCGTACGGGTCGCTGTACCCGGCGCTCAAGTCGCTCGTCGCGCGCGGCCTCATCACGGGCACGGAGCAGCCGGCTGCGCCGACGGCCCTCGCGCCGGCCCTGTCGGGCAAGCGCGCGCGGATCGTCTACGAGCTGACGGCCGACGGCAAGGAACACCTCCAGAGCGTGCTGGCCTCCTCCGGGCCGGCCGCGTGGGAGGACGAGAGCTTCGACGTCCGGTTCGCGTTCTTCGCGCAGACCGACGCCGAGACCCGCATCCGCATCCTCGAGGGCCGGCGCACCCGGCTCACGGAGAGGCTGGAGGCGGTCAGGGAGTCCGCGGCCCGCACCCGCGAGCGGCTCGACGAGTACACGCTCGAGCTGCAGCGCCACGGACTCGAGCAGGTCGAGCGCGAGGTGCGCTGGCTCGACGGTCTCATCACCACCGAGCGCGACCGCTCCTTCGGGCACCCCCGAGGCGGCGGTCGCGTGCGACCCAGCAGCACCCCGCACCCTGCGGAAACACCCGGTCAGGAGCCCGACGGCGCTCGTCGTCCCGAGGATCCTGGAACTTCGATCACCAAGGAGCGAGGATGACCTCCATCCGCGTCGCCATCGTCGGCGTAGGGAACTGCGCATCGTCCCTCGTCCAGGGCGTGCACTACTACCGTGACGCCGACCCGACGGGCACCGTCCCCGGCCTCATGCACGTGCAGTTCGGCGACTACCACGTGTCCAGCCTGGAGTTCGTCGCGGCGTTCGACGTCGACGCGAAGAAGGTCGGCTTCGACCTCGCCGAGGCCATCAACGCCTCGGAGAACAACACGATCAAGATCGCCGACGTCCCGCCGACCGGCGTGACCGTGCAGCGCGGCCCGACGCTCGACGGCATCGGCAAGTACTACGCGCAGACGATCGAGGAGTCGGACGCGGAGCCGGTCGACGTCGTCGCGGCGCTGCGCGAGGCCCAGGTCGACGTGCTCGTGTGCTACCTCCCCGTGGGTTCGGAGGCGGCGGCGAAGTTCTACGCGCAGGCCGCGATCGACGCGGGCGTCGCGTTCGTCAACGCGCTCCCGGTCTTCATCGCGTCCGACCCGGAGTGGGCCGCGAAGTTCGAGGAGGCCGGCGTCCCGATCGTCGGTGACGACATCAAGTCGCAGGTCGGCGCGACGATCACGCACCGCGTGCTCGCGAAGCTGTTCGAGGACCGCGGCGTCATCCTGGACCGCACGTACCAGCTGAACGTCGGCGGCAACATGGACTTCAAGAACATGCTCGAGCGCGAGCGCCTGGAGTCGAAGAAGATCTCGAAGACGCAGGCCGTCACCTCGAACCTCGAGGGCCCGCTCGCCGGCAAGACCGAGGACCGCAACGTCCACATCGGCCCGTCGGACTACGTCGCGTGGCTCGACGACCGCAAGTGGGCGTACGTGCGCCTCGAGGGCCGCGCGTTCGGCGAGGTCCCGCTGAACCTGGAGTACAAGCTCGAGGTCTGGGACTCCCCCAACTCGGCCGGCATCATCATCGACGCCGTCCGCGCCGCGAAGATCGCGAAGGACCGCGGCGTCGGCGGCCCGATCCTCTCGGCCTCGACGTACTTCATGAAGTCCCCGCCGGTCCAGATGGAGGACACGAAGGGCCGTGCCCAGCTCGAGGCCTTCATCCGCGGCGAGGTCGAGCGCTGATCCTGAGTCCCGAGCGCTGACCTGAGCCTGCCGAGGTAGGGCTCTGGTCCGCGGAGGGGGCGTGCTCGGTGCTCGGGCTGCCGCGCCCGCACCATGGCCTGTCGGCCGTGGGTTCGCGAGCGCGGCCCTGACGCCCTTCGCATCCGAGCCCGCCCCCTCCGCTCGCCGGTCGTGTCGCCACGGGCGACAAGGGCCCTACCTCACCCCGCCGGCACCGGCCTCGCGTCACCACGCGTGTGCCTCGTGGGCGGCGACCACCTTTCGAGGTGACATGACACAGGGCGGCCCGGGAGGGTGCGCCGCGTCGTGGCGGGCCTGGCGGGAGCCGCGAGGCACGAGCGGCGGAAGGTAGACGCGGCGCACCCTTCCGGGCCGACCACCACGGGCGACCGAACGCCCGTCAGCCAGAAACGTAGGGTGAACGCGTGGGTGTGATCTCCGAGCTCCGGGCGCTGCTGCGCCTGCAGGGCTTCCGCCGGCTGTTCGCCGTGCGCCTCGTGTCGCAGGCGGGCGACGGCATGTTCCAGGTCGGCCTCGCGTCGCTGCTGTTCTTCTCGCCGGAGTCGCAGGGCACGGCGGGGGCGATCGCGGGCGCGTTCGCGGTGATGCTCGCGCCGTTCACGATCGTCGGGCCGTTCGCCGGGGTGTTCCTGGACCGCTGGCAGCGGCGCCAGGTGCTGGTGTGGGGCAACGCGGTGCGGGTCGTCATCACGGTCGGCATGGCGGCGCTCATGCTGTCGGGCGGGGTGGGCGCGGGGATCTACGTGCTCGGGCTCGCGGTGCTGTCCGTGAACCGCTTCCTGCTGGCCGGGCTGTCGGCGGGGCTGCCGCGCGTGGTGGACGGCCCGCTGCTGCTGACCGCGAACTCGCTGACCCCGACGCTCGGTGCGGGTGCGGCGTTCGTCGGGGGCGGCGTCGGCCTCGTGCTGGGTCTGGCGTTCGACCCGGGTCGGGTGAAGGACTCGTCGGCGCTCGTGTGCGCGGCGGTCGTGTTCGGTGTCGCGTCGCTGCTGGCGCTGCGACTCGGCCGCACGCAGCTCGGGCCGGAGCGGCCCGCGGAGTCGGCGATCACGAGCGAGATCGCGCGCGTGGCTCGCGGTCTGGCCGACGGCGCGCGATACCTCGTCGCGCGCCGCACCCCGGGGCAGGCGCTGCTCGCGATGGCGACACACCGCTTCCTGTACGGCGTGGTGTTCATCGCGTCGATCCTCATCTCGCGCAACCTGCTCGACCCGGGGAGCCAGGACGCGGGCCTCGCGACGTTCGGCGTCGTCGTCGGGCTCACGGGCGTGGGCGGTGCTGGCGCGGTGCTGCTCACCCCGACGCTGTCGCGGTACACGGGCCCGCAGGTGTGGATCGCGCTCATGCTGCTGCTCGCCGCGGCGAGCCAGCTCCTGCTGCTGACGACGCCGTCGCGCGCCGTCGTCTACACCGGTGCGGCGCTGCTCGGGCTGGCCGCGCAGGGCACGAAGATCGCCGTGGACACGATCGTCCAGCGCGACACCGAGGACGGGTACCGGGGTCGCGCCTTCGCGTTCTACGACGTCATGTACAACGCGGCGTTCGTCGGCGCCGCCGCTCTCGCGGCGTTCACGCTGCCGGACACGGGCTGGTCGCGCCCGGTGTTCGTCGCACTGGCCGTCGCGTACGCCCTCGCCGCACTGATCCTGTGGACGCGCGGCGCCCGGACGCCGTCCGACGCCGTCGCGGTGCGCGGCGACGTCGTGCCCGCGCGCGAGCCGGCCGGGCACGGCGACCGGGGACGGCCCCGCCTCAGCGACTGACGTGCCGAGGCCGCCGGAGCCGCGTGACGCCCCACGCGACGAGGCCGCAGACGGCACCGACGGCGACGCCGACGACGACGCTCGAGACGGTCACGGACACGCGCATCACGACCTCCTGCGCGGCCGGGTCGACGGCGGTGAGCTCGCCGCCGAGCGCGGGAGCCTGCGCGTAGAGGCGGTTCCACAGGAGATGGTGCACGACGGCGAGGAGCACGCCGTACGACGCGCCGGTCGCGAGCAGCGTCACGAACGGGCGCGGCACGCGGGCGCGCAGCACGACGACGACCCACACCACGAGCGGGACGACGACGAGCAGCAGGTTGACGAGCGACCCCTCGTCCACGACGTGCAGGTCGTGCAGGACGGCGCGCGGCACCGCGAGGAGCGAGAGCCCCACGATGCCGAGCAGCGGCAGGCCGAGCGGGTGCCGGTCGCGGCCGGGCGGCGGTGACGCAGGGGGTGGCGGGACGGACGGGGTGGGCTGGGCGGGGGTCGGCGGGTAGCGGCCGGGTCCGGTGGTGTTCATGCCGGCGACGCTACGGACGGGCGTCGCCGCGCCGCATCGGCCCGGGGGCGTCGGCCCGGTACGCCGGTGCGCGACCCTCGTGTCGCCCCGGGTCGACTCGTGAGGCCGGGACCGATGAGAACGCGACCGAAAAGACGTCGTCACGGCGTGCGGGAATAACGCATGATGGTTCGCGGTCGTACAGGGTACGGAACGCCAGGTCCTCGGTCTCCCCGATCGTCTCGATCTCGTCGAGGGCTCGGCACCCGGCGCCGGCCGTGACCGCCCTGCGCTCTCCCCACGACCGACACGACGACGTCCCGCCACCGCGCGGCGCCGTCCCCTGCCCACCGCCGGCCCGGACCGAGACCGGCCTGCCCACCGACGCGAGCGGAGACCACCGTGACAGCATCCGAGACCAGACCCGGACCGACGCCCTCCTCCGCCCCGACGACCGCGGCCACGC
Organism: Cellulosimicrobium cellulans; assembly: GCF_001722485.1. Lineage (GTDB taxonomy): Bacteria > Actinomycetota > Actinomycetes > Actinomycetales > Cellulomonadaceae > Cellulosimicrobium > Cellulosimicrobium cellulans_A. The sequence continues at coordinate 4,889 of NZ_LWGL01000020.1, read as the reverse complement.
CTGGCGCCGCACCGGTCGTCGACAAGCTCCCGCGCCAGGACTTCCTCGTCATCGCGCTGCTGCTCGTCTCCGCGTTCGTCGTCATCCTCAACGAGACGACGATGAGCGTGGCGCTCGCGCCGCTCATGGCCGACCTCGGGATCACGGCGAGCACCGGGCAGTGGCTCACCACGGCGTTCATGCTGACGATGGCCGTCGTCATCCCGGCGAGCGGCTTCCTGCTGCAGCGCCTCGGGACGCGCGGGGCCTACCTGCTCGCGATGTCGCTGTTCAGTGCGGGTACGCTGCTCGCCGCGCTCTCCCCCGGCTTCTCGTGGCTGCTCGTCGGGCGCGTGGTGCAGGCGTCGGGCACCGCGATCATGATGCCGCTGCTCATGACGACGATCATGACCCTGGTCCCGCCGTCGATCCGCGGCAAGATCATGGGCAACGTCTCGATCGTCATGGCGGCCGCGCCCGCCCTCGGGCCGTCGCTGTCGGGGCTCATCCTCGACGTGCTGAGCTGGCGCTGGGTGTTCGGCACGGTCCTGCCGATCGGCCTCGTCGCGCTCACCCTCGGCTTCCTGTACGTCCGGGACGTCGCCGACCGTACGCACTCGCGACTGGACCCGTTCTCGCTCCTCCTCGCGGCGCTCGCCTTCGGCGGGCTCGTCTTCGGGCTGTCGAGCATCGGCGAGGCGGCCCGGCACGAGCCGGTCGTGCCCGTGTGGGTGCCGATCGCGCTCGGCGCCGTCGCGCTCGGGGCGTTCGTGTGGCGCCAGCTCGCCCTGCAGCGCGAGGACCGCGCGCTGCTCGACCTGCGCGTGTTCACGGCGGGCGCCTTCAGCATCGCCCTCGGGATCATGGCGGTCGGCATGGTCGCGATGTTCGGCTCGCTCATCCTGCTCCCGCTGTTCCTGCAGGACGCGATGGACCTCGAGCCCCTCCAGACCGGCCTCATCGTGCTCCCGGGCGGCCTCCTCATGGGTCTGCTGGGCCCGGCGGTCGGGCGCCTGTTCGACCGGGTCGGCCCGCGCCCGCTCGTCATCCCGGGCACGAGCGTGGTGGCCGTGGCGCTCGCCGCGTTCACGACCGTGCACGCGGACACGTCGCCGTGGTTCGTCCTCGGCCTCCACGTGACGCTGAGCCTTGGCCTGGCGTTCATGTTCACGCCGCTGTTCACCACGGCGCTGTCGTCGCTGCGCCCGCACCTGTACTCGCACGGGTCGGCCGCGATCGGCACGCTGCAGCAGCTCGCGGGCGCCGCGGGAACGGCGATGTTCGTCGCCGTCATGACGACGCGCTCCCTCGCCTACGAGGAGGACGGCGCGTCCGCACGGGTGGCGCTCGCCGAGGGCGTGGGCGACGCGTTCGTCTGGGGCACCGCGGTCATGCTCGTCGCCGTCGGCCTGTCGTTCCTGCTGCGCCGCCCGGCGGCGACGCCGCACGGCGCCCCGCGGGACGCGGACGTCGAGGACGCACCGGCGCCGTTCGCCCACTGACAGGGCCGTGAGGGCGGCCGTGCCGGCCGAAACTGTGTTGGCCGCCGTGCCGAACGAGGTCGGGGTGGCGGCGGTGCCGGACGAGGACGAGGCCGGAGGGGCGGCCGTGCCGGGTCGTGGCGGGTCTGGCGGGAGCGCCGCGAGGGACGAGCGGCGCGGATGGTAGACCCGGCACGGCCGCCCCGGAGTGCCTCGTCCGGACCCACGGCCGCCCCGGAGCGTCAGGACGACGCGGCCGACTCCGGCTGCTCGGCCCACCAGCGCAGCAGGTCGGCGCGCGCCGTCTCCTCGTCGACCGGTCCGCGGTCGAGCCGCAGCTCGAGGAGGTGCTTGTACGCCCGCCCGACGACCGGCCCGGGCGCGATGCCGAGGACGGTCATGATCTGCTGCCCGTCGAGGTCGGGCCGCACGGCGGCGAGCTCCTCCTGGGCCTGCAGGTCGGCGATGCGGCGCTCGAGGTGGTCGTACGCGTCGCGCAGGCGCTGGGCCTTGCGCTTGTTGCGCGTCGTGGAGTCTGCACGCGTGAGCCGGTGGAGCCTCTCGAGCAGCGGGCCGGCGTCGGTGACGTAGCGCCGCACGGCGGAGTCGGTCCACGCGCCGTCGCCGTACCCGTGGAACCGCAGGTGCAGCTCGACGAGCCGGGCGACGTCCTTGACGACCTGCTTGTCGTAGCGCAGCGCCTTGAGCCGCTTGGTGACCATCTTGGCGCCGACCACCTCGTGGTGGTGGAAGCTCACGCCCCCGCCGGGCTCGAACCGGCGCGTGGGCGGCTTGCCGACGTCGTGCAGGAGCGCGGCGAGGCGCAGCACGAGGTCGGGCGCCGGCACGGCGCCGTCGGGCCCCGTCTCCTGGGCGATGGCCTGGTCGAGCACGGTGAGCGAGTGCTCGTACACGTCCTTGTGGCGGTGGTGCTCGTCGATCTCGAGCTTGAGCGCGGGCAGCTCGGGCAGCACGTGGTCGGCGAGCCCGGTGTCGACGAGGACCTCGAGGCCGCGGCGCGGCTCGGCGGCGCACAAGAGCTTGGACAGCTCGTCGCGCACGCGCTCGGCCGAGACGATCTCCACGCGCTCGGTCATCAGCACGAGCGCGGCGAGCGTGCCGCCGTCGACGTCGAACGCGAGCTGCGCCGCGAACCGGGCGGCGCGCATCATGCGCAGCGGGTCGTCGTCGAACGACCGCTCCGGGGCGATCGGGGTGCGCAGGACGCGGCGCGCGAGGTCGCCGAGGCCGTCGAACGGGTCGACGAACGTCATCTCGGGCACGCGCACGGCCATGGCGTTGACCGTGAAGTCGCGGCGGGAGAGGTCGCCCTCGAGCGTGTCGCCGAACGCGACGACGGGCTTGCGCGACGACGGGTCGTACTCGTCGGTGCGGTACGTCGTCACCTCGACGACGAGCTCGTCCCCGCCCCCGCGGGCGAACCGCTTGGCGCCGATCGTGCCGAACTCCTTGCCGATGTCCCAGTGCGCGTCGCCCCAGCGCGCGAGGATGGCCTGCGTCTGGTCGGGGGACGCCGACGTCGCGAAGTCGAGGTCGTTGCTGGCCCGCCCGAGGAACGCGTCGCGCACGGGGCCGCCGACGAGCGCCAGCTCGTGGCCCTCCGCACGGAAGGCCTCGCCGAGCTCGATCGCGGCGGGGGCCATCTCGGCGAGCACGGCGAGGGCTCGGCGCTGCAGCTCGAGCGCCGCCGGTGTCGGCTGGGGGGAGGCAGGCGTGGGCACGACACCCAAGCCTGCCAGATGGCGCGTCGGGGTCGGACGAGTCCCGCTCGGTAGAGTTGGAGGATGTCCAGCCCCGCGCACGCCGACGAGCCTCGGAGGGACCCGGGGACCCGTCGCGCGGTCGGGCGCGACGCGGCGGACGGCTCTCGCGCACGGGCGCGGCGGGTCCCGGTGCCGGCGCCGCCCGGCGGGCACGCCCTGCACATCGACCCCCGCAGCCGCGTCGGCGCGACGCCACCGCCCCTGCCGGTCGTCGAGGAGGTGTCGGCGGGCGGGCTCGTCGTCGACGCCGCGGCGGACGGTCCGCGGGCCGCGATCATCGCGCGGCGCAACCGGGGCGGCCGGCTCGAGTGGTGCCTGCCGAAGGGGCACCTCGAGGGCTCCGAGACTCCCGAGCAGGCCGCGATCCGCGAGATCGCGGAGGAGACGGGCATCGAGGGCGTCGTACAGGAGCCGCTCGGCGTCATCGACTACTGGTTCACCGGCGACGACCGGCGCGTGCACAAGGTGGTCCACCACTTCCTGCTCCGCGCGACCGGCGGCAGCCTCACGGTCGAGGGCGACCCCGACGGCGAGGCGGAGGACGTCGCGTGGATCCCCGTGGCGGACCTCGCGGAGCGCCTCGCGTACCCGAACGAGCGGCGCATCGCGCTCGTCGCGCGCAGCGTCCTGGACGGCCGTCGTGCGCGGTTCCACGGGACGATCACGAGTAGGGTGACTCGCACGATCGTCCGCTCGCCCGGCCGGCCGCACGACGGGGGCGGGCCGGTACCGCCCGCCCCACGGAGCCCGACCGACCTCTCATGACCTCCACCGCCTCCCGCGGCGTGCCCGCACGCCGCGCCGCCCCGGGTCTGCTCCTCGCGCTCGTCGTGCTCGCCACCGTGCTCGGTGCCGCGCTGGGCACGAGCCTCGTGCCGCCGTTCGCCGCCCCCGCGTCCGCCGACGTGGCCGCCGACGTGACGTCGTCGGGCGAGGTGACCGTCGAGCTCGACGAGATCACGCCCGGCGTCCTCGCGCCCGGCGGCACGCTGACCGTGGCGGCCACCGTGACGAACGGGACGGAGGAGACGCTCGCTTCACCCGCCGTCGAGCTCGGGTTCGACCGCTCGGCGACCGCGACGCGCTCGGGCCTCGAGAGCTGGGCCACGGCGGAGGCGACGCGCCGGATCGGCACGCGCGTCGGCCTCCAGGAGCTCGACCCGCTCGCCCCGGGCGCGACGACGCAGGTCACGTTCTCCGTCCCGGCGGCGGAGCTGGGCCTGTCCGCGCGCAGCGACTGGGGCCCGCGCGGCCTCGCGGTGCGGCTGTCCGACGGCGGCGACCGCCTCGCCGCGGCGCGCTCGTTCGTCGTCTGGGCGCCGCCCGGGGACGTCCCGGCCCTGCGCCTGAGCATGGTGGCGGCCGTGACCGGCCCCCCGGTCGACCCCGACCCGGAGGCGTACGCCGACGCGCTGTCGGCCGCGACGGGCGAGGGCGGCCGCCTGGGCCGGCTCCTCGACGCGACGGGCGGGACGCCCGAGATCGGCTGGGTCGTGGACCCGGCGCTCGTCGCGGCGGCGCAGGCGTCCCCCGACCCGGCGGTGACGGCGTGGGCCGACCGCCTGCTCGAGGACGCGCAGAGCCGGACGGCGTTCGCGCTGCGGGCCTACGACCCCGACGTCGCGGCGTACGCGCACGCGGGCCT
>NZ_LWGL01000002.1 GCF_001722485.1 Cellulosimicrobium cellulans | reverse complement strand
CCAGGTCGTCTCCGAGGCCGGCGGCTCGATCACCGAGTTCGTCCGCTTCCGCGTGACCGCGCCGCCGGCACCGCCCTGGCCGCCACGGCCGCGGCGCGACGAGCGCGAGCCGCCGTTGGTCGACGCCGTGCCGCGCTTCGCCTGCGTCTGGGGCGGGGTGATGTCGGCCGGGCGCACGTACTCCGCGACCTCGCCGACGAGCGCCTTGACGGTCTCGTCGCCGGGCGCGACGGGCGTCGGCTGTGCCGTGATCCGCGCCTTGCGGGTCAGGTCGCGCACGTCGCCGCGCTGCTCGGGGAGCATGACGGTGACGACGACGCCCTCCGAGCCCGCGCGGGCGGTGCGGCCCGAGCGGTGCAGGTACGCCTTGTGCTCGGCAGGCGGGTCCACGTGCACGACGAGCTCGACCTCGTCGACGTGGATGCCGCGCGCGGCGATGTCGGTGGCGACGAGCACCTTCACGGCGCCCGACGTGAACGCCTCGAGGTTGCGCTCGCGCGCGCCCTGGCCGAGGTTGCCGTGCAGGTCGACGGCGGGCACGCCCGCGGCCGTGAGCTGCTTGGCGAGCTTCTTCGCCTGGTGCTTCGTCTTCATGAACAGCACGCGGCGGCCGGTGCCCGAGGCGAGCTCGTGGACGATCTGCTTCTTCGCCTCCACGTCGCGCACCGCGAGGATGTGGTGCGTCATCTGCGGCGGCGGGGCCGCGGCGTCGTCCACGGAGTGGCGCACCGGGTTGCTCAGGTAGCGCTTGACGAGCTGGTCCACGCCGTTGTCGAGCGTCGCGGAGAACAGCATGCGCTGCCCCTGCTTCGGCGTCTTGTCCATGATGCGCTTGACGCCCGGCAGGAAGCCGAGGTCGGCCATGTGGTCGGCCTCGTCGAGGACGGTGATCTCGATGCCGTCGAGCGTGAGGAGCCGCTGGTTGAGCAGGTCCTCGAGGCGGCCCGGGCACGCGATGACGATGTCCACGCCCTTGTCGAGCGCCGTCACCTGACGGGACTGCGCGACGCCGCCGAAGATCGTCGTCGTGGTCAGGCCGAGGGCCTTCGCGACGGGCTCCATCGTGGCGTTGATCTGGTTGGCGAGCTCGCGCGTCGGGCACAGCACGAGCGCGCGGGGCCGGCGCGGGTGGCGCGACGTCCTCGCCTGCGCGAGGCGCGAGACGGTCGGGAGCGAGAACGCGAGGGTCTTGCCCGAGCCGGTGCGGCCGCGGCCGAGGACGTCGCGGCCCTTGAGCGAGTCGGGCAGCGTCGCGGTCTGGATGGGGAACGGGGAGTCGATGCCCTGGCGCGAGAGCTCGCGCACGACGGGGGTGGGCAGGCCGAAGTCGGCGAAGGAAGTCAAGGGAGTACAGGCCTCTCGGGGCAGGGGGTCGGGGTCCGCCGCACGCAATCCGGGGGGATCTCCACGACGCGGGGCGCGCGGTTCGCGCTGCCCTCGTTGCCCCAGTCTCTCATGCCCAGCGCTCGGGCCCCGGACGGCGGGCGGCTCAGGGCGCTGTGGTGGAATGGCGCGCGTGCACCAGGAGACGACGACGCCGCTCGCCGCGGCCGGGGACGGCACCACCGGCGCGGGCGACGTGTGGACGACGGTGACCGACGTCGTCGGGCAGATCTGGGACGCCGCGGTGACGCCCGTCGCTCCCCCGGCCCCGGCCGTGGTGACGGCCATGGGCGCGGTCGCGCTCGCCGTCGTGCTCGTCACGCCGGTGTGGCGCGTCGCACGGCACGTCGTGACGATCGCCCACGAGGGCGCGCACGCGTTCGCCGCGCTCCTGACCGGCCGGCGCCTGTCGGGCATCCGCCTGCACTCCGACACCTCCGGTCTGACCGTGTCCTACGGGAAGCCGCGCGGGTTCGGCATGGTGCTCACGGCGTTCATGGGCTACGTCGGGCCTGGGCTGATCGGCCTCGGCGCGGCGGCGCTGCTGCGGCAGGGCTACGCCGTCGGGCTCCTGTGGCTGCTCGTGCTGCTGCTCGCCCTCATGCTGCTGCAGATCCGCAACTGGTTCGGGCTGTGGTCGGTCCTCGTGAGCGGTGCCGCGCTCGTCGGGGTGTCGTGGTGGGCGACGCCCCCGGTGCAGAGCGCCGTCGCGTACGCCGTGACGTGGTTCCTCCTGCTCGGCGCGGTACGCCCGGTGCTCGAGCTGCAGGCGCAGCGCTCGCGCGGGCGCGGCGGCCGGTCGGACGCCGACATGCTCGCCCAGCTCACGCGCGTGCCCGGCATCGTCTGGGTCGGGGTGTTCGTGCTCGTCACGCTCGGCGCGGCCGTGCTCGGCGGGTGGTGGATCGTGGGCCCGGCTGCCTGACCGGCCGCGGTCACGCCCCGGCGCCGACGCCGTGGAGGGCCGCGTGCAGGGACCGGACCTCCACGACGAGCGGTTCCGCCGGGCCGACGACGTCGAGGTGCGGCGCGACCGCGCCGATCGGGAGCGGCGTCACCGGGCCGGGCGCGACGCCCCACTCGCGGTGCCACCCGACGAGCTGCTCGGTGCTCGTCGCGTACACGATGCGGCCCAGGCCGGCCCACGCGTGCGCGGCGCTGCACATCGCGCAGTGCTCGCCCGACGTGTAGACGACGCTCGCGGCCCGGTCCTCGGCCGGCATGTGCTGCGCCGCCCACAGCGCGATCGCGAGCTCCGGGTGTCGCGTGCGGTCGCCGTCCTTCACGCGGTTGCGGTCCTCGAGCACGACGGTCCCGGACGGGTCGACGAGGAGGGAGCCGAACGGCTCGTCGCCGTCCTCGAGCGCCTCCCGGGCGAGCTCGACGCAGCGGCGCAGCCGGGCGAGGTCGGTCGGGTCGGTCACCAGGCGCGGGGCGGGAGCAGCCATGCGCCCAACCTAGCCAGCGGTCCGGGCCGTGGTCACGGTCGCCCGGGCACTCGCCGCAGGGCTACCCGGGCACGACGACGGGCCGCCCGCGCAGTGCGGACGGCCCGTCGTGGGTTCGAGGACGCGCCTGGAGGAGGAGGTGGGCGCGCCGTCGAAGTCTGTGCGCGTCAGCCCTGAGGGGTCAGGACGAACGACGGACCCTGAGCGTTCGGGTCGGTGTCGAGCGTGAGGTTCGACAGGGTCTGCACGGTGGCGGACTCGACGAACACCTTCGCCTCGCCGTTCTCGACGACCGTGTCGTCGGGCAGCGGGGCGGGAACGAGCGCGAGCTCGAAGCTGCCGGCCTGGTCCGTGGACTCGGCGATCCGCAGACCGCCTCCCTCGGGGACGCCGGCCTGCGTGGTGAGGTCCTGGACAGCGGTACGGGCGTTGTCGGTCAGGGTGAGCACGAGAGCTCCTCTCGTCGCCGGGCGGGCCACGGGACACGTCGGGCCTGCGCATCCGGGGTCGGTGCGACGGCCGTCCGTGGACCATCCCGCTGGCCCTCGGTCCCTTCCAACCAAGCAAGATCGGCCCGCTGCCGCAAGCGAAACCGGCCCGTCTCGCCGAACTTCTCGCCCATCAAGACCGCGGATGACAGCTTCATCGAGGCCGCCTACGGTACGCGCCCGCGCGCGGGCCGCCCGCCGCGCGGCGCGTCGGTGCGTGCGCCGGTGCGCGTCCGCCGGTACGAAGGGGTCATGACCACGGACCGGGTGCTCGGCGTCGACGCGTGCCGCGCGGGCTGGGTCGGGGTCGTTCTCGACGACGGCGCCGGCGACACTACGCGCGTCGAGGCGTACGTCGCCACGACGATCGACGCGGTCGTCGCCCGGGCGTCGGAGCGCGGCGGTCTCGACGCGGTCGCCGTCGACATCCCGATCGGGCTCCCCGACGCGGGACGACGACGCGCGGACATCCTGGCGCGGGCGGAGATCGGGCCGCTCCGGTCGTCGGTGTTCATGACGCCCGTCCGCCCGGCCCTGCTCGCCCCGGACCACGCGACGGCGGTGCGGATCAACCGCGAGCGCGCGAACGAGGGCATCTCCGTCCAGGCCTTCGCGCTGCGTGTGAAGCTGCTGCAGGTCGACGCGTGGGTCCGCACCGCCCGCGTTCCGGTCGTCGAGGCGCACCCCGAGGTGAGCTTCGCCCGCATGCACGGCGGCCCGCTCACGTCGCGCAAGGCGACGTGGGCGGGCGGCGAGGTCCGACGGCGGCTGCTCGCCGAGCAGGGCGTCGTCCTCGCCGGGGAGCTCGGGCTGAGCGGGCTCGACGCCGGCCCCGACGACGTGCTCGACGCCGCCGCCGTCGCCTGGACCGCGCGACGCGTCGCGCGCGGCGAGGCGGCGTCCCTGCCCGACCCGCCCGAGGTGTTCGAGAACGGGTGGCCGGCGGCGATCTGGGTGTGACCGGCGACCGGTGACCGGGGTGAGGGCTGCGGGCCAGGCGGGGGGAACCGCGCGGGTAGCCTAGGCGTGGCGATTCCGGGCGTCCCCGGTGCCGCGGGCCTCTAGCTCAACTGGCAGAGCTGCGGACTTTTAATCCGTAGGTTGTGGGTTCGAACCCCACGGGGCCCACCGCAGTCAGCGTTACCTCGACAACGCCGCCTCGAGCTCGTAGGCGAGACGCCCGGGCGTCCTCGGGTCGACCGTCACCGACCGGCCCGCTGCGTCCGTCACGCCCGCCTCCTTGACGGGGACGCAGGTGCTGTCCGGCACCCAGAGGTGCCAGAGCCCGCGCTCGGGGTGGTGGTACTCGAAGGCGACGCGGTGCCCGGCGACGTGGGTGACGACGCCGCGCAGGGTCACTGGCCTGCCGTCCCGGTCACGCGTCCTGTGCTCGGACGGCATGGGTCGCGCGAGCGCGATGGGCTCGTGGTTCTTCTCGTCTTGCTTGTGGCGCACGAGGAGATAGAGGGCTGAGACGGCGTCGCGATGACGCACCGGAGCGGGTGAAAACGGACGTGCCGGGCGCGCCTTCCTTGCGCATGACCGCTGCACGTGGCATGACTCCGCTGTCATCGGCGTGGCGTCGCGGCTGACCAGCTGCATCACCGCGGCGCTCTCACACCGGCGCGGTCAGCTCCTCGTACCCGGCGACCGGCACGACGCCCTCCGCGGCGGACACGAGGCCGGGGTCCTCCGTGACGAGCACGTCGGCCTGGAGCGTCGCGACGGCCAGGTACTCGGCGCGCCCGACGTCCTCCCACCCGAGACGCTCGGCGAGCTGCCACGCCGTCGCGCGCGAGACGCGGTCGCCGAGGAGGCGCATGCGCGTCGTCGTCACACGGTCGAGGAGCTCCTTGCCCTCGCGGCCGTCCATCTCTCCCGCGCGCACCGCGCGGTACAGGATCGACAGCACCTCGGACCGCAGGAGGTTCGGAGCCACGAGCTGGTGCGCGTCCGGAACCGTGACCCCGTCGCGGGCGAGCCGGATCGCCACGGGCGCGTCGATCGCGTAGCGCGTCATCGCCCCAGCGTGGCAGCACGACGCCGTGCCGTCGACGGCAGACGTCGCGACCCCCAGAGGCCGGGGGCCGTCAGGCGTCGGCGGCGTCGTCCGGCACGGCCACCGGCTCGGGGTCGCTCGCGGCGCGCAGCGTGTCCATCACGGCGTTCTCCACCAGCAGGGGGACGAAGTCGCGCACGGTCGCGTCGTCGAACGCGTCGAGCTCGGTCAGCACCTGCTCGCGCACCTGCGCGACGGGGAGGTCGGGGAAGCGGTCGGCGATGCGCTGCACCACGACGTCGATCTCTCGGGACTCGTCGATCTCTCGGGACTCGTCGGTCATCCGTCGAGGCTCGCAGACGACGATGGACGTCGCCGGAACCTCCGGTGAACACTCGCGACCATCTCGACCGATGAGTTCCGGCCGCGACCAGCGTCGACACCGACGACCGGGCACGGCGCCCGGCACGAGAGGAGCAGCACGTGTCCTTCCAGGCGTACCTCGACGCGGTCGAGGACAAGACCGGCCTCACCCCGCGCCAGCTCGTCGACCTTGCGCGCGAGCGCGGCTTCGACGAGACGACCAAGGCCGGCCCGATCCTCGAGTGGCTCAAGGACGACTACGGCCTCGGCCGCGGTCACGGCATGGCGATGGTCCACGTCATCACCAAGGGCCCGCAGATCAGCGCGAAGCACGTCGGCTCCGACGGCACGCACCGCGACGACTCCGACACCCTGTGGCTCGACGGGAAGGCGACCAGGCCTGCCTGACGCCCGGCCCGACCACGGGCGCGACCGGCGGCGCCCGTAGACTCGAACGAGTGCAGTGCCACCACTACGACGCCGCGCGCTGCCGGTCGTGCACGCTCCTCGCGCAGCCGTACCCCACGCAGCTCGCCGACAAGCAGCGGCACTGCGCGGAGCTCCTCGCCCCGCTCGCCCCTGACCTGCGCTGGCTCCCGCCCGTCGAGTCGGCGGAGTCCGGCTTCCGCAACAAGGCGAAGATGGTCGTCACCGGCACCGTCGAGGAGCCGGTGCTCGGCATCCTCGCCGAGAACGGCGGCGTCGACCTGACCGACTGCCCGCTGTACCCGGCCGCGCTGCAGGAGTCGTTCGGCCCGCTGGCCGACCTCGTGACGCGCGCCCGCCTCGTCCCCTACGACGTGCGCGCGCGCCGCGGCGAGCTCAAGTACGTGCTCGTGACGCTCTCGCCCGACGGCGACCTCATGGCCCGCTTCGTCCTGCGCTCGACGGAGTCGGTGCCGCGGATCCGCAAGCACCTGCCCGCGCTGCTCGCCGCGATCCCGGCGCTGCGCGTCGTCTCGGCGAACATCCACCCGGAGCACAAGGCCGTCGTCGAGGGCGAGACCGAGCTGCTCCTGACGGAGACCCAGACGCTGCGCATGACGGTCAACGACGTCGACCTGCACCTGCGCCCGCAGAGCTTCTTCCAGACCAACACGGACGTCGCCGCCGCGCTCTACCGCCAGGGCCGGGCGTGGGTGGACGACGCCGCCCCCGCCTCGGTCTGGGACCTCTACTGCGGGGTGGGCGGGTTCGCGCTGCACGTCGCAGGCCCGGACCGCGACGTCGTCGGCGTCGAGACGAGCGCCGAGGCCGTCGCGAGCGCCCGGCTCACCGCGCACGACGCCGGCCTCGACCGGACCACGTTCCTCGCGCAGGACGCGACCGCGTTCGCGCTCGCGCAAACCCAGGACGCACGGCCCGACCTCGTCGTCGTGAACCCGCCGCGGCGCGGCATCGGGGAGACGCTCAGCACGTGGCTCGAGGAGTCCGACGTGCGGCACGTCGTGTACTCGAGCTGCAACGCGACGTCGCTCGCGCGCGACCTCGCGCTCATGCCGTCGCTGCGCCCGCGCGAGGCGCGCGTGCTCGACATGTTCCCCCACACGGGGCACTACGAGGTCGCAGTCCTCCTCGAGCGCGCCTGACCCCGTCTCACCCCTGCTCCCCGGCCCGGCGGGCGGCCTCGACCGCCGCCTCGTCGAGCCGTGCCCGGTACGCCGCCCACTCCTCGCGCGACTGCTCGGGCAGGTTGCCGTCGTCGTTGCCGGCCCGCTCGTCGACGAGCTCGCGCACGATGTCGGCGTGACCGGCGTGCCGCGCGATCTCCGCGAGCAGGTGCACCATGACCCGGTGCAGCGTCACCTCGCGCAGGTGGGGCGGCCACCACGGCACCTCGCCCGTCGCGTCGAGGTCGAGCGCCGCCACGGTGGCGTCGGCGTGCTCGCACGAGCGCCGCCACAGCTCGAGGACCTGCTCGCGCGACTCATCGGCCGTCGCCCACATGTCGGCATTCACCTCGGCGTCGTCCGCGAACCACGGCATGGGGACGTCGAAGGGCCGCCCGAACACCTCCCCGAGGTAGTCGGCCTGCACGCTCGCGACGTGCTTGACGAGCCCGAGCAGGTTCGTCCCCGTGGCCGTCAGGGGGCGGCGCACGTCGCGCTCCCCCAGCCCGTCGAGCTTGGCGACGAACGACTCGCGCTCCTTCTCGAGGTAGCGCTGGAGCACGGTCTTGGGGTGCAGGGTCCAGTCGGGTCGCCCGGGTGCCGGTGTGGTCTCGGTCATATCGCGGACGCTACCGCCGGCCACCCGCAGCGGTGCCAGACTCCGGCCATGGCGACCGTGCACCCGGAGATCACCGACCGCATCGCGTCCTTCGTCCTCGCCCAGCCGCTGTTCTTCGTGGGCACCGCGCCGCTCGCCGCGGACGGGCACGTCAACGTCGCGCCCAAGGGCATGGCCGGCACGTTCGCCGTCCTCGGCCCGCACCGCGTCGCCTACCTCGACTACACGGGCTCGGGCGCCGAGACCGCGGCGCACGTGCGCGAGAACGGGCGAGTCGTCCTCATGTTCTGCGCGTTCGACGGCCCGCCGAACATCGTGCGTTTCCACGGCACCGGCCGGTACGTCGAGGCCGGGACGCCCGAGTTCGACGCCCTGCGGCCGGCGTTCCCCAAGGCGGAGACGGCGGGCCAGCGCGGCGCCGTGGTCGTCGACGTCACGCGCGTCTCCGACTCGTGCGGGTTCTCCGTGCCGCGCATGACGCTCGTCGAGGACCGCGACCTGCTCGACCGCTGGGCCGGGCGCCGGACGCCCGAGCAGCTCACCGACTACCGGCGCCGGAAGAACCGGCGCAGCATCGACGGCCTCCCGGCGATCGACGACGCCTGACCCGCCGACCGCGGGCGCCGCGGTCAGCCGTCCGCCGTCGCGTCGAGGTACGCGGCGCCGCGCGGCGAGAGACGGTAGCCGACGTCGAGGCTCTCGGTGAGCCCGAGCTCCTTGAGACGGCGCACGCGCACCTTGAACGGGTCGCGCTCCATGCCGATCCCGGCGGCGAGCTCGCGCGCCACCACCCCGGGGTTGCCGGCGACGAGCTCGAGGTAGGCCCGCGTCCACGGCTCGGGTGCGGCACGGTCCATGCGCGCGAGCCGGGCCCGGATCTCCTCGACGGCGGCGGCGTCGAGGTCGTCGTCGGCCCGCAGCGCGACGCGCGGGTCCTCCCCCGCGAACCGCAGGCCCACCCGGTACAGGTCGCCCTCGCGGCCGGCGCCACGGGCGAGCACACGCTCGGGCGACGCCATCCCGGCGCGGCGGGCGTCGTCGTCGGACACCAGAGGCGTGCCACCGCCGTCGAGAGGGACGCGCTCGACCGACGTCACCTCGACCACGCCGATCCGCGTGCGCTGCCGCGTGCCGACCCGCACGCGCGGCACCGTCCAGCGCCGGAACGCGAGCGTCACCGTCCCGTCCTGGATGCCCCGCAGCGTCCGCGCGTCGAGCAGCACGGCTCCGAGCATACGAGCGCGGGCCGGGCCGCGGGCAGCACGGACCCGACCGTCACGGCGCGCGTCGCGATGCGTGACGCACCGGACATGTGGGACCGTTCTCGCGATGTTCTGGATCATCGCGGGGGCTGTGCTCGTCGTGACCGGTCTCGCGATCACCGCGGGGGCGGTCCGCGGCGCGCGCCGGGACCGCTCGACGGGCGCGCACGGCCTCGCGATCGGCGTCGGCGCCGGGCTCGTCCTGTGGGGCGCGATCGTCCTCGCCGTCGCACTCGCCCTGCGCGGCTGACCGGCCCCGTCCGCCGCGCCGTGCCGTGCCGTGCACGGCGATCCGTGCCACGGTGGGCGGGACGCGGCCGCCGGCCGCGACGTCGACGAGGGCACCGAGGAGGACGCATGGACGTCATCGCCGCGCACGGGGACGCGATCGGCGCGTTCGACGCGCGCGTCCGGCCGCTCACCGACGACCAGTGGTCGCTGCGCACGCCGGACGACGACTGGACGGTGCGCGACCTCGTCAACCACGTCACGGCCGAGCAGCTCTGGGCGCCGGAGCTCCTCGTCGGCAAGAGGGTCGAGGAGGTCGGCGACGCGTTCGCCGGGGACGTGCTCGGCGACGCCCCGGCCGACGCCTGGGTCGACGCGTCCGTGCAGGCCCGCGAGGCGTTCCTCGCACCCGACGCGCTCGACCGGGTCGTGCACCTGTCGTACGGGGACACGTCCGCGGCCGAGTACTGCGCGCAGATGACGTTCGACCTCGTCGTGCACACGTGGGACCTCGCACGGGCGACCGGGGCCGACGAGGAGATCGACCCGGCGCTCGTGTCCTGGGCGCTGCACTACGCCGAGGCGCGCTCGACGCTCCTCGACGCCGGACCGCTGTTCAAGGGCCCGCTCGACGTGGACGACACCGTCGACGACCTCACCCGGCTCCTCGCCCTCACGGGCCGGCGCCGCTGACGACCCGTCCACCGGGCGCGGGGCTCACGCCCCGGCCGTGCCCTCCCCGCCCTCGCCCGTGTCCTCCCCGGCCGCGTCGCACACCGCGCGGTACTCGGTGAGGCCGTCGTGCGCCGACGCGACGTCGAGGTCGACCGACGACTCGGCCGCGGTGTCGAGGTTCTCCTGGAGCTGCAGGAACGGCACGCGCACCGCGGCCACGGCCTCGGTGAGCTCGTCCGGGACCTTGGTCGAGAGCGAGCCGAGCTCGATGCCGACGGCCGTCATCGCGCTGACCGAGTCGGTGTCCGCACCCTCGCTGACGTCCACGAGCGCGGCGACCACGCGCCGCTCGAGCGGCTCGCCGCCGTCCACGTACATCGCGGTGCACGCCTCCTGCAGCGTGTACGCCTCGTCGGGCGAGGCCGTGCCCGCGGTCTCGTCCGGCGCGTCCTCGGGCGCCGAGCTCGTCGGGGTGCCCGACGGCGTGGGGTCGGCCGCGTCGCCGCCGCCGCCCGAGCAGGCGGTGAGCAGCAGGAGGCCGAGGAGGCCCGCGACGCCGACGGCGCCGCGAGGGGCGGCGCGCACGCCGCGGACAGGACGGTGCTGGACGGTCATGGGCAGCATGAAACCATCCGGACCTGGACCGTGCGGGCAGCGGTCGCCGTCCGGCTTCGACGGGTGAGGCGCCGCAAGGCGCCCTAGCCTCGACGGATGGCCGACACGACCCCGCTCCCACCTCCCGACGAGGACGCCCCCACGGTGTCCGTGCTCGCCCTGACCCCGCTGCTGACGATCGAGATCGAGCCCGGCGGCCCGCGCGACGACTCGCCCGAGGTGCACGTCCATCCCGGCGGGCAGGGCCTGTGGCTGGGACGCATGGCGTACTCGCTGGGCGCGCACGTCGTCGTCTGCGGGCCGTTCGGCGGCGAGACGGGCATGGTGGCGGCGCACCTCGCGCGGGCCGTGAACCTCGACCTGCGGGCCACGGCGACGGGCGGCAACGGCGCCTTCGTCCACGACCGGCGCAGCGGCGAGCGCCAGGAGGTCGTGACGATGGACCCGTACACGCTCAACCGGCACGAGGTCGACGACCTGTACGGCACCGTCCTCGTCAGCGCGCTCGACGCCGCGGTGACGATCCTCACCGGCTCCGAGACGGACGTCGGCGTCGCGCCGTCGTTCTTCGAGCGCCTCACGAACGACCTGCACGCGTCGGGACGCCCCGTGGTGGCGGACCTCTCCGGCGAGCAGGCGCGCGCCGTCGCGTCCGGCAAGGGCGCGATCCTCAAGATCAGCCACGAGGAGATGGTCGACAGCGGGTTCAGCGACGACGACTCCGAGAAGGCGCTGCTCGGGGCCGCGCACGACCTCGTCGCGGCCGGCCCCCGCGCCCTCGTCGTGTCGCGCGCCGAGGACCCGTCGCTCGTCGTCACGTCCGAGCACGCCTTCTCCGTGCGGGCGCCCGACGTCACGACGGTCGACCACCGCGGCGCCGGGGACTCGATGACCGCCGGGATCGCCGTCGGCCTCGCGCGCGGCCTCGAGCTGCCCGACGCCGTCCGGCTGGGCGCCGCCGCCGGCGCGCTCAACGTCACCCGCCACGGGCTGGGGACGGGCCGGCGCGACCAGATCGAGCGTCTCGCGGAGCGCGTCACCGTGGAGAAGATCTCCTGACCGCCACGACGACCGACCACCACGACCGAGGAGGACACGTGCACGCCCTGGTGACGAACGACGACGGGATCGACTCCCCCGGCCTCGCGGTCCTCGCCGGAGCCGCGCTCGACGCCGGCTACGACGTGACCGTGGCGGCACCCGCCCGCGAGTCGTCCGGGGCGAGCGCCGCCCTGCTCGGCGCGGAGCACGACGGCCGCCTCGTCGTCGAGCCGCGCCGCGCCCCGGGCCTCCCGGAGGGCGTCACGTCGCTCGCGGTGCGCGCCGCACCCGCGCTCATCGCGTTCGTCGCGGCCTACGAGGGGTTCGGACCCAAGCCCGACCTCGTCCTCTCGGGCGCGAACAAGGGTGCCAACACCGGGAACGCGATCCTGCACTCCGGAACCGTCGGGGCGGCCCTGTCGGCGACGACGCACGGCATCACGTCCGTCGCGGTGTCCGTCGACGCCGCGGAGCCGGAGCACTGGGAGACCGCCCGGCTGGTCGTCGACCACGTCCTCGCGTGGGTGCGGCGCACCCCCCTGGGCGGGCGGACGCTCAACGTCAACGTGCCCGACCTCCCGCGCGACCAGCTCCGCGGCCTGCGCAACGCCCCGCTCGCGACCTTCGGCCTCGTGCAGGCCCGCGTGCACGAGAACGAGGACCGCACCCTCATGCTCCAGTACTCGGGCACGGAGCGGGAGTCCGAGCCCGACTCCGACACCGGCCTCCTGACCCGCGGCTGGGCCACCGCGACGCTGCTGCGGGCGCCGTTCGCCGAGCACGACGTCGAGGTGCCCGACCTGTCCTGACCCGCGTCGTCAGACGTGGCGTCCGGCGGGCCCGTCCGTGCCGTCGGGGTCGACCTCGTCCGGGTCGTCCACGCGGGCGTGCTCGGCGGTGCGCTCGCGCTCCTCGATGACGTCCTGGCCGGGACCGGCGAACGCGCGCGAGCGCTGCTCGCCCTCGGCGCTGCCGCTGAACAGGGCGCCGCCCGTGGACCCGCCGCCGGCTCCGCCGGCGCTCGACCTGACGCTCGGCTCGGTCCAGCTCACCGCCCGGCAGCCGGCGGAGCTCGTCGTCACCGCGTCGAACTCCGGCGGACGCGCGGCGCAGCAGGTCTCCGTCGACCTCGTGCTGCCGCCGGGCGTCCAGGCGCCCTCCGCCCGCGTGGTCGGCGGGTCGAGCGTCGCCGCCGTCGTCCGCGCGGAGACGGTGCCGTGCGGCACCGCGCAGCCGCAGGGTGACGGGACGAGCGTCGTGAGCTGCTCCGTCGGCGTGCTCGACCCGGGCGAGTCGCGCGAGCTCGCGATCACGGTCCAGGCGGACTCCGGCGGCGAGTACACGTTCTCGGGCTCCGTCCGCGCGGAGGGCGTCGCGCCCGTCGTCCGGACGTTCACGCCCATGCCGGCCACGCACTTCGGCCCGGAGGTCCGGGTCGCCGCGCTCGACGGCGAGGGTGGCCGGGTCGACGGGCTCGTCCTGCCGCTGACGAACCCGGGCGCCGGCGAGGTGCGGCTCGAGGTGCGGAACACCGGCGACCTCCCGGCGGTCGACCCCGTCGTCAGCCTCCCGTTGCCCGACGGCGTGCGCCTGGTCCGCGGCGGGAACGGCGCCGACGGCTGGGCCTGCGAGGCGGACGGCGGTGCGGTGTCGTGCACGACCGACGCCGAGCTGGCCCCGCAGGACACGACGGCTCTTGACCTCACGCTGCTCGCCGCCGTGGACGGCGCCGAGGCCGCCGAGCACGCCGTCGCGGTGCGCGCCGACGCGGTCGACGCGCACGACGGCTCGACCACCGTCGAGCTGCGGGTGGGCGACTGGTGGAAAAACGCAGAAGACGGTCTCAGCGTGCGTGCGAAGTCGCAGTGCAATGCGCCTGGCGAACCTGATCTCGCATCGGTCACAGTGACGTACGCAAACAGCACGGCCTATGACGATCTCTCGGTCCGGCTCGAGGCCGCCGGATCCAGCGCCACGGTGGCTGTTCCGGTCGGCGCGAAGAAGGCCGTCCAAGTGGACGACGGCGTGCAGTTCCCTGGAGGGACGGCGTCGCTCGTGCTGTTGACGACCGTCGCGGGGGAGGCTTTCGAGCACCGGCTTGACGCGGGTGCCTTCAGCGAGCAGCGCTGCTGGAATCCCCCGTGGCTCTCCACGGCCGACGTCGCGATGGTGGCCGAGAACGTCGGTGGGACGATCCGGTTCACCGCGGTCCTGACCAACACCACGGGCATCGATATGGATGTGCGCCTCCTGGCGCCGAACACCGGCACGTGGATCGATGTGGCCGACTCCGCGGCCATAGCGCCCCTTCGCGATGGCGCGTCAGGGGAGCTCGTGCTGGACACGGGCCTTACGGAGACCTCGCGCGCGAACCCCGTGCTGCGCCAGTACCGCTGGCACGTCGACGCAGACGGTGACGGCATGGGCTATCAGGACCCGCTCTTGCTTGTGGTCGACGAGCAGAGGATCGCTCCGTCGTCGAGCGCGCCGACGGTCGGCCAGTGCCTGTTCGACCCGGCGATCGACACATCCCGCACGCCGGTGACTCTGCACTACGACAACACCGCGTCGACGCTGCCGGTGACGTACTCGGTGGACGGCCGCGACGATCTTTCACGCACCGTGCAGGGTCACGAGGCGCTTGAGGTTGAGGTGCCCGGCGGGGTCGGGGAGGACACCGCATTCGCCCTTCTGGCTGACGGCAACCCGCTCGAGACCTACGAGGTCGACGTCGACGACTGTTTCCCGTGGAACGTGGAGGCCTCTGCCGACGCCGCGTGGACGGCGACGCCGGAGGGCGGATCGGTCGTGCTGACCGGGACGTTCCGCAACGAGCACGCGGTGACCGCGATGCGCGTCGTCATGGACGCGGGCGAGGCCGGCGAGTCAGAGGCCGTCGAGGTCGCGCCGGGCCAGGAGGTCACGCTCGCCGTCGACACCGCGACGCGCGACCTGCCGGCGGGTGAGGTGATCTTCCGGGCGACGCGGCTCGACGCGTCCGGTGAGGTCCACGAGGAACGCGTCGGGTACGACGCGGTGCGGTACGCGCCCGCCGCCGACGCCGCGCCGACGGTCGGCGAGTGCGTGTTCGACCCCGCGACGGACACGTCGAGCGCGCCCGTCACGCTCCACCTCGACAACTCGCGCTCGACGGTGCCCGTGACGTTCGCCGTCGCGGGCGTGGGGGAGACCCGCGTCCGCGCGGGCGCCACGGGGACGCTCGAGGCGACCGTGGGGACGCCGGGCGCCCGGTTCGAGGTCCTGGCCGACGGCGTGGCCGTCGCCGCGCACGACGTCGCCGGCGTCGACTGCTTCCGCTGGGCCGTGGAGGGCTCCGCGGCCGTCGACTGGGCGGTCGAGAACGGCACGGGGGCGCCGGTCCTCAGCGGCACGTTCCACAACCAGCACCAGGCCGCGCCGCTGCGCGTGGTCATGGACGCCGGTGCGCTCGGGGCCTCGGAGCCCGTCGAGGTGGCACCGGGGCAGACGGCGACGCTCACCGTCCCCCTGCAGGGCCGGGACGTGAAGGCCGGCGACGTGACCTTCCGGGCGACGCGTCTCGACGGGTCGGGTGCCGAGCACACGGTCACCCGGCCGTACGACGCGTACAGCTACTCGCCGCAGTGGGCGACGGACGTCAGCGTCGAGGCGCGGTGGCAGGACGGCTCGATCAAGCTGATCGCCACCCTGACGAACGACTCGCCCGAGACGATCGACGCGCAGCTGAGCGGTGGGCCGCTCGGGACCTCCCCAGTGGTCACGGGCATCGCGCCGGGGCAGACCGCGACGCTCGTGGCCGACACCCGCTCCACCGACGTGAAGCCCGGCCGTGTGGCGTTCCGCCAGACCCGCACCGTGCTCGGCAAGACCTACACGAGCTATGACCTCACCGCGTCGTTCGGCGGTGCGTCGTACGTGCCGGAGTGGGACGTCTCGGCCGGCGTCTCGACGCAGTGCGTGCCCGGCGGGGTCGCGCTCGTGCCGAGCCTGCGCAACGACTCGGGCGAGACGATGCACGTCGTGGCCCGCACCCCGTACGGGACGCACGACCTCGGCGACGTCGCGCCCGGTGCGTCGACGAGCGTCGAGATCGCCACGGGCGGGATGTCCGTGCGGGCCGGCGACGTGACGTTCGACCTCACCCGGCGGGTGCTCGGCCGGCTGTACAGCGAGCGGATCACGGCGGGCTACGCGGCGGTCGACTGCACCGTGGTGGACCCCGCCGCGAGCCTCCAGCTCGGTGAGCCGTACTACGACGGCGGGCAGGGGCGGTCGTACCGCGCCGTGTCCGTGGTGCTCGACAACGCGGCGTCCAACGCCCCCGTGACCTTCCGCGTCACGGGCGCGGCGAAGGGCTCGTGGGACCTGCAGGCCGGGGAGCGTCGGACCGTCGACCTCGGCCAGGTCGACGCGCGCGGGGCGACGTACGTGGTGCACGCGGGATCGTGGTCGCAGCAGTTCAAGGTCGACGCGTTCTCGGTGGCGCCGCAGTGCGCCGAGCCCTGGCGTGACGGCGACTGGTACGGCCGGGGCGACCTAGTTTCGTACAAGGGTCGCAACTACGTCGCGACGACGTGGATCGATCTCCCTACGCGACCTGACGGGTGGCTGGGGTGGCTGCTCTGGGACGACCAGGGCCGCTGCGGCGAGAACTGACGCCGCCCACCTCGGGGCGCCGGACGGCGCGTGGGTCAGGCGAACACGTCCCCCAGCGCCTCGTCCACGGGCCGGTTGCCGCCCACGAGCTCGAGCACCATCCCCGCCGACCGGGGCTCGTGCAGGAGCGCCGCGACGACCAGCGCGACGTCGTCCCGGGAGATCTCCTCGCGCTCCCCGCCGGCCTTGCGCCGCTTCCCCCGCGGACGCTGGCCCTCGTCGTCGACCGGCGCCAGCGCGACGAGCCCGACGCCGGGCTCGTCGGTGAGCCGGCCGGGCCGCACGACGGTCCACTGCAGGCCGGAGCGCCGTCGCAGGTCGTTCTCCGCGGCCGCCTTGGCCTGCAGGTAGGCCCAGAACACGTCGTCGACGTCGTCCGGTCGTCGCCCCGTGTGCGCGGCCTCGACGCCGCGCGACGAGACGAGCACGTACCGGCCGACGCCCGCGCGCTCGGCGGCGTCGGCGAGGATCTCGGCGCCCGCGCGGTCGACGGTGTCCTTGCGCTCGGCGCCGCTGCCCGGGCCGGCGCCCGCGGTGAAGACGACGGCGTCGGCGCCCTCGAGCTCGAAGGAGACGGCGACGGCGTCGTCCTGCTCGAGGTCGACGAGCGCGACGTGCGCGCCGAGCTCGGTGAGGTCGGTGATGTGCGCGGCGGATCGGACGAAGGCGACCACGTCGTCGCCGCGCTCCACGAGGGTCCGGGCCAGGCGACGGCCGACCTGGCCGTGACCTCCCGCGATGACTGTGCGCATGGGCCGAAGGTAGCGCCGACGCGATATTGCCGCCCGGCGAACGTCCGCCGCCGGTCAGCCCGCGTCGTGCGGGCTGCCGAGCACGACGGGCACCTGGGGGTCGAACCGGTAGCCGTGGCCGCGCACCGTCGTGATGAGGTGCTCGACGCCGAGCTTGCCGCGCAGACGGCGCACGTGGACGTCGATCGTGCGGCTCCCGGGCGCCACAGCGTGGTCCGCCCAGACCGTGCCGAGGAGCTCGGCGCGCGTCACCACGCGGTCCGACGCGCGGGCGAGGTGGGTCAGCAGGTGCAGCTCGCGCCGGGTGAGCCGCGTGCGGCGACCGTCGACGGTGACGGTCCGCCCGACGTCGTCCACGACGACGCGCGGGACGGGCGCGAGGGCCGCGAGCCGTTCGCGGAACGCCGCGATGTCCTGGACGGCGGAGCGCTCGGCGGTCTCGGCGGCCGGCTCGGCGAGGGCGAGCGCGGTGTACGTCTCGGCGTGGGGGAGCCAGTCGCGGGCGAGCTCGCCGAGCGCCTCCGCGAGCTCGACGAGCTCGGCGGCGGGCGCCTCGCCGGGGGCAGCGTCGACACCGACGTACAGGACGAAGCCCGGGCGGCGGCCGCCGTCGTGGGTGGGGCGGGGTGCGGTGAGCGTGGTCATGGGTGGCTCCGGTGCGTCGGGCCGCCGACGGCGTCGCCGGGACGGTCCGGCGGGTCGGCGGGTCGAGGTCTGAACGGGGAGGGTTCAGGCCTGACAACAGACGCACATGACCGCGCCCACGAGCGCGCCGGACGGCGCGCTGCCGGGAGAGGTCAGGGTGCTCACGACAGGGAGCATGGCAGCGCGCAGAGGCCGCTGCCAAGGCTTCGCCCCCGGAATCTCACGATCCGGTACGACGGCGCCACGATGGGCGCCCACATCGCGGACGGGCGGGTCGCCTCAGACGACGCCGTAGAGGCGGTCGCCGGCGTCGCCGAGGCCCGGGACGATGTACGCCTTCTCGTTGAGGCGCTCGTCCACCGACGCCACGACGACGTTCACGTCGACCCGGTCACCGATGGCGTTCTGCAGCACCTCGAGGCCCTCCGGGGCGGCGAGCAGGCACACCGCCGTGACGTCGCGCGCGCCGCGCGCGAAGACGTAGTCGATCGCGGCGACGAGCGTGCCGCCGGTCGCCAGCATCGGGTCGAGCAGGAACACGTGCCGGCCCGTGAGGTCGTCCGGGAGGCGGTTCGCGTACGTGACCGCCTCGAGCGTCTCCTCGTCGCGCTGCATCCCGAGGAACCCGACCTCCGCGGTCGGCAGCAGGCGGGTCATGCCCTCGAGCATCCCGAGCCCGGCGCGCAGGATCGGCACGACGAGCGGGCGCGGCTCCGCGAGGCGGACACCCGTCGTCGTCGTGACCGGGGTCTCGATCTCGTGCGGCTCGACCCGCACGTCGCGCGTCGCCTCGTACGCGAGCAGGGTCACCAGCTCGTCGACGAGCAGGCGGAACGTCGGCGACGCCGTCTCCTTGTTCCGCAGGACGGTGAGCTTGTGAGCGACGAGGGGGTGGTCGGCGACGTGCAGGCGCATGACGGCAACGGTATCGGACAGCGTCCACCGCCCGTACCGGTGGGTACCGTCGCCGCTCGCTAGCCTGGGTGCCGCGGGGGCGCCGTCCCCGCACGATCCCGTCCTCGCTCTCTCACCGGGAGGCCTCGTGCCCGACGACGCGTTCCCGCCGTCCACGCTCGACGGGCGCCGCCAGGTCTGGGACGCGCTCATGGGCCTCGCGCTGCACGAGGCGACCCACGCCCTCGCGAGCGACGACGTGCCCGTGGGGGCGCTCGTCGTCGGGCCGGACGGGCGCGTGCTGGGCCTCGGGCGCAACCGCCGCGAGGAGACCGGTGACCCGACCGCGCACGCCGAGGTCCTCGCGCTGCGCCAGGCCGCCGCGACGCTCGGGTCGTGGCGGCTCGAGGGCTGCACGCTCGTCGTCACTCTCGAGCCGTGCGTCATGTGCGCCGGGGCGCTCGTGCTGTCGCGCGTGCAGCGGCTCGTGCTCGGCGCGTGGGACCCGAAGGCCGGCGCGACCGGCTCCGTCTGGGACCTCGTGCGCGACCAGCGCGCCAACCACGAGGTCGAGGTCGTCGCGGGCGTGCGGGCGGAGGAGTGCGGCCGGCTCCTGCGGGACTTCTTCGGGACGCAGCGCTGAGGCCCCGCTCGCGTCAGCTGAGGGCGTCGGCGAGGGCGGTGAGGGTCTCGGAGACGCCGGCCTCGATCTTGAGGGTGGCGAGGGGGTCGCCGCGGGTCGCGCCGCGGTTGACGATGACGACCGGCTTGCCGGCCTTGGCCGCGTGGCGCACGAAGCGCAGGCCGCTCATCACGGTGAGCGACGAGCCGGCGACGAGGAGGGCCTCGCCGTCGTCCACGAGCGCGTACGCGCGCTCGACGCGCTCGCGCGGGACGTTCTCGCCGAAGTAGACGATCTCCGGCTTGAGGACGCCGCCGCAGAACTCGCAGGGCGCGGGGCGGAAGTGCGACGTCTGCTCGATGACGGCGTCGGCGTCCGGCGCGATCTCGACGTCGCCCACCTCGGTGACCGACTCGAGGAAGCCCGGGTTGAGCGCGGTGAGGCGCTCCGCGAGGTGCTCGCGCGAGATGACGCGGCCGCACTGGAGGCAGATGACGCGGTCGTAGCGGCCGTGCAGGTCGATGACGGTGCGGCTGCCCGCGTCCTCGTGGAGGAGGTCGACGTTCTGCGTGATGAGGCCGACGAGCACGCCCGCGTCCTCCAGGCGCACCAGGGCGCGGTGGCCGGCGTTCGGGTGCGTGCGGTGCACGTGCTGCCAGCCCACGTGGTTGCGCGCCCAGTAGTGGCGGCGGAACGCCTCGTCCTGCACGAACTGCTGGTACGTCATGGGGTTGCGCGGCGGGGAGTCGGGGCCGCGGTAGTCGGGGATGCCCGAGTCGGTGGAGACGCCCGCGCCCGTGAGCGCGGTGATGCGCAGGCCGCGCAGCAGCTCGACGGCGTCCTCGACCGTGCCCGTGCGCGGCGCCGGCCCGGTGCCCGACGCCGGCGGCTGGCTCGGGCGCCAGTTCAGCCGTGACGAGACGGTCGGGACGGCGGACGACGGCAGGTCGGCGGACGACGTCGCGACGTGCGCGGGGGAGGAGGAGGCCGGCGTCGGGTCGGAGGGCACGCCTCCCACGGTACGACGCGGGACCCGCCCTCGCGGCGGGGTGGCGCGGTGTCGGCTCTCGGACCGGGAACGGGGCCTGGCCGGTGTGGTGGGAGTCATCGCGGGCGCCTCTCGGCTCGACCGGCGAGTGATGTTAGCCTCACCTAAGACGACGGCCATCGACGAGAGGCAGGCATGTCGACCTCCACCACGCAGGCGCCTCGGCGCGTGCGCCCGCAGATCGTCCTCGAGGTCCTGGAGACCTCGTGGATCGCGCCGCACATGGTGCGCGTCGTCGCGGGCGGCCCGGGCTTCGCCGCATTCACGACCAACCCGTGCACCGACAAGTACGTGAAGATTTTCTTCGCCAAGCCGGAGCTCGGGCTCGAGCCCCCGTACGACGTCGCCGCACTGCGCGAGACGCTCGCGCCCGAGGACCTGCCCGTCACGCGCACGTACACCGTGCGGTACGTGGACGAGGCCGCGCAGCGGCTCGCGATCGACTTCGTCGTGCACGGCGACGAGGGCCTTGCTGGCCCCTGGGCGGCGAGCGCGCGCCCCGGCGACCGTCTCGTCTTCGCGGGCCCCGGCGGCATGTACACGCCCGACCCGACGGCGGACTGGCACCTGCTCGCCGGCGACGACGCGGCCCTGCCGGCGATCGCCGCCGCGCTCGAGGCGATGCCGCGCGACGCCGTCGGGGCGGCCGTGATCGAGGTCGGCGGCGGGGAGGACGTCCAGCAGCTCGACGCCCCCGCGGGCGTCGAGGTGACGTGGCTGTTCCGCGGCGACGCCCCGGCCGGCACGACGACGCTGCTCCCCGACGCGGTCAGGGCCCTGCCCTGGCGCGAGGGGCGCGTGTGCGTCTTCGCGCACGGCGAGCGCGAGGCCATGAAGGCCCTGCGCCGCGTGTTCGCCTCCCGCGCGGTGCCGCGGGAGGACCTGTCGTTGTCCGGGTACTGGGCGTACGGACGCGCCGAAGACCGGTTCCAGGCCGAGAAGCGCGAGCCCATCGGTCAGATCTTCGAGGACTGAGAGAGAACATGAACGCACTGACCCACCGCGGCGTCGCCGCGACCCGTCGCGCCGCCGTCGCGGGCGCCGCCGCCGTCGCGCTGCTGGCGCTCGCGGCCTGCTCCAGCGGCTCCGGTGACGACTCCGCGGGCGGCGACGCCTCGCCGTCGGGCACGGAGAGCGAAGCCTCAGCGTTCCCCGTGACGATCGACACCGCCTTCGGCGAGGTCGAGATCCCCGAGGAGCCGACGCGCGTCGTCGCGCTCGGCTGGGGCGACGCGGAGACGGCGCTCGCGCTCGGCGTCGAGCCCGTCGGGGCGAGCGACTGGCTCGCGTTCGGCGGCGACGGCGTCGGGCCGTGGCTCGAGGACGCGTACACCGAGTCGCCGGAGATCATCGAGACGCTCGAGCCGTCGTACGAGCAGATCGCCGTGCTCGAGCCGGACGTGATCCTCGACGTGAAGTCGTCGGGCGACCCGGAGCGGTACGAGCGCCTCTCGGAGATCGCGCCCACCGTCGGCATCCCCGAGGGCGGCGAGGCCTACCTCACGCCCATGGAGGACCAGGTCGAGATGATCGCCGCCGCGCTCGGGCGCGCCGAGGCGGGCGAGGAGCTGCTCACCGAGGTCGACGACGCGTTCGCCACCGCGCGCGAGGAGAACCCCGACTTCGAGGGCAAGACCGCCGTCATCGGCTCGTACTGGGCGGAGGGCTTCGGCGCGTACGTGTCGACGTCGGCCCGCGGCGAGTTCATGCAGGGCCTCGGCTTCGTCACCAAGCCCGAGATCGACGAGGCGGCGGGCGAGGAGTTCTCCGTGAACCTCGGCACCGAGAACCTCGACCTGCTCGACGCCGACCTCACCGTCATCCAGCCCATCGGCTTCACCGCCGCCGAGGTCGAGGCGCAGCCGCTGTTCCAGGCCGTCCCGTCCGTCGCGGACGGCCGGTACGTCGTGTTCGACGACAAGGACCTGTCAAACGCGTTCTCGCTCGGTACCCCGACCGCCGTGATGTATGCGATCGACAACGTCGTGCCGCTGTTCGCCGAGGCTCTCGGCGGGCAGTGACCCGTGGCGGCCGGCCGCCCGCGAGGGTGGTCGGCCGCGCGCCGGGAACCGCACCAGGACGCCGATTCGGTGTCTCGGGGTCGGAGCAGGTATCCTGCTTCGGCCGGGTTCACCGGCAGAGGTAGCGTGTCCGAGCGGCCTAAGGAGCACGCCTCGAAAGCGTGTGTGGGTGAAAGTCCACCGTGGGTTCAAATCCCACCGCTACCGCCAACCGAAGGGCCCCAAACCCGCAGAATCTTGCGGAATTGGGGCCCTTCGTCGTACCCGGCCGGCCCACCGGGTCAAGCTCACCGGGGTAGCACGCCGAAGCGCTCGCGAGGTGGACGCCCTCGGCCGAGGATGATCGGGTGAGTGCCGACGAGGAGATGGTGACGATAAGCCGGGAAGACGCCACCGGGCTGGTTGGCTTGCTGGCAACTCTCGAGGGCCATGTCCGCGTGGGCGATGTGTCACCGAACGCAGCCGAGCACCTGCAGCGGCGCCTTGTGCGGGACCTCGGCGCAGACTCGTCAACGCCGCTCGAACACATGTTGTGGAGCCCCAACGAGAAGTTGCGTCGATCCTTGGGCGAGCCGGGATAGTTCTCGACCCCCGATCCTCGGCTGATTGCCCGGATCAGTTCCGGAACTGCCCTCGACGTGCCAGTCTCTCGCCGCTCAGTGCGACATCAGCTCCTTCTTGCCGTGCTGCGGCGTGTCCCGCCGGACTGCCGCGATGAGCGCAGCGAGCTCCGGGATCACCTGAGGCTCGGCATCGAGCGCGGCATCGACCTGGTCGAGCTCTCGGATCAACCTGGATGCACAGTGGCGAACGTCGCGCGGAGGTCCTTCGTGGTGAGGAACAGGCTGAGGTCGTGATCAACGAACCGCCGAAACCCGTGCTTGAGGTAGAAGCAGGCAGCGTCCTCGTGCAGAGCGTGAACGACCACGATCTCGAAGCCGATGTGGTCCGCCGCAGCCAAGAGCTTCTGCAGTGCATCGAAGAGGAGCAGACGGCCGGCGCCGTGTCCCTGGTAGTCGCGGTCGACGGCAAGGCGAGCGATGAGCATGGCCGGCACCGGGTAGCGGCGGCTGCGTCCGGTGGCCGAGGCGCCGTCGGCGGCCGACAGCTCGAACGTGCGCATCGAGTAGTAGCCGGCGATACGCCCCTGCCGCTCGTCGAGGAGGAGCGTCGTGCGGACGTTGTCCTTTTTCTCGCTCTGCCCGCATACCTGGCGAGCCAGGTGTTCGAGCTCCGGCTCGCCACAGCTGAACGGATGGAGCTTGAGAGCTGCGAGTCGAACGGCCGCGTGATGAGCATCCTGCTGAGTGCCTTCCGCATTGGCGGGAGTGCTGCCGTCGGCACCCTAGACGGAGGCGGCGACAGCGTGGCGGGGAAGCCGCCTCACCTGCGCATCGGCGCCGAACCGACAGCCGAGCATCCGGCCGATTTCGGTACGGGTGAGGGGCGCCTGAGGCGTCGCTATACGCGATGGCCCTTCGCCACCATTGACCCGACTGTCCGCCGACCTCTCCTAGGGCGTGTCTCCTTAGTCGCGCAGCCACGATGTTGCAGGTTGCGGTCGTGGTCGGAGTTGTCGGACGAGCAGTGGGCGGCGATCGGCCCGTTGATGCCGCGGATGTCGGGCCGGTCGCGTCCGTGGCGTGATCATCGTCAGGTCGTGGAGGGGATCGTGCACCGGTATCGGACCGGGGGTGGCGTGGCGAGACTTTCCCGAGCGGTTCGGCCCGTCGCAGACCGTCTGGAAGCGCCACGCGCGGTTCTCGCGCGACGGGACGTGGGACAAGATCCTGACGGCCTTGCAGGTTCGTGCGGACGCGAACGGCGGTATCGACTGGCAGGTGAGCGTGAACTCCACGATCAACCAGGCCCACCAGCACGCCGCGACCTTGCCCCGGACCACAGGGGGCACCGGCGAATCACAAGAATCCGGAACGGCGCGAACCGGCTGACCACGCACTGGGCAGGTCCCGAGGCGGGCTGTCGACAAAGATCTACGCCGCGGTCGACGGCAACGCGCGACCGCTCGCAGTGCTCGTGGGACCAGGCCAGGGCGGTGACGCCCCGATGTGCCTGCCCCTGCTGGACGCGATCCGAGTCCCACGCGCGAGTGCCGGGCGCCCACGCATCAACCCGGATGCCGTGTTGAGCGACAAGGCGTACTCCTCGCGCGCGATCCGCACCGAGCTGCGCCGGCGCGGCATCGTCCCGGTCATCCCCGAACCCCGCGACCAGCAGGCGCATCGGCGCAGGCGTGGGTCACGCGGTGGTCGGCCCGTGACTTACGACCCCGTCGCCTACCGGGGCCGCAACACGGTCGAGCGGTTATTCAACCCGATCAAGCAGTGGCGAGCACCCGCGACCCGTTACGACAAGAACGTGATCGTCTACCGCGGCGGCGCCAATCTCGCAGCGATCCTGCTCTGGCCTCCCTCACCAACTCGGACCTGGGCCCAGTCTCGACGTTCGTCATCGTCCATCGGCACCGGGAACGTTCATCGAGTCGCTGCCCAGTCCACAGTCGTCGCTCTGTAGGAGCAGCACCATCGTGGCGCCAGCCTCGGATGCGTCGCGCGCCTGGGTGACAAGGATGTCCACCAAGGCGGGAGCGAAGTCAGGCAGTGCAGCGGCGAAGCGGTCGAACCCGAGGAACACCAGCGCCAGGCCCGCCGCCGACGGCTGCCAGCCGTACTCCCGTGCGACAACGTCTGAAAAGCAGTCGTTCAGCGCATCGAGATTCCGGCCGTAGTAGGCGGGAAAGTCCAACGCCACTGCGATATCGCGATGCACTTCCGCGCCCGTCGACCAGGAACCAGCTTCAAGAACTACGACCTGAAACTCGTGCGCAGCAAGATTTTCCATGGCTCCCTCAAGTTCTGAGCTTCGAGAGAACACCGCAACGGGAGACCTGCGAGCACGACCTGCCGATGGGACCGCGCCAGACGAGGACGTACTCACCAACGTGATGCTACGCAGCTGGCGTCTTGGGAGACACGCCCTAGTCCGGTATCGGTATGGCATCGCCCGCCTACACGTGCGACCCGTCAGTTGCCGGCCGCGAGACTGTCTTGCAGGGTTTCGACGGGGACGCCCAGCTCGATCGCGAGCCAGCAGCGGATCAGCGTTAGACCTTGCTCGGACCGGTGGTAAGCGTCGAGCGGATCCGGCAACACGTTGTCCGCATGCTTGACACCTTTGTATGCGGCGTTGAACGCCCGGCACCAGCCGCCGACCGACTCGGACCCGACGACCGCCGCTGGCGCGAAACCAAGGGAGTCGATCACCAACCGGAGCAGCGGGACAAAGTTCGTGGGTGGTGTCAGACCCTCGCGCTCGGCAATGGCTGCTCCAAGTGCTTCGAGCGCGACCGCGACTTGCAGGAGCCTGGACTCGACTGGCAAGTCGGGGTGGAAGAGTGGAGTCACGCCGATCCATGTAGGGCGTGACCATAACTCGTGCCTCTCCAGCCACGCTGAGACCTTTGTCGCGTCGGTGTCATCCAAGTAAAACAGCGGCTTGTCTCGGTCGGTGAGGTCATCGGTGTTGCGGGATGATCTGCCGAAGGTAGGTTCGTAAGCCTCGCACCAGAAGCGCCTGGCATCAGACGGGGGCAGTCGCTGGTCGTCTTCGCGCATGACGGACCCGATCTTGGCCCGACACGGGCGGCCGTACACCAGACACATGAGGTCCTGAACCATCCGATGGGCGCGGGCGTGCGTGTCCCAGTCGAGCGGCTCGTCGCTACGGGTTCGGATCTCGAGGGCGGTTGAAATGGCATACACGCCGCCCTTCGGCGTTGGGCTGTGTGTGTACGAAGTGGTCAACTCCAACTTGAGCGGCCCGCCCATGGGCAGGGCGTCCAGGTTCTTCGCACGAATAATGAGTTCGGAGACCCTATTGCGCTTCTCGTCAATCACGATCTGTTTGGAGACTGGAGTCCGACGCGTCCAGGTCGCGAGCCCATCGACAGTCGATGCCATTCCGTTGACGCGCGAGTAGTCCACGCCTCGAGCACCCGTGCTGATTGCGCGGAGGTACCTGATCCGCTGCTCCGAGTGCGCCAGCGTCGACGTTGAAGCGCCAAGCGTGACTCCGCGTTGGAGAGTAAGCCAGCCCGCTCCGTCGCGAACGATGAGCGGTTCCGGCACTTTCGGGTTGTCGTTTAGTGCGAACCCATCGGCGAGCCCTAGTGCGCGAGGCCATATCACCTCGACTCCGTCCTCTTCGAGGGTCACAACAATAACTTCGTCTGTACCCGAATCGCCCGATCGCGTGTGAGCGATGTGTCGGCTTCCGGCCTCGAGCTTCGATCTCACGTCGGCATCGTGCCATCCGCTGCCGACAGCCCGTGCGAAGTCTGGGCCGTGGCTTGAGGTCTGCTGTTTCCCAGCGCTTTAGCGTCGAGATCGGTCCATTCTCGGACCACTCCGTGCGATCAACGCCATGGTTGCAGCGAAGGTGAGCCGGGGGTGGTGCGCGCGTCGCCCCCTCCTGCGCCCACCCGGTCGTCGCCCGCCGGCCGCCGCGCTAACGTCTTCTCCGCCGTGCCGCTCTCGGTGCTCGACCGGCTCGGCGACCTGCCCGACGCGGGCGTGCGCCGCGGCCCGGAGTGTGTGGCTCCGGCTCTGCGCACCGCGGGCCGCGTGCTCACGCGAGCCGCGCACCGTGTCGAGCACTTGCCCCTGCTCCGGATCGGTGAGGACTCGAGCGCGCGCAGCGGCGGTCCGCACACCGCTTACGCGGCGCGCGGAGCCACGTGAGCGAAGCGGCCACCAGCGCATTCCTGCCCGCCTCGTCGACCATGACGGGACCGCGGGACGGCGAGTCGATGAACGGCACATGAACGTGCGCGACTTGCGGTCAATGCAAGTGAATGTGCGCGTAGCGTCCCGGCCGTGCTCATCACCGACCTGGCCAAGAGGCAGGGCGACCGCCTCACCGCGACGGACCGCAAGCTCGTCGCGGTGCTGCAGGCGCGCCCGGCCGAGGCGGCGTTCTGGTCCGCGGCGGACCTGACGGAGCCGCTCGGGCTGCACCAGTCCGCGGCGACGCGGATGGCGCAGCGCCTGGGCTTCGACGGCTACCCGCGGCTGCGCGACGCGCTCCGCGGCGACTACCTCGCCGGTGACGGCCCGTCGCAGCGCGTCCGGGGGAGCCTGGACCGCCACCCCGACGACGTCCTGCGCGGCCTGGTCGAGGACGAGACCGCGGCCCTCGCGGAGCTGCCCCGCCACGTGACCCAGGGCGAGCTCGACGACCTCGCCGACCGCATCGCCCGCGCGTCGACCGTGTTCGTCTACGGGCAGGGCAACGCCACCGTGCTGGTCGACCTGCTGGTCCGCCGGCTGCGGCGCTCTGGCGTGCAGGCGGTGCCGCTCGTCGGCTCGCACCGCGACCTCGCCGAGCAGCTCACGTCGATGCGCCCCGACGACGTCCTGCTCGCGAGCGCGTTCCGCCGGGCCCCCCGCGCGCTGACGACCCTGATCGACGTCGCCGCAGAGCGCGGCGCGTACTCGGCCCTGCTCACCGACACCCTGCTCTCGCTGTCGCCGCAGCCCGACGTCGTCATCGCCGCCCCGCGCGGCCGGGACGACGCCTTCCTCTCGCTCACCGTCCCCATGGCGATCGCGAACGCGCTCGTCCTCACCCTCGCCCGCCGCGCACCCGACCGCGCGCTGGGCGCTCTCGACCAGCTCGGACGCCTCCTGGAGCGCTTCGAGCCCTGACCGGCCCGCACCTCTCGGGCGGTCACCGCTGCACCACCGCCAGTCCCGCACCCCGGCAACACCCGACAGAACAGGATCTCGCCATGCGTGCCAGCACCCCGAACCCCGGCCGCCGCACCGCGCGCCGCGCCCGCACCACCGCCCTCGCCGCCGTCCCGCTGCTCCTCGCGCTCGGCGCGTGCGCGGACGGGAGCGAGGCGTCCTCCGCCGACGACGAGCAGGTCGACTGGGCTTCCCTCAGCGACGCCGAGCTCGTCGAGCGTGCCGAGGCCGAGGGCGAGGTCAACGTCTACGCTTTCACGAGCCGCATCGCCACGGTCGAGGAGGCGTTCGAGGCCAAGTACCCGGAGATTGACGTCGTCGCGAGCGACATCTCCTCCACCGAGCTCATCACCCGGCTCGCGACCGAGCACGAGGCGGGGAGCGCCACGGCCGACGTCGCGTACGTGTCCGACGCCCCCGTCGTCGTGACCGAGCTGCTCGCCGACGGCGTGCTCGAGCCCTACGTCCCGGAGCGCGTCGCCGACGCCCTGCCCGAGCAGCACAAGGCCCCGCTCGTCGCGAACCGGCTCTCCACCAAGGTGCTCATGTACAACGAGGAGGCGTACCCCGACGGCTCCCCGGTGCAGAACCTCTGGGAGCTCACCGAGCCGGCGTGGGCCGGCAAGGTCGTGCTCGTCGACCCGAGCGTCCGCGGCGACTACCTGGACCTCGCCACCGAGATGTCGCTGCGCGCGGACGAGATGGCTGCCGCGTACGAGGAGCACTTCGGCAAGGCCATCGAGCTGGACGAGGGCGTCGAGGACGCCGGGCTGCAGTTCCTCGCCGACCTGTACGCGAACGAGGCCGTCCTCGTCGACGACACCGACACCGTGAACGCGGCCGTCGGCGCCACCGGCCAGGAGAACCCGCCCGTCGGCTTCACCTCCTACTCCGACCGCCGCGACAACGAGGACGAGGGCTGGGCCCTGCAGGTCGCGGCCGGCGTCGCGCCGTCGCCCGGCATCGTCTTCCCCGCCTACCTCGGCGTGACGGCCGGTGCGGAGAACCCGGCCGCCGCGCGTCTGCTCATCGACTTCATGATGGGTGACGACTCCGAGACCGGCGGGGTCGCGTACGAGCCGTTCTACGTCGCCGGGGACTACCCGACGCGCACCGACGTCGTCGCGCCCGAGGGCGCCGTCAGCCTCGAGGAGCTGGGCGCCTGGCAGATCGACCCCGAGGCGTCCGCCGAGCGCCGCGACGAGGTCGCCGACTTCCTCCTGACGGTCCAGTGACGCTTTCCCAGCGGGCGCTCACGGTGGCGCGCCGGCCCGTGGTGTGGCTGGCCGCCGCCGTGGTCGCCGTCCTCGGCCTCCTCGTCGCCCTGCCCCTCGCAGGGCTCGTCGGGGCGACCGTCGGCCCGGACGCCGACGGCGCGTGGTCCGACGTCCTCGCGAGCCCCCTGTCGTCCGCGCTCCTGTGGGAGCCGCTCGGCGGCTCGCTCCTCGTCGGCCTCGGCACCGGTGCGCTCGCCACCGTCGTGGGCGGGTTCCTCGCGTGGGTCGTCGTCATGACCGACGCACCGTGGCGCCGCACCCTCGGGGCGCTCGCGGCGATCCCGTTCGCCCTGCCCAGCTTCGCCATCGCGCTGGCGTGGGAGACGGTGTTCCGCAACGACCTGGTCGGCGGCCAGCCCGGCCTCCTCGCCGGGCTCGGGATCGCGGTCCCCGACTGGCTGGCGTGGGGCCCGGTGCCCGTCACGCTCACGCTCGTCGCGCACTACTACTCCCTGAGCTTCGTGGTGGTCGCCGCGGCGCTCGCGAACGTCGGCGGTGACGTCGTGGCGGCGGCCCGCCTCACGGGCGCGTCCCGGTGGCGGGTCGCGACCCGGGTGGTCCTGCCGTCCGTCGGCCCCGCGCTGCTGTCCGGCTTCCTGCTCGCCTTCGCCGAGGGCGTGTCGAACTTCGCGGTGCCCGCGCTGCTCGGGCTGCCCGTGCGGTTCCAGACGCTGAGCACCCGCCTCTACGGGTCGATCTCCACCGGGGACACCGAGCGCGGGTACGTCCTGGCCATCGTGCTCGTCGTGGTCGCCGGCATGGTCCTGCTCGTGGGCAACCGCCTGACGCGCGGACGCTCGTTCTCGACGATCACCGGCAAGG
Source organism: Cellulosimicrobium cellulans (assembly GCF_001722485.1). Classification (GTDB taxonomy): domain Bacteria; phylum Actinomycetota; class Actinomycetes; order Actinomycetales; family Cellulomonadaceae; genus Cellulosimicrobium; species Cellulosimicrobium cellulans_A. The sequence goes on along the minus strand of NZ_LWGL01000002.1, from coordinate 41,397 downwards.
CGACCCGCGCGCAGCGCACGCGGCTCGGCGCCGCCCGCTGGCCGCTCGCGATGCTGGCGTGGGTGCTCGTCGTCGTGACGGCGGTGGTGCCCGGGATCGTGCTCGTCGCGAGCACCCTCCTGCGCCGCACGCACACCCTCGACGGCGGGTTCACGCTCCACTACTGGGTGGGCGACTCCGACCCCGACATCGCGCAGGGCGTGCGCGGCGTGCTGCGCGACCCCGTGGTGGTCGACGCGCTCGGCGGCACCCTCGCCCTCGGCGTGAGCGTCGCGGTGGGCGCCGTCGTCCTCGGCGCTCTCGCGTCGATCGTGCTGCGCGCCCTGCCGAAGGCGCGCGCGCTGCACGGCACGGTGGGCGTGCTCGGGTACGTCCCGTTCCTCGTCCCCGGCGTAGCGCTCGGCGCCGCGTTCATCGCCCAGCTCGGCACCCCGACCGGCCCGCTGCCGTCGCTCTACGGCACGTTCCTCATCCTCGTCCTGGCGGGGATCGCGGCGAGCCTGCCCTTCGCGTTCCAGACGGCGCGCGCGGCCTTCGGCCAGGTTTCCTCGGAGCTCGACGAGGCGGCGGTGCTCACCGGGGCCCGCGGCCCACGGCGGTTCGGGCGAATCACGCTGCCGCTCGTGTCCCGCGGCCTCGCCAACGGTGGGGTGCTCGTGTTCGTCACGATGGTGCGCGACCTCTCCGTCGTCGTGCTGCTCGTCACCCCTGCCACGCCGCTGCTGTCCATGCAGACCTTCCGCTACGCGTCGGAAGGCTTCACCCAGCACGCGAACGCCATCACGCTCGTCATCGCCGCCGTCGCGGTCGTGGCGACCCTGCTCTCCCGACGCCTCGAGCGCGGGACCGAACCGGAGAAGACGACCCGATGACCGCCCTCACCCTCGACCGGCTCAGCAAGCGGTTCAGCTCGACGACCGCCGTGGCCGACGTGTCGATCGCCGTGCCCTCCGGCTCCTTCCTCGTCCTCCTCGGCCCGTCCGGCTGCGGCAAGAGCACGACGCTGCGCATGCTCGCCGGCCTCGAGGACGCCAGCGGCGGCCGCATCGCGGTGGGCGACCGGGTCGTCGTCGACGCCGAGCGCGGGGTCGACGTCCCGGCCGAGCGCCGCGGCCTCGGCATGGTGTTCCAGAGCTACGCGCTGTGGCCGCACATGAGCGTGCGGCAGAACGTCGAGTGGCCGCTCGCCGTCGCGCGCTGGTCCCGGCCGGACCGCCGCGCCCGCGTCGCGGAGGTGCTCGAGGCGCTCGAGATCGCCGACCTCGCCGACCGCAGCCCCGCGAACATCTCCGGCGGCCAGCAGCAGCGCGTCGCCATCGCCCGCACCATCGCCCCGCGCCCCGGCGTCGTGCTGTTCGACGAGCCGCTGTCCAACCTCGACGCCCGCCTGCGGACCGAGACGCGCGCGCTGCTCGGGCGCGTGCACCGCGAGACCGGCGCCACCAGCGTGTACGTCACGCACGACCAGGTGGAGGCCCTGTCGCTCGCGACGCACATCGCCGTCATGCGCGACGGCCGTCTCGAGCAGCTCGGCACGCCCGAGGAGCTCATCGAGCGCCCCGCGACGGCGTTCGTCGCCGAGTTCCTCGGCAGCCCGCCCGCCGTGCTCCTGGCCGGCGAGACCATCGCCGGCACGCTCGTCCGCGACGGGGTGACGCTCGCCCGGGTGCCCGACGGCGTGCTCGCGCGGCACGCGATGTACCGCCCGCAGGACCTCGCCCTTGACCCCGGCGGCGATCTTGCGTTCGAGGTGCTCGAGAGCACGCCCGCGGGCGGCGTCCACCTGGTCACCGGCCTCGTCGGCGGCGCCGGCAGCACCCTGCGCTCCGGCGACCGCATCACGCTCGTCAGCGACCACCGCGCCACCCCCGGCACGACGACGCGGCTCCGGCTGCCCGCCGCCCCCGACGCGCTGTTCGGCCAGGACGGGGGCCGCCTGTGACCACCCTCCTCCTCGTGCGCCACGGCGCCACCGCCTGGACGCACGAGCGGCGCCTGCAGGGCCGCACCGACGTCGACCTGTCCGACGCCGGGCGCCGCGACGTCGCCGCCCTCGTCCCCGCGGTCGTCCCGTGGGCGCCGAGCACCGTGCTCGTCTCGCCGCTGACGCGGGCCCGGTCGACGGCGGCCATCCTCGCCGCGGCGCTCCCGGACGCGGTGGAGCACATGGTCGACGACCGGTGGGTCGAGCACTCGCTGGGCGAGTGGGAGGGGCGGACGCCCGACGAGATCGGGCCCGACTACGCCCGCTGGCGCGCCGGCGACCTGGTCCCGCCGGGCGGCGAGGCGGTCGCCGCGACGCGCGTGCGGGTCGCCGCGGCCGTGCAGGACGCCGCCGCGCGCCCCGGGCCGGTGCTCGTCGTCACGCACGGCGGCATCATCCGCGCGGTGCTCGACACGTGCCTGGGCCTGTCGTCCCGTCGTCTCGTGCCGGCGTCGGCCCCCAGCCTCACCGCGCTGGACGTCGAGCCGGGCGGCGTGCGGCTGCGCGCGTTCAACGTCGACGTCGTGGCGACCGCGACCACGGCACCCGCGCCGTTGTGACCGTGGCTCGGACGCCGGCCGCACGAGCCCTCGACGCGTGACACGCCGGCCGGCACCGCTCGCTCGACGTGCGTTGCGTCCGTCCCGCGACGGTGTGACGGTGGACGTCCGTCGACTCCTCAGCGCACCTGCGGCGCGCGGCTCCACCCACCGTCGACGGACGCACCAGCGAGGAGGCACCATGGCCACGTCCGTCGCGGACCAGAGCGTCGCGGAGCTCGGCGGGCGCGTGAGCGTCCTGACCCGCCAGAAGAAGGACCACGTGACGCTCGACAGGTTGCTCCACGACCTGGACCGGACGAGCGGCGAGGACCAGGACGCGGTGCTCCAGCGGCTCTACCGCCTGGTCTTCCCGCACGCCTTCGCGGAGGAGGCCGTCCTGTGGCCGACGCTGCGCCGCGTGCTGCCCGACGGTCACGAGCTGAGCCTGGAGGTCGAGCAGGAGCACCAGGAGGTCAACGAGCTCGTCACGCGGCTCGAGGGGATGCCGCACGACGCTCCCGAGCGCCCGGCGGTTCTCGACCGGTTGGCGGCCGTGCTGCGGGAGGACGTCCGGGACGAGGAGGACGTGCTGTTCCCGCGTCTGCAGCAGGTCGTGAGCACGCGCGACCTCCGGCGGCTCGGCGTCCTCTGGGAGGTGGTGCGGCGCGTCGCCCCGACCCGCGCTCACCCGGTCGTCGCACGCCGGCCGCCGGGGAACGTCATCTCCGCCGTGCCGCTCTCCGTGCTGGACCGTCTCCGCGACCTGCTCGACGCGGGAGCACGCCGGGGCCCGGAGCGCGTGGCTCCGGCCCTGCGCACCGCGAGCCGCGGGCTCACGCGAGCCGCGCACCGGGTCGAGCACCTGCCCCTTCTCCGCATCGGCGAGGACCCCAGTACGCGGAGCGACGGCCCCCGTACGGTGTGACGTCCCGGGCCACGGTGTCCGACGTCGTCGGGCGGCCTCCGGTGCTGCGCCGGTGAGCAGAGGCCATCCGTGCTCCGGCGACCTCCGAAGTTCGCGCGTCACCCGTCCGACGACGGCCCGCGACGTGAGTTCGTTCGGACCCTGGCCATATCGGTTCGTCAGTCGCTAGTGTGCAGGAGTCCGAACATATAGCCCTGACGGGGCACGAAGAGCAACGAGGCCTTCATGTCGCACCGACCGTCCCCTACTTCCCGCACACCCGAACCTGCACCGGAGCATCACGGCCGTGCCGTCCGCGTGGCCGGCGCGTTCCGAGGGGCGACCGCCGCGACGGCGCTCGTCGCCGCCGGCGCCATCTCCGCGAGCCTGCTCGCGACACCGGCGACCGCCGCGCCGCTCGCGTCGGCGCGACCCGCTGCGTCCGTCGACGGCCCCGCCGACATCAACGGCTACCGCAGCGTCGGCTACGTCATGGCCGAGTCCCGCGTCACGCGCGACTTCCACGTCGCCGACCTCGTCCGCACGGGCGCGATCGAGGACCTCACCCACATCAACTACGCCTTCGGCAACGTCACGACGGACCTCGTGTGCGACATCGCCGACGTCCCCGGCGAGGGAGACCCGCTCAACGACTTCGTCGCGGAGGTCGCCGCCGCGGACTCCGTGGACGGCGTGGCCGACCGCCCCGATCAGGCGCTCGCGGGCAACTTCAACCAGCTCCGCAAGCTCAAGGCCCTCAGCCCGGACACGAAGATCCTCGTCTCCCTCGGGGGCTGGACCTGGTCCGACCACTTCTCCGAGGCGGCCTCGACGCCCGAGGGGCGCAGCGCTCTCGTCGACTCCTGCATCGACCTGTACATCGAGGGCAACCTGCCGGTGGTGGACGGCAAGGGCGGTCCCGGCGCGGCGGCCGGCATCTTCGACGGCATCGACATCGACTGGGAGTGGCCCGTCACCGGCGGCGAGACGACGAACGCCCGCCCCGAGGACAAGGAGAACTTCCTGCTGCTCATGGAGGAGTTCCGCGCCGAGCTCGACGCGCTCGGGGCCGAGACCGGCGAGGACTACCTCCTCACGGCGTTCGCCCCGGCGGGTGGCTGGAACGCCGGGCAGGGCGGCTGGCTCGACCCGCGGCTGTTCGCCGTCGTCGACTTCCTCAACGTCCAGGGCTACGACTTCCACGGCGGCTGGGTGCCGAACCAGACCGGGCACCAGGGGAACCTCCACCCGGACGGCACGCACAACTGGGGCCTCGGGCTCGACGGCGCGCTGGCCATGTACACGGCCGCGGGCGCCGACCCGAGCCAGCTCAACGCCGGCCTCGCCGCGTACGGGCACGGCTGGCACGGCGTCGAGGACGGCTCGCAGGGCTGGCAGCCCGCGGCGGGCTACGTCGGCACGCGGACGTACGCCCAGCTGCGGGCGCAGGACGGCGAGCGGTTCTTCGACCCGGAGATCGGCGCGTCCTGGCTGTACGACGGCGACGAGTGGTGGAGCTACGACGACCCGGCGTCCGTCACGGCCAAGGCGGAGTTCGTCGCGACGCAGGGCTACGGCGGCGCGATGTGGTGGGACCTGTCGGGCGACCACCGCAACGAGCTCGGCGACGCGCTCGGCTCGACGCTGCGGGCGGCGACGCCCGGTCCCGGCGTCGCGGCCGAGTGCGCCGCGCCCTGGTACGGCACCGGCGTCTACACGGGCGGCGAGGTCGTCTCGCACGAGGGCGTCGAGTACCGCGCGGCGTGGTGGACGCGGAACCAGGTGCCGGGTGCGCACGCCTGGGGGCCGTAAGCGGAGGTCGGGCCGTGCGGCACCGCGCCGGCGGTCGAGGTCGCGGAGTGCGCTCCGGCGTGGGCGCGCGAAGTCGTCTACACCGGCGGGCAGACGGTGTCCCGCGCCGGCGTGAACTACCGGGCCCAGTGGTGGACGACGGGCGAGCTGCCCGGGTCCGTCACCTGGGGATCCTGGGACCCCGTCGGTCTCTGCGCCTGAGCGTCAGGCGGGCAGCGCCGCGACCGCCTCGATCTCGACGAGCGCGCCGGGCCGGCCGATCCCGACGCGCAGCACGGTCACCGCGGCGGGGTGCGGGCCCCACACCTCGCCGACGACGGCGAAGCCCTCCATGAGGTCGGCCTCCGGCGCGAGGTACACCGCGAGGCGGGCGACGTGCTCGGGACCGGCACCGGCGGCGTCGAGCACGGCGAGGACGTTGCGCAGCGCCTGCGCGGTCTGCGCGGCGATCCCGCCCTCGACGATCGTGCCGTCGGGGCCGGTGCCGTTCTGCCCGCCGACGTAGAGCGTGCGGCCGGTCTCGACGATCGTGCCCTGCGAGAAGGCCGGGTTGGTGTGCAGGCTGGGCGGGTTCACGTGCGTGACGGTCTGCGTGCTCGACATGCTGCGCCTCCTCGGCGTCGTCGGTGAGCCGCGATCGACGCTACGCCGTGCCCCCGACACATCGGGTGTGTAGGAAGGGAGGATGAAGCAGTCGGCCGGCCTGGTGCTCTACCGCGTGCGCGACGGCGTCGTCGAGGTGCTGCTCGGGCACATGGGCGGCCCGCTCTGGGCGCGCAAGGACGCGGGTGCGTGGACCATCCCCAAGGGGGAGATCGACCCGGGCGAGGAGCCGCACGCCGCCGCGCTGCGCGAGTTCACCGAGGAGCTCGGCGTCGCGCCGCCCGCGAGCTCGGGCCCGGACCTCGACCTCGGCACGGTGCGGCAGCGCGCCGGCAAGCAGGTGTCCGCGTGGGCGCGCGCGGCGGATTTCGACGTCTCGCGCATCACGAGCAGCACGTTCGCGCTGGAGTGGCCGCCGCGGTCGGGGCGGCTCCAGGAGTTCCCCGAGCTGGACCGGGCGCAGTGGTTCCCCGTCGCTCGGGCCCGCGGGCTCGTCGTCTCGGGCCAGGTCGCGCTGCTCGACCGTCTCGAGGAGCTGCTGCGCGACGCCTGACGTCGGCCCTGCCGGGCCGGGGACGGCGAAGGCCCGGGGACCGCGGTCCCCGGGCCCTCGTGCCGCTGCTCAGCCGAGCAGGAACGGGCCGGCGGCGAACCCGGCCACCAGCCCGACCGCGACCACGGCGACGGCGGACAGGTGGGATCGGCGCGCGCGAGCGGTCGCGCGGCGTGCGGTGCCGGCAAGCGTGTCGGTCGTCATGACGGTCCTCTCGATGGTGTTCCAGGAGGAGGGACCGCACGTGACGCGATCCATGACGCGACTCGGGTCGCTCGTGACGCGATCTGCGTCACACGCTCCCGGCGAACCGCGCCGAACCTCGTTCGTCAGCGTGCACGAGGTGCGGGGTGCGCGCGCGCCGAAACGCGTCAGCGCCCCGCTTTCTCCCGCTTCGTCCCGCGGGTCTGGCGCGTGCGCGGCCGGAGCGCGCCCGTGGACCGTCGTCGAGAGTGGTCGTCGACCGGGTCAGGACCGGACGTGCAGGACCAGCGCGTCGCCCTGACCGCCGCCGCCGCACAGCGAGGCGGCGCCGACGCCGCCGCCCCGACGGTTCAGGGCGAGCGCGAGGTGCAGCGCGAGCCGGGCACCCGACGCGCCGACGGGGTGGCCGAGCGCGATCGCGCCGCCGTCGGTGTTCACGACGTCCGGGTCGATCCCGAGATCGGCGATCGACTGCAGCGCGACCGCCGCGAACGCCTCGTTGATCTCCACGAGGTCGAGGTCCGACGCCGCGAGCCCCTCGCGCTTGAGCGCCGCCTCGATCGCGCGCGACGGCTGGGAGTGCAGCGAGCCGTCCGGACCCGCGACCTGCCCGGCCGCGCCGATCTCCGCCAGCCACGGCAGGCCGTTGCGCCTCGCGAAGGCGCGGCTCGCGACGACGACCGCTGCCGCGCCGTCGGACAGCGGCGAGCTCGACCCGGCGGTGATGGTGCCGTCCGGGACGAACGCGGGGCGCAGGCGCTGCAGCGCCTCGAGCGTCGTGTCGGCACGCACGCCCTCGTCGTGCTCGACGACGACCGGCTCGCCCTTGCGCTGCGGCACGCTGACCGGCGCGATCTCGTCGGCGAGCCGGCCGGCGTCGCGCGCGGCGGCCGCGCGCTGGTGCGAGCGCAGCGCGTAGGCGTCCTGCTCGGGACGGCCGATGCCGCGCGTCGCGCAGCCCTTGTCGGTGAGCTCTCCCATGACCTCGCCGCTGAACGGGTCGTCGAGGCCGTCGTGGGTGAGGGAGTCGGCCATCGTCACGTCGCCGAACGCGAAGCCGGAGCGCGAGCCCAGCACGAGGTGCGGCGCGTTCGTCATGGACTCCTGGCCGCCCGCGACGACGACGCCCGCCTCGCCGGTGCGCACGAGCCGTGCGGCGTCGATGACCGCCGTGAGGCCGGACAGGCACAGCTTGTTGATCGTCACCGTCGGGACGTCCCAGCCGAGGCCGGCACGGATCGCGGCCTGCCGGGCCGGGCCCTGCTTCGCGCCCGCCTGGACGACCTGGCCGACGATCACGGCGTCGACCTGCTCGGGCCGCACGCCCGCCGCGGCGAGCGCGCCGCGGATCGCGTGCGCGCCGAGCTCGGCGGCGGACAACGACGCGAGCGCGCCGCGGAACCGCGTGAACGGGGTGCGCGCGCCGTGCAGCAGGACGGGCGTGACCTCGTCCTCCGGCGTGATCTCCCCGGGCGTGACCTCGGCGGCGGGTGCGGTCATGGTGTGCTCCGTCCGGTGCGGTGGGTCAGGCGAACGCCGAGACGCCGGTGACGTCACGACCGACGATGAGGGCCTGCACGGACTCGGTGCCCTCGTACGTGTGCAGCGCCTCGACGTCGGCGAAGTGCCGGGCGACGCGGTTCGCAAGCAGGATGCCGTTGCCGCCGAGCAGGTCGCGGGCGCTCGCGGCGATCTCCCGCGCGCCGCGCGTGCACGTGTACTTGGCGAGCGACGCCTGCGGGCCGGTGAGCGTGCCCGCGTCCGCGTGCTGCGTCATCCGGGCGACGAGGAGCTGCAGCTGCGTGAGCGTCGACAGCATCCGGGTGAGGCGCTCCTGGATCATCTGGTTCGCCGCGAGCGGGCGGCCGAACTGCACGCGCTGCGTCGCGTACGCGACGGCGGTCTCGTAGCAGGCGACCGCGTGCCCGACGGCGGCCCACGCCACCCCGAGGCGCGTCGCGAACAGCACGCGCGCGGTGTCCTTGAACGACCGCGCGCCCGGGAGGGCGTTCCCCGCGGGGACGAACACGTCGTCGAGCACGACGTGCGCCTGCCAGATCGCGCGCAGCGACACCTTGCCGGTGATGGTGGTGCCGGTGTAGCCGGGGGAGTCCTGCGGGACGACGAAACCGTGGACCTGCCCGTCGCCGTCCTCTCCCACGAGGCGCGCCCACACGACCGTGATGTCGCCCGACGACCCGTTGCCGATCCACTTCTTCTCGCCGTTGAGCACGTATCCCTCGACGCCGTCGCGAATCTCGCGGCGGGCGGTCGTCTCGAGCGAGACCGAGTCCGAGCCGTGCGTCGGCTCCGTGAGCGCGAAGGCGCCGATGACCTCGCCGCGCGCCATCGGCTCTGCCCAGCGGGCGCGCTGCTCGTCGGAGCCGAGCATCTGGATCGAGCGCAGCGCAAGCCCGCCCTGCACCCCGCAGATCGTCGCGACGGAGCCGTCGCCGCGCGACATCTCCATGGCGGCGAGGCCTGCGCCCAGGTGGCTGATGCGCTGGCGGCCGTCGACGTCGACGCCGTCGCGCAGGAAGTCGAGCTCCGCCATGCGCTTCACCAGGCCGAGCGGGACCTCCGCGCGCTCCCAGTACTCGTCGATGACGGGCAGCACCTCGTCCTGGACGAACTGCCGCACGCGCAGCTGGTGGGCGCGGTCGGCCTCCGTCGCGTGCGCGAACGCGCCCGCGTAGTCGACGTCGAGCGGCGTCGTGAGGTCGTAGGCGGGCTCGGTGACACCGGGCGTGGTCGGCGTGGTGGGGGGCATCGGTGCTCCAGGCTCGAGGGGTCGTGCGCGTGCAGCGACCGTCCCGGCACGTCTCCCGGGCCGCGGTGCCGGCGTCGGCGACGGTCGTTCCCATCGTGCGCCGATACTGCGTATCAGTCAAGTGAGATCAGGTATCACCGGTGTCGTCGTACAGTGCCCGACGTGGGAGAGCTCGGCGCGGTGGCCTGGGACGAGGACGCGTCGGCCGGGCAGTGGATCGCCGGCCGTCTCGGCGGCTTCGGGCCGCGCGTCGACGGCACCGTCCCGCGCGGGTACGCGGCGTACGCGTGCGTCCCCGGCCCCGAGCACGACGCGACGGGGGTGGTGACCGCGGTGACGCAGGCGGAGGACCTGGCGCGGGTGCTCGCCGCGTTCACGCGCAGCCAGCCCGTGCACCTCGCGCTGTGGACGGGCCACCCGATCCTCTACGACCGCGGCACCGACCCGCGGGCGACGTCGGGCATGGGCGTGGTCGTCGGCGGGGACGGGGACGAGCCGCGCCCGACGGAGGAGGAGCTCGCCGCCGCCCGGGAGGAGGGCTGGCGACGGCTCGCGCCGACGCTCGTCGAACGCCCTGCCGCGCCGATGCTGCTCCTCCCGCACCGCGAGTACCACCTGTGGACGGGCACCGTCGCCGACGTCGCGGCCTTCCGCCGCCACGGCCAGCCGCCCGACCTGTGGTGGCCGCGCGACCGGTCATGGTTCGTCGGGGCGGAGATCGACTCGACCGCCACCTACGTCGGCGGCGGCGACGCGGTCGTGAACGCGGTGTGCGCGGAACCGTCGCTCGGTGCGTACCGGGTCGCGCCGTCGGACCGGATGCTGTTCGACGGGTGAGCGGTCAGGCCGCCGCGGGTACTCCCGCTGCGGCCGCCTCGGCCGTGGCGCGCCGGTTGACGCGCCACCACACGAAGAACCCGACGAGCGTGAACGCGCCGTAGAACACGTACATGAACGCGGACGCGTAGTACCCGGCGGACACGAGCAGCGGCACGCCGACGACGTCGACCGCGACCCAGATCAGCCAGAACTCGACCCAGCCCTTCGCCATGCCGTACGTCGCGAGCAGCGACCCCATGAAGATCCACGCGTCCGCCCAGACGGGCTCGTAGGAGCCGAGCGCGCGGAACAGCGGCGTCAGCAGGGCGGTGCCGCCGACGAGGGCGACCGCGAGGAGGATCCGCTGGCGCGCCGTCGCCCACTGCGGGACGACGCTCACGCCGTGGCTGTCGGCGTCCGCGCCGCCCAGCCGCTGCTGCGTGCGGCGCCACTGCACCCACCCGTACACGGACACGACGACGAACATGACCTGCCGACCGGCCTGGCCGAGCAGGTTCACGGGGTTCGGCGTCGCGAACACCGCGCCGAGGAACACAGTGAGCAGCAGCAGGTTGCCGACGATGCCGACCGGCCACGCCCACACCTTGCGCCGCATGCCGCCCAGCGCCGACGCCAGGCCGAACCCGTTGCCGACGATCTCGCGCCACAGCAGGTGCTGGTCGCCGATCGTGAGCTGCGCGTCGAACAGCGCCATCAGGTCCATCGGATGTCCCTCGTCCTTCCCAGGCACGGGTGCTCCGGGGCGAGGGCGGGCGCCGGGTCGTCGCGGCCCGTGAGGGCCGACGCCGTCGCTCACCACGGCGAGACCGGTCAGCTCCGGTGCGGGCTCGCCGATCGTCTCGGCGGGCGCACGCCGTGGGGACGGCCGCGCCGCACGTGCTTCCTCCCATCCGGACTGTCACCGTCGGTCCTGGAGTTCCACCAGGTCAACCGCGCGTAGGGCGCGGGTCGCGGACTGTTACCGCCGGCTCGGAATTGCACCGACCCCGGAGCACGTTCGTGCGTACTGCGTTCTGCAACCCCCGATGCTACCCGGCCATTCCCGCGACGCAGCGGGCGGTCAGGTCGTCCGCGCGGCCGGTCAGGCGAGCGCGTCGCGGACGGCGCGGGCGACGTCGTCCGCCACGTCCGCGGGATCCGCCCCCGCGTCCACGACCGTGACGACGACGCGGTGCCCGTTCGTCGAGTCCGTGCCGCGGGTCCCGCCGTCGACGGGGGCGTCGTCGACGGTGTAGCGCCCGACGGCGGCCTTGCGCAGGTCGGCGAACGCCTCCTCGAGCTGCGGGCGCAGGTCCTGCTCCGGGTCGCGCAGCCAGCGCCGCAGGAGCGCGTTGTGGACGGCGACGACGGACGCGGCGAACGCGATCGAGGCGGTCGAGCGGCGCTTGTCGGGCGGCAGCGCGTCGCGCAGGTAGGCCGTGAACGCCCGCTCGTAGCGGTGCGTGGTGACGAGCTCGCGGTCGCGCAGGGCGGGCACCTGCTGGAGGAGGTGCCACCGGGCGATCGACGTCTCGCGCTGACCGACGTGGTGGTCGAACACGAGGCGCGCCGCGCGGCACACCTCGAGGTACGGGTCGACCGACGGGTCCGGCACGAGGTTCCCCGCGGCGTCGGGCACGGGCCGCGTCGCGGCGAGCATGACGACGACCTCGTCGAGCAGCAGCTCGTGGTCCGCGAAGACCACGTCCTCCTTCGAGCGGTACCGGCGGAAGAACGTGGCCCGGCTGACCTGCGCGGCGTCGGCGATCTCCTCGACGGTGGTCTGCTCGTACCCCTGGCGCGTGAAGAGCCCGATCGCTGCGTCGACGGCCTGGGCGTGCGTGCGGCTGCGGACGTCGGTCATGCCTGCCGACGGTACACCCGTACCGGTCGCGGACCGGCCGTGCGCGGGTCACGTGCCGCCCGTCGCGCCCGGCGCCCGCGGGTGCCAGGGTGGGGACGTGACCGACACCCCGCGCGTGCTCTCGATCCACGTCGCCAAGGCCCGGCGTCTGCCCACCCGCACCGTCCTCGAGGTCGAGGCGGAGGAGGGGCGCGGGCTCGTCGGCGACCGCTACCACGGGTCCAAGCACCGGCACGTGACCGTCCAGACGCTGGCCGACCTCCGGGCGGCGTCCGAGATCCTCGGCCAGGAGATCGACCCGGGTCTCACGCGGCGCAACATCACGCTCGACCACGGGGACCTGCCCACCCGGCCGAACTCGTTCCTGCGGCTCGGCGACGTCGAGCTCCAGGTGCTGCGCATCGCCGCACCGTGCCGTCTCCTCGACGACTGGATCGCCCCCGGTGCGATGCGCTCGATGCACGACCGCGGCGGCGTCGTGTGCCGCCTGCTCTCGTCGGGCACCATCCGCGTCGGCGACGAGGCGCACTGGGAAGCGCCTCAGAGCACCAGCCGGTAGAAGCGGAAGAACGCGAAGTCGTCCACGGGCAGCGCCTCGACGCCGGCGAACCCTGCCTCGAGCGCGTACCGGCGCAGCGTCGCGGGCCGCATCACGGTCCCCGTCCCGGCCGACGGCTGGGTCGACATCCCGTCGGGCAGGCACACGAAGAGGCTGTAGCCGTACATGATCCGGTCGACGTCGTCGGCCGGGGCGGCGAACTCGTCCGCGACGGCCTCGTCCATGACCACGACGACGCCGTCCGGCCGCACCGCGCGCCGCACCGCGTCGAGGACGGCGACCGGCCTCGGCAGGTCGTGGACGCACTCGAACGCGAACGCCGCGTCGCACGGCTCGGCCAGGTGGAGCTCCGCGGCGTCGGCATGGTGGAAGGTCACGCGGTCGGCCAGACCGGCCGCGGCCGCCGCCGCACGCGCCGCCTCGACGGACGGCCGGTCCACGTCGATGCCGCGCACCACGGCGTCCGGGTACGCCTGCGCGAGCGCGAGCGTCGACCAGCCGAACCCGCACCCGACGTCGACCACGCGCGCACCCGGGCGCGACAGGACGTCGTGCACCTCGGGCAGCCCCGCGAGCGTCGGCGCCAGCCTGTGCTCGAACCACGGCCGGTTGACGTCCGCCTGGGCCTCGCGCGCGTCGTCGCCGAGCTGGTCCCACGACACGCCGCCGCCGGCGCGGTACGCGTCCAGCAGGTGGGGCAGCTGGGGCCCGACGGCGCCGACGAAGCGCGCGAGCGGCGCGGAGTATGCCAGCGACGAACCGTCGGTCAGCACCTCGGCGTGCGCGGCCGGCAGGGCGTAGCGGCGTTCGCGGGCGACGTCGGCCGGGTCGGCGACGAGCGCGGGGCCGGCGGCAGGGTCCTCGGCAGCGAGGATCCCGGACGCGGCCTGCTGCTCGAGCCACTCGCGCGCGTAGCGCTCGTGGGTCCCGGTGCGCTCGGCGAGCGCGGTGGACGTGAGGGGACCGGCGTCGGCCAGGGCGCGGTACCAGCCGAGCCGGTCGCCCACGTGCACGGCGAGCACGTCGATCGCGCCGAGCGTCGCGGTGAACAGGCGCTCGGCGAACGTGTCGACCGCCTCTCGCCCGGGCTCGGCGGCCGGTGCCGGCGCGGCGTCCGTCTCCTCGTCCGTGGTGCCCATGGGTGCTCCCGTCCGGGACGTTGGCCGGGCGCACGCCGCAGGGCGACGGCGCCCGTCCCTCGACGGTAGACCTCGGCGGGCCCCGCGTCGAGGGCTGCGTCCAGGTCCGAACGATGCGTCTCGGGACGCAGCGCCGGAGCGGGGACGCAGCGCTCGGTCAGCCGCCGAGGAACGCGTTCATCGCGAGCCACGAGAACAGCACGGCACCGGCGACGACGGCGACCGCGACGACCCACCCGTTGGCGCGCTCGACGGGCGGGACCGCCGGTCGGGCGGGGGTGGTCGCGGGACGGCGGCGGGCGCGGCCCGCGGTGGAGCGTGCGCCGCGCGCCGCGGCGCGGGGCGACGACGTCGTCTCGCGCGTGGGGAGCTGGCTGGTCACGTGTGCCTCCGGGAGTCTCGACGCCGTGGCCCGGCGTCGTACCCCAGTCTTCGCCACGGACAGGTCTGCGCGCGTCGTCCGTCCGGTGGATCCTGCGGTCCGCCGGTGTGCGACCTGCGGATGACCCCGGCAGGGCCGTGCGTCAGCGCGGCGCGTTCTCCTGGTACCGCGGGCCGCGCCGCCCGCCCCGGGCGACGCGCTGGAGGTACCGCACCTCGCGCAGCGCGACCGCGGCCGCGATCACGAGCGGCACCCACGCCCACGTGCGGCCACGCAGCACGAGCGAGAGGCAGAGCAGCGCGACGGCGATCCCGCCCAGCACCGTGGCGATGCTCGACCAGCGGGTGCCGGTCCGGACGTCGTCGGCCCGTCGCCACCAGCCGCGCAGCCGGGCGACGAGGCGGTCCCACGCGCTGCCGGTCACAGGGCCGCGACCTGCGGCGCGCCGTCGGCGACGACGCGCTCGAACACGGCCTGGTCGGCCTCGAACTGGGTGCCGGGGATCGGCCAGTGCAGCACGATCTCCGTGACGCCCGCCGCCGCGTAGCCGGCCGCGGTCTCGACGAACGCGTCCACCGAGTCCAGCGGACGGTCCGGGGTGAACCCGGTGAGCAGGACGCGACCCATCGTGGCGGGGTCGCGGTCGGCCTCGACGCACGCGGCCTCCAGTCGCTGCACCTGGGCCCGCACGGCGTCGCGCGCGTCGGACGGCGTCGCGCCGTCGTCGAGGGCGCCGTCGCCCGTCGTGACCCACGACTGCCCGTAGCGCGCGGTGAGCCGCAGCCCGCGCGGCCCCGTCGCCGCGATCGCGAACGGGACGCGCGGCGACTGGACGGGTCCGGGGATCGTCCGTGCCTCGTGGGCGCGGTAGTGCCCCTCGTCGTGGGTCACCGCCGGCTCGGTGAGCAGGCGGTCGAGGAGCGCGGTGAAGTCGCGCAGGCGGTCGGCGCGCTCGCGCGGGGACCATGGCTGGCCGCCGAGGACCGTCGCGTCGAAGCCGGTCGTGCCGGCGCCGAGGCCGACCGTGACGCGGCCGTCGGAGAGGTCGTCGAGCGTCATGACGTCCTTCGCGAACGTCACGGGCTCGCGGAAGTTCGGCGACGTCACGAGCGTGCCGAGGCGCAGCCGCTCCGTGACGCCCGCGGCGGCGGCCAGCGTCGGCACCGCGCCGAACCACGGGCCGTCGCGGAACGAGCGCCACGACAGGTGGTCGTACGTGTAGCCGGCGTGCAGGCCGAGGTCGTCGGCGGCACGCCACACCTCGCGCCCCTCGCGCCACGGGTAGATCGGCAGGATCACGGTGCTCACGCGCATGGCGCGACTCTACGGACACCGGGGCCGGCACGTCAGCGGTGGCGCGGGCGGGACGGGGCGCGCCCGGCGTCGGGCAGACTGGCGCCATGACCCAGATCGACCTGCGCATCTTCACCGAGCCCCAGCAGGGCGCCTCCTACGACGACATCCTGGCCGTCGCGAAGGCCACCGAGGACCTCGGCTTCGACGCCTTCTTCCGCTCCGACCACTACCTCGTGATGGGCGACGGCGACGGCATGCCCGGCCCGACCGACGCCTGGACGACGCTCGCCGGCCTCGCCCGCGAGACGAGCCGCATCCGCCTGGGCACGCTCGTGTCGTCGGCGACGTTCCGCCACCCCGGCGTGCTCGCGATCCAGGCCGCGCAGGTCGACCAGATGTCGGGCGGGCGCGTCGAGCTCGGCCTCGGCGCCGGCTGGTACGCGCGCGAGCACGAGGCGTACGGCATCCCGTTCCCCGCGAAGCGGTTCGGCATCCTCGAGGAGCAGCTCGCCGTCATCACGGGGCTCTGGGAGACGCCGGTCGGCGAGACGTTCAGCTTCTCGGGCGAGCACTACACGCTCACGGACTCGCCGGCGCTGCCCAAGCCCGCGCAGGACCGCGTGCCCGTCATCGTCGGCGGCCACGGCCCCCGCCGGACGCCCGCGCTCGCCGCGCGCTACGCGAGCGAGTTCAACGTCGCGTTCCCCGACCCGGGCGTGCTGCCCGAGCGCATCGAGAACGTGCGCGCGGCGTGCCTCGACGCCGACCGCGACCCCGACTCGCTCGTCTACTCCGCGGCGTTCGTCATCGCGATCGGCAAGGACGAGGCCGAGTTCCGCCGTCGCGCCGAGGCGATCGGCCGCGAGCCCGACGAGGTGCGCCGCAACGGCATCGCCGGCACCGTCGCGGAGGCGGCCGACAAGCTCGCCGCCGCGGCCGAGCAGGGCGTCACGCGCTTCTACCTCCAGGTGCTCGACCTGCACGACCTCGACCACCTGCAGCTCGTCGCCGACGAGGTGCGTCCCCAGCTCGGCTGACTCGTCGCGCCCGCGCGCGGCCCCTCGCGCGCGGGCGCGAAACAGCGCCGTGACGTCCGGGCACTACCCTGCTCCGGGGGTTTCCCCAGGAACGTCACGGACGGGAGAGTCATGAGCGCCATCGGCTGGCGGGTGCACGGGGACGGCAAGCGGGTCGCACCGGGGGACGTCGTCGACCCCGGTGAGCGGCTGAGCTGGCCGCGCACCATCGGCATCGGCATGCAGCACGTCGTGGCGATGTTCGGCGCGACGTTCCTCGTGCCGCTCCTGACGGGTTTCTCCCCGGCCACCACGCTGTTCTTCTCCGCGGTCGGCACCGCCGCGTTCCTGCTCATCACGCGCAACCGGCTCCCCAGCTACCTCGGATCGAGCTTCGCGTTCATCGCGCCCATCGCCGCCGCGACCGCGTCCCAGGGACAGGCCGTCGCCGTCGGCGGCATCCTCGTCACGGGCCTCGTGCTCGCGGCGGTCGGCCTCGTCGTGCACCTCGCGGGGGCGCGGTGGATCGACGTCGCGATGCCGCCCATCGTCACCGGCACGATCGTCGCTCTCATCGGGCTCAACCTCGCGCCCACGGCCTGGGGGACGTGCAGCTCCTCGGTGGTCGACGGCGAGATCGTCCAGTCGTGCACGAGCGGCTTCCGCGCCGCGCCGGTCACCGCCCTCATCACGCTCGTCGCGATCATCCTCGTCACGGTCCTGTTCAAGGGGATCCTCGGGCGGCTGTCGATCCTCGTCGGCGTGGTGATCGGCTACGTCGCCGCGGTGGTCCAGGGCGAGGTCGACTTCTCGGCCGTGCGCGACGCCGCGTGGTTCGGCCTGCCGGAGTTCGTCGCCCCGTCGTTCGACGTCGCCGTGCTCGGCCTGTTCGTGCCGGTCGTGCTCGTGCTCGTCGCGGAGAACGTCGGCCACGTGAAGTCGGTGGCCGCGATGACGGGCCAGAACCTCGACGCCCTCACGGGCCGCGCCCTGCTCGCCGACGGCGTCGCCACGACCCTCGCGGGCGTCGGCGGCGGGTCCGGCACGACGACGTACGCCGAGAACATCGGCGTCATGGCCGCGACGCGCGTGTACTCGACCGCGGCGTACTGGGTCGCGGCGGCGACCGCGCTCGTGCTGTCGCTGTCGCCGAAGTTCGGCGCGCTCGTCGCGACCATCCCCGCGGGCGTGCTCGGCGGGGCGACGACCCTGCTCTACGGCATGATCGGCATCCTCGGTGCCCGCATCTGGGTGCAGAACCGCGTGGACTTCTCCGACCCGGTGAACCTCACCACCGCGGCGGTGCCGCTGGTCATCGGCATCGCGAACTTCACCTGGGTGGCCGGTGAGCTCACGTTCGAGGGCATCGCGCTCGGCACGGCGGCGGCGCTCGTGATCTACCACCTCATGCGCACGATCGCCCGGTGGCGCGGCACGAGCCAGGAGCCGGCGAGCCCGGCGTCGGCCCCCGGCGGCGACGAGCACGCCGTCACGGACGCCGACCGTCACTGACGCCGCCGCGGGCCGGCCGCCGCACCGCGGATGCCGGCCCGCGCGTCAGAGGCGCAGGCCCAGCGTGAGGCCGCCGTCGTCGCCGTCGAGCTCGGTGAACCCGAGGTGGCGGTAGAAGCCGACGGCCCGGGGGTTGTCCCGCGCGACGCCCAGGTGCACGCCGGGCGACCCGGCGGAGCGGAGCGCGTCGAACAGCGTCTGGAGCAGGCGCCGGCCGTCGCCGCCGCCCTGCGCCGCGGGCAGCAGGTCGACGTGCAGGTGCGACGGGTAGGCGGCGACCACGCCGGCCCGCGCCACGGGCGGTGCGTGGATGTGCCGGACGAGCGCCTCGTCGCGCGAGCCCTCGGAGAACGAGCCGAGCGGGTAGCGCTCGCGCAGCGCCGGCCACCACGCCCGCTCGCACGCGGCCTCGAAGGCGACCGTGTCGCGGGCGCCCAGCACGTACCCGGCCGCGACGCCTCCGTCGTCGACGACGAACGCGAGCTCCGGCTCGAGCGCGAGGTAGGCCCCGAGGTACACCTCGCCGAGGAGGCGCGGGTCGGCGTAGAGGCCTGTCGCGTCGTCACCGGAGGCGCCGGTGCGCAGGCAGACGGCGTAGAGGCGCTCGACCTCGGCGGGGTCGTCGGTTCGGGCAGGTCGGATCGACGTCATCAGCACCGTCCACAGGTGGGGGACCGGGCGGGCGGAGGGGCTCAGCCCTCCGCCGGTGCCTCCTGGCCCGGCGCGACGGGCAGGGGCTGCGGGGTGATCTGCTCGACGGGGACGCAGCCCTCGCGGCTCTCGAGCGGGACGTCGGCGGCGATGCCGACGAGCTCGTTGTCCACGACGTCCTCGAAGTCCTGGCCGACGTAGAGCGTGACCGTCGCGTCCTCACGCGCGTCGAGCACCAGGCCGGGATCGGGGTAGTGCGCGGCGAGCGTGTACGCCGCCGCGAGCCCCGCCGCGCCGAAGTGGATCTGCGTGCGGGCCTTGACGTCCGGCTCCGTGTCCCCGTCGACGTCCGGGGCGTTGCCGATCGAGTCGACCACGAAACCCCGCTGGACCAGCACGTCCTTGTTGAGTCCGGCGAGCGGCTCGCTCTCGCCGGACGCGTTGAGGACGACGACGTGGACGTCGCCGGACGGTACGGGGAGCGTGCCGTCGGGCAGGCACGGGACGGGGACGTCGGCCAGCTCGTCGGTCTCCTCGGGAGTGGAGAACGGGCGGTCGAACGGGGCCTCGATCGCGCCCGTGTACACCGCCAGCGCGCCGAGACCCGTGACGGCGAGCGCCGCGATGAGCAGCCCGAACACGACGGCCTGGCGCTCGTGCATGCGCCTCCGGCGCACGGCGCGCGCGGGGTCGGGCTGGGTGGTCACGCCTGAAACCTACCGGAGAGTGGACGTCATCGGACGGTGAGCACGCGGGCGTGGAGGATCGCGCGCTGCTGCAGCGCCGCCCGGACCGCGCGGTGCAGCCCGTCCTCGAGGTAGAGCACGCCGTCGTACTCGACGACGTGGGCGAACAGGTCCCCGTAGAAGGTCGAGTCCTCGGCGAGCAGCGCGTCCAGGTGGAGCGTGCGCTTGGTGGTGACCAGCTCGTCGAGGCGCACCTGGCGCGGGGGCACCTCGGCCCAGTCCCTGGCGGTCACCTTCCCGTGATCCGGGTACGGGCGCCCGTCACCGACGGCCTTGAAGATCATGCGGGACATCCTAGGTGCCCCGCCGCGTGGCGCGCCGCACACGCCGGGGTGAAGGTCATGTAGAGGTCACAATCTCATCACGTACTCCACGGTATCGGCTGTGCAAGTGGCCCCGGCGGGCCGGAAGGTCAGGATGCCGTCAGGGACGCGGCGGGAGGCGTCAGGGATCCGTCAGGACGGCGTCCCGGGGCAGGGCGGCGGACGTAGGACAGGACGGTGCGCGGATCCGCGCACCGGTCGACGCCCCGCTCCGGGGGCCGGCCGCCCGTCGTCGAGAAGGCACCTCCATGGCCGACGTGGCCTACCTCCTCCTCACGGTGGCGTTCTTCGCCGCCGTCGCGCTCGTCGCGCGTCGTCACGGCTCGTCGGGGGGTGCCCGGTGATGCTGCTGGACTGGATCGCCCTGGGCGCCGTCGTCGGCGTGCTGGGCTACCTCTTCGTCGCGCTGCTCCGCAGCGACCGGGCTAGGTGAGCGGGATGTCGACCGTCGACGCCGCGACCGTGTGGTCCGCCGTCGGCCAGGTCGCCCTGCTCGTCGCCGCGCTCGCCGCGGTGCACGCTCCTCTCGGCGCGTACCTGGCGCGCGTCTACACCTCGCCGGCGCACCTGTGCGTGGAGCGCGCGGGCTACCGGGTGGCGCGCGTGGACCCCGACGCGGAGCAGACGTGGAGCACCTACCTCCTGTCGCTCCTCGGCTTCTCGCTCGTCTCGGTCCTCGTGCTGTACGGGCTCGGGCGGCTGCAGGAGCACCTGCCGCTGGACCTCGGCTTCACCGGTCTGGACCCCGCCGGGGCGTGGAACTCCGCCGTCTCCTTCGTGACGAACACGAACTGGCAGTGGTACTCGGGCGAGGCGGCCGCGGGCCACCTGCTGCAGATGGCGGGCTTCGCCGTGCAGAACTTCCTGTCGGCGGCCGTGGGACTGTCCGTCGCGATCGCGCTCGTGCGCGGGTTCGCCCGCTCCGGCACCGACGCGCGCGTCGGGAACTTCTGGGCCGACCTCACCCGCTCGGTCGTGCGGGTGCTGCTCCCGCTGGCGTTCGTCGCGGCGGTGGTGCTCGTCGCGAACGGCGTCGTCCAGAACCTGAACCCGCACACGGCGGTCGAGACGCTCGCGGGCGGCACCCAGCACGTGCTCGGCGGGCCCGTCGCGTCCCAGGAGGCCATCAAGGAGCTCGGGACGAACGGCGGCGGGTTCTTCAACGCCAACTCCGCCCACCCGTTCGAGAACCCGAACCCGTTCACGAACCTCTTCGAGACCTTCCTGCTGCTCGCCGTCCCGTTCACGCTGCCGCGCACGTTCGGTCTCATGGTCGGCGACCGCCGGCAGGGGTGGGCCGTGCTCGGCGCGATGGCCGGCCTGTTCGTCGTCGCGCTCGCGCTCGTGACGTGGGCGGAGCTCGCCGGCCCCGGCGCTGCGCCTCAGGCCGCCGGGGCCGCCATGGAGGGCAAGGAGACCCGCTTCGGCCTCGCCGGGAGCGCGCTGTTCGCCACCGCGACGACGGGCACCTCGACCGGGGCGGTCAACGCGATGCACGATTCGTTCACCGCGCCCGGCGGGGGAGTGGTCGTGTTCCTCATGCTGCTCGGCGAGATCGCCCCGGGCGGGGTGGGAGCAGGCCTGTACGGGATGCTCGTGCTCGCCGTCGTGGCGGTCTTCCTCGCCGGCCTCATGGTCGGACGCACGCCGGAGTACCTCGGCAAGAAGATCGGGCGCCAGGAGATCACGCTCGTCGCCCTGTACGTCCTCACGACGCCCGCGGTCGTCCTCGTGGGCACGGCGCTGTCCGTCGTCCTGCCGGCGGGCCTGGCGGGCCAGCAGGAGAGCGGCCCGCACGGGCTCTCGGAGGTCCTGTACGCCTTCGCGTCCGCCGGCAACAACAACGGCTCCGCGTTCGCGGGGCTCGCCACCGGCACGCCCTACTACAACACCCTCCTCGGCCTCGCGATGCTCGTCGGCCGCTTCGTGCCGATCGCGCTCGTCCTGGCGCTCGCGGGCCGGCTCGCGTCCCAGCGGGCGGTGCCGGCGTCGGCCGGGACGCTGCCGACCCACAAGCCGCTGTTCGTCGGCCTGCTCGGCACCGTGGCGCTGGTCGTCGTCGGCCTCACCTTCCTTCCCGTCCTGTCCCTCGGTCCCGTCGTGGAGTCCCTGTCATGAGCACGTCGCTCGTCTCCGTCCCCCGCCAGCCCGGAACCGCGCCGGACGCTCCCGGCGACGACGGCGGCCGCCCTCGCGGCGGTCGCGCCGGTGCCGGCCGTGCCCTGACGTGGGCGCAGGTCCGGTCCGCCCTGCCCGCGGCGCTGCGCAAGCTCGACCCGCGCGAGCTGTACCGCTCGCCGGTGCTGTTCGTCGTCGAGCTCGGCGCCGTCGCGACGACCGTCCTCGCCGCGCTCGACCCCGGCCTGTTCCCGATCTCCATCGCCGTGTGGCTGTGGGCGACGGTGCTGTTCGCGACGCTCGCCGAGTCGGTCGCGGAGTCGCGCGGCACGGCGCAGGCGGCGAGCCTGCGCGCCACGCAGGAGAGCACGACGGCGCGCCGGCTCGACGCCCCGGCGGACGCCCTCGCGCGCGGCGCGGGCCTGCACCTGCTGCCCACGGTCGAGGTGTCCTCCTCGCGCCTGCGGGTGGGCGACCTGGTGGTCGTCGAGGCAGGCGAGACGATCCCGGGCGACGGCGACGTCGTCGAGGGCGTCGCGTCGGTGGACGAGTCGGCGATCACGGGCGAGTCCGCGCCGGTGATCCGCGAGTCCGGCGGCGACCGGTCCGCCGTGACGGGCGGGACCGTCGTCCTGTCGGACCGGATCGTCGTGCGCATCACCGCGCCGGCGGGCCAGACGTTCGTCGACCGCATGATCGCGCTCGTCGAGGGCAGTGAGCGCCAGCGCACGCCGAACGAGATCGCGCTCAACGTGCTGCTGACGTCCCTGACGATCGTCTTCGTCCTCGCCGTGGCGACGCTCCAGCCGTTCGCGGTGTACTCGGGCGCGGAGCAGCCGCTGGTCGTGCTCGTCGCGCTCCTCGTGTGCCTCGTCCCGACGACGATCGGCGCGCTGCTGTCCGCGATCGGCATCGCGGGGATGGACCGGCTCGTGCGCCGCAACGTCCTCGCGATGTCCGGCCGGGCGGTCGAGGCCGCGGGCGACGTCGACGTCCTGCTGCTCGACAAGACGGGCACGATCACGCACGGCAACCGGTTCGCGACCGAGCTCCTGCCGGTCGGCGGGGTGACGCCGGAGGTGCTCGCCGGCGCCGCGCGGCTCGCGTCGCTCGCGGACGAGACGCCCGAGGGGCGCAGCATCGTCGACCTCGTCGACCGCGAACGGCTGGCGGTCGACGCCCGGGTGCAGGACGAGCTGGACGGCGCGACGCCCGTCCCGTTCACCGCGCAGACCCGCATGTCGGGCGTCGACCTCGCCGGACCGGGCGGTCCGGACGGCGCGGGCGCTGCGCGGCGCCTGCGCAAGGGCGCGGGCAGCGCCGTGCAGCGCTGGGTGGCCTCGACCGGTGGGAGCGTCGAGGGCGCCGTCGGCGACGAGCTCGCCGCCCACGTCGAGGTGGTGAGCTCCCAGGGCGGGACGCCGCTCGTCGTCGCCGAGCAGGTCGGCGACGGCCCGGCCCGCGTGCTGGGCGTCGTCCGCCTCCAGGACGTCGTCAAGGACGGGCTGCGCGAGCGGTTCGACCAGCTGCGCGCCATGGGGATCCGCAGCGTCATGGTGACCGGCGACAACGCGGTGACGGCGCGGGCCATCGCCGCCGAGGCGGGCGTCGACGACGTCCTCGCCGAGGCCACGCCCGAGGACAAGCTCGCGCTCATCCGCCGCGAGCAGGAGGGCGGGCGCCTCGTCGCGATGGCCGGCGACGGCACGAACGACGCCCCGGCGCTCGCGCAGGCGGACGTCGGCGTCGCGATGAACAGCGGGACCACCGCCGCGAAGGAGGCGGGGAACATGGTCGACCTCGACTCCGACCCCACGAAGCTGCTCGAGATCGTCGAGGTCGGCAAGCAGCTGCTCATCACGCGCGGCGCCCTCACGACGTTCTCCGTGGCGAACGACGTGGCGAAGTACGTGGCGATCCTGCCGGCGATGTTCGCCGGGGTCTTCCCCGCGCTCGGCGTGCTCGACGTCATGCACCTGTCGAGCCCGCAGTCGGCGATCCTCTCCGCGGTGATCTTCAACGCGCTGATCATCGTCGTGCTCGTGCCCCTCGCGCTGCGCGGCGTGCGCTACCGGCCGGCGTCCGCGGCGGTGCTCCTGCGGCGCAACCTCCTCGTCTACGGCGTCGGCGGGCTGGTCGCCCCGTTCGTCGGCATCAAGCTCGTCGACCTCCTCGTCTCCCTGCTGCCCGGCTTCTGAGCCGCCGCGCCCGTGCCATCCATCACCTCCGGAAGGAACCCCATGCCCCGCACGGCCCCCGCACCCTCCGGGAGCGGCGTCATCTCCCTCACCCGGCACGCGCTCGCCGGCCTGCGCGTCCTGCTCCTCATGACCCTCCTGCTCGGCGTCCTGTACCCGCTCGCGGTGCTCGCGGTCGGGCAGGTCGCCGTCCCGTGGCAGGCGAACGGCTCGCTCGTGCGCTCCGACGGCACGCGCGCGACGTCGGTCGACGACGCGGGTGCGGACGGCGCCCCGGTCGTCGGCTCGGCCCTCGCCGGCCAGTCCTTCGGCGAGCCGGGCGCGGACCCGCGGTGGTTCCACGGCCGCCCGTCGGCCGCGGGCGACGGGTACGACACCCTCGCCTCGGGCGGCTCGAACCTCGGTCCGAGCAGCCCGGAGCTCGTCGCGACGATCGAGGAGCGCCGGGCCGCGGTGGCCGCCGCCGACGGCGTCGACCCCGAGAGCGTCCCGCCGGACGCGCTCACCGCCTCCGGGTCGGGCCTCGACCCGCACGTCTCGCCCGCCTACGCCGAGCAGCAGGTCGAGCGGGTGGCGCAGGCTCGCGAGCTCGACGTCGCGCAGGTGCGCGCGCTCGTCGAGCAGGAGTCGGTCGGCCGCGTGCTCGGGGTGCTCGGCGAGCCGCGCGTCAACGTGCTCGCGCTCAACCTCGCGCTCGAGCGGCTGGACGCGTCGGGCGACGCGGACGCGTCCTGACGGCCGGTGCCGTCGTGGGCGTGGTGGACTGCACGCATGAACGCTGAGACGTCGCGACGCCGGGGGCGCCTCACGGTGTACCTCGGTGCCGCGCCGGGCGTCGGGAAGACCTACGCGATGCTCGACGAGGCGCTGCGGCGCCGGGCGCGCGGCACCGACGTGGTCGTGGGCCTCGTCGAGACGCACGGGCGCGCCGCGACTGCGGCGAAGGTGGGCGACCTCGAGGTCGTGCCGCGCCGGGTCGTCGGGCACCGGGGCGTCGAGCTCACCGAGCTCGACGTCGACGCGGTGCTGGCGCGCCGGCCCGACGTCGCGCTCGTCGACGAGCTCGCCCACACGAACGCCCCCGGGTCGCGCCACGCGAAGCGGTGGCAGGACGTGCACGACCTGCTCGACGCCGGGATCGACGTCGTCACGACGGTCAACGTCCAGCACCTGGAGTCCCTCACCGAGGACGTCGAGGCCATCACGGGCGTGCGGCAGCGCGAGACCGTGCCCGACCACGTGGTGCGCGACGCCGACCAGGTCCAGCTCGTCGACCTGCCGCCGCAGGCCCTGCGCCGGCGGCTCGCGCACGGCAACGTGTACCGCGCCGAGCAGGTCGACGCGTCGCTCTCGTCGTACTTCCGCGAGGGGAACCTCACGGCGCTGCGCGAGCTCGCGCTCCTGTGGCTCGCCGACCGCGTCGACGACGCCCTCACCCGCTACCGGGCCGACCACGCGATCGCGGGGACGTGGCCCGCGCGCGAGCGGGTCGTCGTCGCCCTCACCGGGGGGCCCGAGAGCGCCACGCTGCTGCGGCGCGGCGCCCGCATCGCCGAGCGCGCCGCGGGCTCGGAGCTCCTCGCCGTCCACGTCCTCGCGACCGACGGCCTGCCCACGGCACCGCCCGCCGCGCTCGCCGCCGACCGCGAGCTCGTCGAGTCGCTCGGCGGCACGTTCCACACCGTCGTCGGCGAGGACGTGCCGAGCGCCGTCGTCGACTTCGCGCGCGGCGTCAACGCGACGATGGTCGTCGTCGGCGTCTCCCGGCACTCGCGCTGGCGCGAGGCCCTGCTCGGCTCCACGAGCGCCGAGATCGCCCGCCTCGCCGGCTCGCTCGACGTCCACCTCGTCACGCACGAGCGCGCCCGGGCCGGGCGCGTCTCGCGGCGCACCCTCAACCCGCTGTCGGCCCGACGGCGCGTGGCCGGCTGGGTGCTCGCGCCCGTCGCCCCCGCGCTCCTGACCCTGCTGTTCGACGGCACCGACGAGCTGGTCGGGCTGCCCACGCAGGTGCTCGTGTTCCTCGCGCTCACCGTGGGCGTCGCGCTCGTGGGCGGGATGTGGCCGGCGCTCGCCTGCGCCGTCGTGTCCTTCCTGTGCATCAACTGGTTCTTCACGCCGCCCACCGGGCTGCTCGTGGTGTCGTCCCCCGAGAACCTGCTCGCCCTGCTGCTCTTCGTCCTCGTCGCGGTCGCCGTCGCGTCCGTCGTCGACCTGTCGGCACGCCGGTCGGTCCAGGCGGCGCGAGCCCGCGCCGAGGCCTCCACGCTCGCGGCGCTCGCACGCTCGGTGCTCACGGGAGAGGACACGGCCGACGCGGTCGTGTCGCGCCTGGCCGAGACGTTCGCGGTGCGCCGGGCCGTGCTCGAGGAGCGCGCCGACGCCCGGCCCGAGGGCCCGTGGACGGTCATCGCCGAGGCCCGGCGCGCGCCTGCCGAGGCCGCGCCCGGCACCGCGGACGGCACGACACGCACGCTCGTGCGGGTCGACGACGAGCGCCGCCTCGTCCTCGAGGGCCGCCCCCTGCCGGCGGGCGACCGGCAGGTGCTCGACGCGTTCGCCGCGCAGGCCGGCATCGTCCTCGAGTACCGCCGCCTGCGCGAGCAGGCGGCGCGCGCGTCGGTCCTCGCCGAGGCGGACGCGACACGGACCGCGCTGCTCGCCGCCGTCTCGCACGACCTGCGGACCCCGCTCGCGGCCATCCGCACGGCGGTGGACGGCCTGCGCTCCCCGGGCGTGGTGCTCGCGCCCGCGGACGAGGACGCCCTCGTGGAGACCGTCGCGACCGCCACCGGCCGCCTCGAACGGCTCATCGACAACCTCCTCGACCTCTCGCGCCTCCAGACGGGCGCCGTCGTGCCGACGCTGCGCGCCGTCTCCCTCGACGAGGTCGTCCCGCCGGCCGTCGACTCGGCGCTCGAGCCGGCGCTCGACCTCCCGCGCGGGCGGGTCGAGCTCGTCCTCCCCGAGGACCTGCCGCTCGTGCGGACCGACCCCGGCCTGCTCGAGCGCGTCGTGGCGAACGTCGTCGCCAACGCCGTGCGGTTCTCGCCCGGGGACGTGCGGGTCAGCGCGTCGGCGACGCGCGACGGCGTCGAGCTGCGCGTCGTCGACCGCGGGCCCGGGCTGCCCGAGGCCGCGCGTGCCCGGATGTTCGAGCCGTTCCAGCGCCTCGGCGACGCGAGCGGCAGCGGCGTGGGTCTCGGACTCGCCGTGGCGCAGGGCTTCGCCCGGGCCGTCGGTGCGAGCATCGTCCCCGAGGACACGCCGGGCGGCGGGCTCACGATGGTCGTCACGGTGCCGGTCGCGGACCGCGCGGTGCCGGGCGGCACGACGACGGACGTGTCGACGGCCGTGACGGCGGACGTGACGACGGAGGAGGCGCGGTGAGCGAGCGGGGCGCGGACGCGGGCGGGAACCGGGTGCTGGTGGTCGACGACGACCCCGGGCTGCTGCGCGCCATGGCGATCACGCTGCGCGTGCACGGCTGGGACGTGACGACGGCCGCGACCGGCCGGGAGGGCATCGACGCCGCCGCGACGGCGCACCCGGACGTCGTGCTGCTCGACCTCGGTCTGCCGGACGTGAGCGGGCTCGACGTCATCACCGCGGTGCGCGGGTGGAGCCGTGTGCCGATCATCGTGCTGTCCGCGCGCCAGCTCGGCGACGACAAGGTCGACGCGCTCGACGCCGGGGCCGACGACTACGTGACGAAGCCGTTCGCCATGCCCGAGCTCATGGCACGGCTGCGCGCCGCCGTGCGCCGGGCCGCGCACGAGCCCGGCGCCCACGAGCCGGTCGTCGAGGCCGGCGACCTGCGCGTGGACCTCGCACGCCGCGAGGTGTCGCGCGGAGGCGCGCCGGTGCGGCTCACGCCGACGGAGTGGGCGCTGCTCGAGCTCCTCGTGCGCCACCCGGGCCGCGTCGTCGGGCGCGAGCAGATGCTGCGGGAGGTGTGGGGTCCGACGGCGACGCGGGACACGCACTACCTGCGGGTGTACGTCGCCCAGCTCCGCCGCAAGCTCGAGCCGGACCCCGCGAGCCCCCGGCACCTCCTGACGACCCCGGGCATGGGTTACCGCTTCGAGCCCTGAGCGCGTCGCGCGGTCCGCAGGTCGCCGTCAGCCGATGACCGCGGCGCTCTCGGGCCGGCGGAAGAGCCGCGGTCGTGCGCGCAGCGCGAGCGCCGTGCCGAACGTGATGGGCCCGAGCCGGCCGAGGAACATGAGGCCGACGAGGACGAGCTGGTGCGGCGCGGTGAGGTCCGCGGTGATGCCCGTCGACAGCCCGGTGGTGGAGAACGCCGACGTCACCTCGAACAGCACGCGGTCGAGGCCGAACGGGGACGTGGCCGTGATGACGAGCGTCGGGACGAGGACCGCCGCGACGCCCAGCAGGGCGACGCTCACCGCCTGGCGCTGGGTGGCGGGGGAGACCCGTCGGTCGAACGCGGTGACGTCCGGGTCGCCGCGCAGCTCGGACCAGATGACGAACGCGAGCACCGCGAACGTCACGACCTTGATGCCGCCGGCCGTCCCGGCGCTGCCGCCGCCGACGAACATGAGCACGTCGGTGCCGAGCCACGTCCCGCTGTTCATGGCGGACGTGTCGAGCGAGTTGAACCCGGCCGTGCGCGCCATCACGGACTGCGTGACGGCCGCGAGGACGCGCTCGCCGACGCCGAGCCCGCCGAGCGTGCGCGGGTTGCCCCACTCGGCGGCGAGGAAGAACACCGTCCCGCCCGCGAGCAGGACCCCGGTCGTGAGGACGGTCAGCTTCGTGTGCAGGCTCCATCGCGAGGGGCGCACGCGCCGCCGGTACAGCTCGAAGAGCACGGGGAACCCGATCCCGCCGACGACGACCGCCACGCACAGCGGCACGCAGACCCACGGGTCGCCGACGAACCCCACGAGCGAGTCCGGGTGGAGCCCGAAGCCGGCGTTGTTGAACGCGGAGACGGCGTGGAAGACGCCGTGCCACAGCGCGGTCCCGGGGCTGACGTCGTACCCGACGACGAGCCGCGCGGCCACGAGCAGCGCGACGACCGCCTCCACGACGACGGTGACGCGCACGACCCCCACGAGGACGGACCGCACGTCGCCGAGGCCGATGCTGCGCGTCGACGCGGCCGCGACGAGGCGGGTGCGCAGGTCGAGCCGTCGCGACAGCAGCAGGCCGAGCAGCGACGCCGCCGTCATCACGCCGAGACCGCCGAGCTGGACCAGGGCGAGGACGACGACCTGCCCGAACGGGCTCCAGAACGTCCCCGTGTCCACGACGGCCAGGCCCGTGACGCACACCGCCGAGGTGGCGGTGAACAGCGCCTCGAGCGCGGTCGCGGAGCGCCCGGTCGCCGAGATCGGCAGCATGAGCAGGCCCGTGCCGACCGCGACGGTCGCCGCGAACCCGCCGACGACGAGCCGGCCGGGCCGCCCGGCCGTCGACGAGGCCGACGGGCGACGCGGGGCGGGAGGCCGGAGGGCGGCGGTCAGGCGCACCCTGCCGGTCTACCCGAGCGGCGAGGCCCGTCCCGCGATCTTGACGGGATCCTGACGCCCGGCCTTCGCGCGCAGGGGCGTCCGACCCCGCTCGACAGATTGGTGTCGCGAAAGGGTTGCGATGACACCACGTGTGGTGTCATAGTGGCGTCATGGACCTGAACCGGTACGTCGACGACCTGCAGCACCGCCTCACCACGGCGGCCGACGCCGCGGGGGAGGAGGCCCGGGAGCTCGCGGGGCGCCTGACGGCGCCGCTCGACGCCGCGGTGCGTCTCGTCCTCCTCGACGCGCTCTCCGCGGCGGCCGGAGAGATCTCCGCCGAACTCGCGCCGGGCTCCGTGGACGTCCGCCTGCGCGGTGGCGACCCGGAGTTCGTCGTGGCCGCAC
This sequence comes from Cellulosimicrobium cellulans, assembly GCF_001722485.1. Lineage (GTDB taxonomy): Bacteria > Actinomycetota > Actinomycetes > Actinomycetales > Cellulomonadaceae > Cellulosimicrobium > Cellulosimicrobium cellulans_A. Next base: position 11,514 of record NZ_LWGL01000002.1, on the reverse strand, counting down.
CGCCCGCACCTGCGCAGGACGCCGGCGCCGCGCCCACGACGGCACCCGCCCCGTCCCCGGCCGCGCCCCCCGCGCCGCCGGTGGCGGACGTCGACGCGGCCGCCACCACGCGCACCACCCTGCGCCTGCCCGACCACCTCAAGGCCCAGGTCGAGGTCGCCGCCGCCCGCGACGGCGTCTCGGTCAACACGTGGCTCGTGCGCGCGGTCGCCGCCGCGCTCGAGCAGACCAGCGGCCGCCCGGCAGCACAGCCCCGTCCCGACCAGCGCGGGACCACCCGCCTGACCGGCTGGGTGCGCTGAGCGCGCACCACGTCGCCGGCGGGTGACACCACGCGACACCACTTCTCCCGAGTCGCGCACCACCCTGCGTCACTCCACCGCCCCACCCGTACGCACCAGCAGTCACCGCCCCACCGGACCGACACTCCTGGAGACCGTCATGCCCACGTTCCCCGCGCCCGCGCCCGTCCCCGTCGTCGTGGACGTCCCCTTCGGCAACCTGCACGTCGTCGCCGGCGACCGGGACGACGTCGTCGTCACCGTGCTGCCCACCGACCCCTCGTCCTCCGGCAGCGTCCGCGCCGCCAAGGAGGTGCGCGTCGAGCGCGACGGCGACGCCGTCACGATCACCTACCCCGGCTCGTGGAAGCAGTTCGTCCTGCCGTTCTCCTCCGGCACGGCGAACGTCACCGTCGAGCTGCCCACCGGTTCGGACGTGCGCGGCAAGACCGGCTCGTTGCTCGCCGAGGGGCGGCTCGGCACGGTCGAGCTCAGCCTGAGCGCCGGCGACGCCCGCGTCGACGAGGCCGACCGCATCGACCTCAAGGCGTCGGCCGGGTCCGTCGTCGTCGGCCGGGCCGCGGGCACCGCGAACCTGCGGGCCAGCGCGGGCTCCGTGCGCATCACCGAGCTCTCGGGCGACGGCACGGTGCGCGCGTCCAACGGCACCACGACCGTCGGGGCCGTCACCGGGTCCCTCACCGTCGCCGGCGCGCACGGCGACATCGCGGTGGGCCGCGTGAGCGGCACCGTCTCCGCGCGGTCCGCGCACGCCGGCATCCGCGTCGACCAGGTCGAGTCCGGCTCCGTCTCGCTCACCACGTCGTACGGGTCGATCGAGGTGGGCGTGCCCGAGGGCACCGCCGCGTGGCTCGACGTCGCGTCGCAGCACGGCACCGTGCGCAACCAGCTCACCCCCACGGAGGGGCCCGTCGAGGACGAGTCCACCGCCGAGATCCACGCCAGCACCGGGTACGGCGACGTCATCCTCCGCCGTCCCTGACCACCTGCACCATCGACCGGGCCGTCGGCGCCGAGACGCCGCGCGCCCGAGAACGGAGATCGGACATGACCACCGACCAGTCCCTCGCGCCGGCGATCCGGGTGCGGGGCGTGGAGAAGTCGTTCAAGGACCTGCACGTCCTGCGCGGTGTCGACCTCGACGTCGCGGCGGGGAGCATCTTCGCGCTGCTCGGCTCCAACGGGGCCGGCAAGACGACGCTCGTGCGGATCATCTCGACGCTGCTCAAGGCCGACGCGGGCACCGCCGTCGTGCACGGGTTCGACGTGGCCACCGAGCCGGGCGACGTGCGCCGCTCGATCAGCCTGACCGGGCAGTTCGCCGCGGTCGACGAGGTCCTCACCGGGCGGGAGAACCTCGTCCTGGTCGCGAAGCTGCGGCACCTGGAGGACCCCGCCGCGGTCGCCGACGACCTGCTCGCCCGCTTCTCCCTCACCGACGCCGGCGACCGCCGTGCCGGCACCTACTCCGGCGGCATGCGCCGCCGGCTGGACATCGCGATGAGCCTCATCGGCGACCCGCCGGTCATCGTCCTCGACGAGCCCACCACCGGCCTGGACCCCCAGGCCCGCGTCGAGGTCTGGCAGACCGTGCGCGAGCTCGCCGCGGGCGGCACGACCGTGCTCCTGACCACCCAGTACCTCGACGAGGCCGAGCAGCTCGCGGACCGTATCGCGATCCTGCACCGGGGGACGATCATCCAGGACGGCACCCTCGCCGAGCTCAAGGCCCTCATGCCGCCGGCGCAGGTCGAGTACGTCGAGAAGCAGCCCTCCCTCGAGGACGTCTTCCTCGCCCTCGTGGGCCCCGCCGCCCCCGGCACGAGCGCCACCACCGGCACCGCCACCACCACCGCAGGCACCGACCGTGGCGAGAGCACGGTCCGGGCCGGAGAGGAACCCCGATGACCACCCACGTCCTGGCCGACACCGGCGCCCTGACCCAGCGCTCGCTGCGTCACGTCCTGCGCAGCCCCGACACCATCATCACCACCGCCGTCACGCCGATCGCGCTCATGCTGCTGTTCGTCTACGTGCTCGGCGGGGCGATCGACACCGGGTCCGCGGAGTCCTACGTCGACTACATGCTGCCCGGCATCCTGCTCATCACCATCGCCTCCGGCGTCGCGTACACCGCCTACCGGCTGTTCCTCGACCTGCAGGGCGGGATCTTCGAGCGCTTCCAGTCGATGCCGATCGCCCGGTCGAGCGTGCTGTGGGCGCACGTGCTCACCTCGCTGGTCGCGACCCTCGCCTCGGTGACGATCGTCGTCGGGGTGGCGATCCTCATGGGCTTCCGCACCGGGGCGTCCGTGGGCGCCTGGCTCGCCGTGCTCGGCATCCTCGTGCTGTTCACGCTCGCGCTGACCTGGATCGCGGTCATCGCGGGCCTGTCCGCCAAGACGGTCGACGGCGCGAGCGCGTTCAGCTACCCGCTGATCTTCCTGCCGTTCATCAGCTCGGCGTTCGTGCCCACCGACTCCATGCCGGGACCGGTCGCCTGGTTCGCCGAGAACCAGCCGGTGACGGCCGTCGTCGACACGGTCCGCGCCCTGTTCGCCCAGCAGCCCGTCGGCACCGACATCTGGGTCGCCCTCGGCTGGCTCGTCGGCATCCTCCTCGCCGCCTACGCCGGCGCGGTCGCCGTCTACCGCCGCAAGATTAGCTGAGCCGAGCCGCGCCGCCCCCCGCGACGGCGCACGCACCACGAGCAGGGCCCCGGGTCGACGACCGGGGCCCCGCTCCACGTGTGGCCTGGGGCGGACGTCAGGACGAGGTGACGTCCCGGCGTCGGAAACCCGCGAACCCGAGGGCGAGCAGCGCGACCGCCACGGCCGACAGCGCGGCGAGGCCCGTGCCGTCGACCTGGTCCGCCGGGAGCTGGGGCACGTGCCAGTAGGGCGAGAGGCCCATGACGGCGTCCGGCAGGTCGAGCAGCCCGCCGAACATCCCGACGACGAACGCCCAGGCGAGCACGACCCACGCCAGCCCCACGAGCCCGGGCCGCCACCCGAGGAACAGCCACACCACGCCGACCAGCGCGAGGACGGCAGGGGAGTACGCGAGCGCCGCGAGCACGTACTCGCCGAGCCCGGGGTCGCTCACGCCGACCGACAGCGCCCCCAGCCCGAGCGCGAGCCCGGCGACGAGCAGCAGCACGAGGGCGCCGAGCGCGGTCACGGCGAGCTGGCCACCGAGCCACCCGGCCCGGCTCGTCGCCGTCGCGAGGACGGGTTCGGCGCGCCCGCTCGTCTCCTCGGCACGCACTCGCAGTGCGGACGCGACCGCGAACCCGCCCACGGCGAGCGCGAGGAACACCGTCATGACGCCGACGAACCCGGCGACCATGTCGGCCTCGCCGAACAGCTCGAGGATCGCGGGGTTGGTCGCCGCGAGCTCGTCGACCATCTCGCTCACCGAGTCGGCGAACGTCCCGGACGCGTACGCCATGAGCCCGATGCCGACGCCCCAGGCGAGCACGGAGCCGCGCTGCTGGCGCCACGCGAGCGCGAACGGCCCGCGCAGGCTCGCGGCCGCGTCCGCGCGGCCCCGGCGCGGCGGGAGCAGGCCCGCGCCGACGTCGCGCCGGGCGGCGAGCGCGGACCCGGCGAGGAGCAGCAGCACGACGAGCGCGAGAGAGAGAGCGAGCGGCCACCACCGCAGGTCGACGAAGGCGCGGATCTGCTGTCCCCACGCGATGGGCGACAGCCACGAGACCCAGCTCCCGTGGAGCTGCTCGACGTCGCCGACCGCGCGCAGCAGGTAGGCCGCCCCGAGGACGGCCAGCGCGAGGCCGGACGCCGTCCGGCCGTGCGCGGTGAGCTGGCTCGTGACGACCGCGACCGCCGCGAACACGAGGCCGGTGACGCCGACAGCGAGCCCGAGCGCGAACGAGTCGACGGCCGCGAGCCCCGCCGCGACGAGCACGGAGCCGCTCAGCACGGCGATGAGCAGGTCCGCGACCACGGCGAGCAGGAGGGCCGCCGTCGCGGGGGCGTGGCGTCCGACGACGCCGGCCCGGACGAGCTCCGACCGCCCCGACTCCTCCTCCGCGCGCGTGTGCCGCACGACGAGCAGGACGTTCATGATCGCGACCGCGACCATCGCCCAGAGCGTGAACTCGTTCGCGACCATCGCGCCGAGCGTGTAGTCGTCGAGCCCGTAGCCGGGCCCCGACATCATGATCGCCGCGGGGCTCGACACGAGCTGCGCGCGGACCTGGCGGTCGGCGGCGGTCGGGTAGACCGCGTCGAGCGCCGTCGCGGCGTAGAGGAACAGCAGCGCGACGGACGCGGCCCACACCGCGGTCCGCACGCGGTCGCGCCGCAGCGCGAAGCGCAGCAGCGTCCCGGTGGCGGTCAGCGTGCCGCCGGCCCGCTCGTCGCGGCGCGGCGGCGCGACGGGCGTCGCGGTCGCGGTGCTCACAGCGCACCCGCCCGGTCGAGGTGGGCGACCTCGTCGCCGTAGTGGCGCATGAACAGCTCCTCGAGCGACGGCGGCGCGACGTGCAGCGAGCGGACGTCGTAGCCGCCGAGCGCCGCGACGAGCGCCTGCATGCGGTCGTTCTCGACGGCGAAGCGCGCGCGCGGGCCGTCGGCGGTGCGCTCGACGACGAGGTCGTGCACGCCGTCGACCGCGCCCAGGCCGCTCGGGTCCTGCGCGGTGACGACCGTGACCGACGAGCGCGTGAGGTGGCGCAGCTCCTCGAGCGTGCCCGACTGCACGGCACGGCCGGCGCGGATGATCGTCACGGTGTCGCACAGCTTCTCGACCTCGGCGAGGATGTGGCTCGACAGCAGGACCGACCGGCCCTCCGCGACGACCTCGCGCACGCACTCCGTGAACACCGCCTCCATGAGCGGGTCGAGTCCGGAGGTCGGCTCGTCGAGCACGAGCAGCTCGACGTCGGACGCGAGCGCGGCGACCAGGGCGACCTTCTGCCGGTTGCCCTTGGAGTAGGTGCGGGCCTTCTTCGTGGGGTCGAGCTCGAACCGCTCGAGCAGGAGCTTCTTCCGGGCCGGGTCGACGGCGCCGCGCAGCCGGGTCAGCAGGTCGATCGCCTCCCCGCCCGTGAGGTTGGGCCAGAGGGTGACGTCGCCGGGGACGTACGCGAGGCGGCGGTGGAGGGCGACGGCGTCCGCCCAGGGGTCGCCCCCGAGCAGGCGCACCGAGCCGGAGTCGGCGCGCAGCAGGCCGAGCAGGACGCGGATCGTCGTGGACTTCCCGGCCCCGTTGGGTCCGAGGAAGCCGGCGACCTCGCCCCGGCGCACGGTCAGGTCGAGGCCGTCCAGGGCGGTGACGGCGCCGAAGCGCTTGTGCAGGTCGTGGACCTCGACGGCGGGGACGCCGTCGTGCCCTCGGGTCGTGCTTCTCGTGGTGCTGGTGGTGGTCATGGTCGTGTCTCGTCTCTCGTCCGCAGGGAAGGTCCGTGCCGAGGGACGCGCGCCGGTCACGCGGTGGCGGCGTCCTGGTCGTGCGGCGGGTCGCCGACGTAGAGCAGGTACTCGTCGAGCAGCCGGCGGGAGGTCAGGAGCCCCTCGGTGTAGACCTCGAGGGCCGGGAGCGCGACGGAGTCGACGTAGCGGCGCGTCGCGCCCGCGAGGTCGTCGGGGTCGTCGGGCGGGTCCAGCGTCAGGGAGAGCAGCAGGGCACCCATCGAGCTGAGCACGAGGTAGCGGGCCCGGGCCTCCTCGTCACGGCTCGGGACGAGGACGCCCGCGGCGACGGCCTCGCGGACGTACCCGACGGCGTCGGCCGCGAGGTGGTCGACGAACTCGCGCGCGAGCGAGCCGCCGGCCTGGAGGCTGCGGAGGGCGTAGCCGACGGCGGGCGCGAACTGCTCGACCTGGGTGAACCAGGTGGCCATGGGCGAGGACAGGTCCGCCGCGTCGGCCATGACGTCGCGCTTGCCGGAGCGCACCGTGGCGAGCACGTGCTCGTCGCACGCGGCGCGCAGGCCGTCCTTGGACCCGAAGTGGTGCAGCACGAGCGCCGGGCTCACCCCGGCGTCGGCGGCGATCGCGCGCACCGACGCCCCGAAGCCCTCGCGCGCGAAGCGCAGGATCGCGGCGTCGCGGATCCGCGCACGCGTCGTGAGGTCCTCGGGAGGGCCGCTGCGCCCCGGGGCGCCCTCGTTCGTTGAACGCATGTTCAGCATGCTAAACGCGCGTTCAGCGTTTGCGCCAGAGGGAGGAGGAAATCGACACACTGGGGCGGGTCGACCACTGCCGCGCAGGGCCTGCGGGTCGTAGGCTGGTAGGTGGTCGTCGGCGGCACCGCCGGCGCACGTGTCCCGGCGCGTCGGACCGTCGGGACGCCCGCGAGGCCCGTCGCACCTGTGTGGCGGGCCTCAGCGGCGGGTGCCGCGACCGCGCGGCGCCCGAGCTCGCGGACGACGAAGGGCTCGCCGCACGCGACGAGCCCTTCGGACTGCGGAGGATGGGGGATTCGAACCCCCGAGGGCTGTTAACCCAACACGCTTTCCAAGCGTGCGCCATAGGCCACTAGGCGAATCCTCCTGGTGCACCACCAGTCGCGATCGGTGACCGGGGGTAGCGCAACGAGGATACAAGACCGCGCTGCCCTGGCCGAATCGCGACTGCGGGCTGCGGGTTTCGAGCGCGCCGGGGTCCTGGGCTAGGCTGGGTGCAGACCCCTCGTGCGGCATCATCTCGCCGAACTCCCCCAGGGCCGGAAGGCAGCAAGGGTAGGTGAGCTCTGGTGGGTGCGCGAGGGGTCCTTTGCGTCTCCGGACCTTGTCGCCAAGCGCCGTGTCCCGCGATGCGAACACATTTCCGTCCGGATGATGGACATTCCGGCGTGTTGATTGGCGCCGACGCCGTCCGCGTGCCCATCATGGTCGCCATGACCCGGTACTCGCCCGCCACCGCGGACCCGCGCGCAGCGTCCTGCGCCGGCCTGCCGTGCTGTCGCGGCGACCTCACCGGGCGAATGTGCGGCTGCTGACGCCGTCGTGCCCCGCAGGCTCCGCCTGCACCTCCGAGCCCCGCCCGCCGTCCGACGGGCCGCTCCTCTCCTGCTCGCCGCGTGGCTGATGGCCCGCCGGAAGCGCCCCCGAACACCGCTCACGAGCCGCAGGTCCGCCCTGCGCCCGGCCGTGCGACCCGCGCGACCGCCTTCCGGAAGGAACCACCCATGTCCTCGACCCCTCGCACCCGCCTCACCTGGGCCGCGATCGCCGCGACGGCCGCCCTGACCCTCACCGCGTGCGGCGGTGGTGACACCGGCACGGACTCCGGCTCCGGCGAGGAGGACGGCCCCATCCGCATCGGCGTCGTCGGCGCGTCCGACGACAAGTGGGCCGTGTTCAGCGAGCAGGCCGAGGCGGAGGGGCTCGACATCGAGCTCGTCGACCTCCAGGACTACACGCAGGCCAACCCCGCCGTGTCGCAGGGCGAGCTCGACGTCAACCAGTTCCAGCACCTGCAGTTCCTCGCGGGCTACAACGTGGACTCCGGCGAGGACCTGCAGCCCATCGGCGCGACCGCCGTCTACCCGCTCGCGCTGTACTCCACGAAGCACGACTCGCTCGACGCCATCCCCGAGGGCGGCCAGGTCGCGATCCCCAACGACCCGACGAACCTCGCGCGCTCGCTCCTCGTCCTCCAGGAGGCCGGGCTCGTGGAGCTGAAGGACGGGGGCAGCTCGCTGTCCACCGAGGCGGACGTGCTGCCGTCGTCCAAGGTCACCGTCACGCCGGTCGCGGCCGAGCAGACGCCGATCCAGCTTCAGTCCGTCGACGCGTCGATCATCAACAACGACTTCGTCGAGGACGCCGGCCTCACCCCCGAGGACGCGCTGTTCGAGGACGACCCCGACTCCGACGCCGCCAAGCCCTACATCAACGTGTGGGTCGCGCGCGCCGAGGACGCCGACGACGAGGACCTCGCCAAGCTCGTCGAGATCTCGCACTCGCCCGAGGTCGTCGAGGCCGAGGAGCAGGCGTCCGGCGGGACCGCCGTCATCAAGGACAACTCCGCCGAGGAGCTGCAGGAGATCCTCGCGGGCATCGAGGCGGACCTGCGCGGCGAGTCCTGAGCCGGGCGCACCACGAGAGGACGGACGGCATGACGGACGACGACGCGCGCCCCGCCGGGGCCGACGCCCGCCCGGCGATCGAGCTGCGCGGGGTGTCGAAGGTGTTCGGCGAGGGCGCGCGCGCCGTCCGCGCGGTCGACGACGTGTCGCTGACCGTGCGCAGCGGCGAGATCTTCGGCGTCATCGGCTACTCCGGCGCGGGGAAGTCGACGCTCGTCCGGCTCATCAACGCGCTCGAGACCGCGACCGAGGGCGACGTCGTCGTCGACGGCGAGACCATCACGGGCCTGCCCGAGCGCCGTCTGCGCGACGTGCGCTCGCGCATCGGGATGATCTTCCAGCAGTTCAACCTGCTGTCGTCCCGGACCGTCGCGGGCAACGTCGGCTACCCGCTGCGCGTCGCCCGGTGGAAGCGCGCCGACCGCGAGCGGCGGGTCGCCGAGCTGCTCGACTTCGTCGGGCTCGCCGACAAGGCCAGGGCCTACCCGTCGCAGCTCTCGGGCGGGCAGAAGCAGCGCGTCGGCATCGCCCGCGCGCTCGCGGCCTCGCCGACGATCCTGCTCGCCGACGAGGCGACGTCCGCCCTCGACCCGGAGACGACGCGCGAGGTGCTCGCGCTCCTGCGGCGCGTCAACGCCGAGCTCGGGATCACCATCGTCGTCATCACGCACGAGATGGACGTCGTGCGCTCGACGTGCCACCGCGTCGCGGTCATGGAGCACGGGAAGGTCGTCGAGGTCGGCGACGTCTACGACGTCTTCTCCGCGCCGCGGGCCGACGCGTCCCAGCGGTTCGTCGGGACGGCCCTGCACGACCGCCCCTCGCCCGACGCGCTCGCGCGCCTGCGCGAGCGCCACCCCGGCCGGCTCGTCACGGTCGGGGTGCGCGAGGGCGCGAGCACGGGCACCGAGCTGTTCCGCCTCCTGCGCGAGCACCAGGTGGACGGCGCCGTCGTCTTCGGCGGCATCAGCGAGGTCGGCGACCGCCCGTTCGGGTCGCTCACGGTCGAGCTCGTCGCCACCGAGGACCGCGTCGCGCCGTTCCTCGCCGCGCTCGCCGAGCACGCCGACGTCGTGGACCTCGGCACGGCCGCACACCCGCTCGACGACCCGCGCGTGCTGCGCACGGCGCCGGGCGGTACCGCCCGTGCGGCCGAGCGGGGTGCACGGGACGCGCTGCAGCACGGCAACGAGACCATCTACCGCCACGGCATGCCGGGAGGCCTGTGATGAACCGCGACTGGTCGACCCTGTGGCCGATCCTGTGGGAGTCGTTCGGCCAGACGCTGCAGATGGTCACCGTGGCGCTGCTCACGGGCGGCCTCGCGGGTCTCGCGCTCGGCCTCGCGCTCTACGTGACGCGGCCCGGGAACCTGCTGGCCAACCGGTGGGTGTTCGGCACGCTGAACCTGCTGGTCAACGTCGTGCGGCCGATCCCGTTCATCATCTTCGTGACGCTGCTCGGGCCGGTCACGCTGCAGGTGGTCGGCACGACGCTGGGCACGGAGGCGTTCATCTTCCCGCTGTCGGTCATGACGGCGTTCGGGACGTCGCGCATCGTCGAGCAGAACCTCGTCGGCATCGACCCGGGCGTCGTCGAGGCGGCGCGCGCGATGGGCGCGTCGCCGTGGCGGATCATCACGACGGTGCTCGTCCCCGAGGCCCTCGCGCCGCTGATCCTCGGCTACACGTTCCTGTTCATCGCGGTGCTCGACATGTCGGCGATCGCCGGCCTCATCGGCGGCGGCGGCCTCGGTGACTTCGCCCTGCGGTACGGCTACCAGCGGTACAACTGGGAGGTCGTGGTCGTCACCGTCCTGGTCATCATCGCGATCGTCCAGCTCGCGCAGCTGCTCGGCAACCGGCTCGCGCGCCGGGCGCTGCACCGCTGACCCGCGGGGCCGTGGACCCGTCGTCCACGGCCCCCGGGACGGCATCGTCCGCTGTGGGTCGCGGCGTCTAGAGTTGCCGGGGTGAGCACCGCCCTGTACCGCCGCTACCGGCCCGAGACCTTCGCCGAGGTGATCGGTCAGGACCACGTGACCGCGCCGCTCATGCAGGCGCTGCGCAGCGGCAGGGTGAGCCACGCCTACCTCTTCTCCGGGCCGCGCGGCTGCGGCAAGACGACGAGTGCCCGCATCCTCGCGCGCACGCTGAACTGCGCGCAGAACACTCCCGAGAACCCGATCGACACGCCGTGCGGCGAGTGCCCGTCGTGCGTCGAGCTCGCGCGCGGCGGGCCGGGGAGCCTCGACGTCGTCGAGATCGACGCGGCGTCGCACGGCGGCGTCGACGACGCGCGCGACCTGCGCGAGCGCGCGACGTTCGCCCCCACGCGCGACCGCTTCAAGATCTACATCATCGACGAGGCCCACATGGTCTCGCCCGCGGGCTTCAACGCGCTGCTCAAGACGGTGGAGGAGCCGCCGGAGCACGTGAAGTTCGTGTTCGCGACGACGGAGCCCGACAAGGTCATCGGCACCATCCGCTCGCGCACGCACCACTACCCGTTCCGCCTCGTCCCGCCGGACGTCCTCGGCCCGTACCTCGAGGAGCTGTGCGCCACGGAGGGCGTCACGGTCGGCTCGGGCGTCTTCCCGCTCGTCACGCGCGCGGGCGGCGGGTCCGTCCGCGACTCGCTGTCCGTCATGGACCAGCTCATCGCCGGGGCGGAGAACGGCACGGTCGACTACGAGCGCGCCGTCGCGCTGCTCGGCTACACGCACTCCACGCTGCTCGACGACGTCGTGGACGCGCTCGCGGCGCGCGACGGCGCGAGCATCTTCCGCGTCGTCGACCAGGTGATCGCGACGGGGCACGAGCCGCGGCGCTTCGTCGAGGACGTGCTGGAGCGGCTGCGCGACCTCATCGTCATCGCCGTGTCGGGTGACGCGGCCGACGCGGTGCTGCGCGACCAGCCCGCCGACCAGCTCGCGCGCATGCGCACGCAGGCGCAGAACCTCGGCGTGTCCGAGCTGTCGCGCGCCGCGGACCTCGTCAACGCGGCGCTGACCGAGATGACGGGCGCGACGTCCCCGCGGCTGCACCTGGAGCTCCTGGTGGCGCGCCTCCTCCTGCCGGGCGCGGACGACGGCGCCGCCGGCTTCGCGGCGCGCCTCGACCGGCTCGCGCGCGTCGGCCTCGACCGGGTCGAG
>NZ_LWGL01000198.1 GCF_001722485.1 Cellulosimicrobium cellulans | reverse complement strand
CGCGGCCCGCCGCGCGGACCCGCTCGCCGCTGACGTCGCGGCCGTCCGCTACGGCGACGGCACGGCGTGGCCCGTGCTCGCCGACCAGTGGTTCGCGAGCTGGGCGCAGGCCCGGCGCGTGCGGGCGCTGCTCGACGACGGCCGCCGCCTCGCGCCGACCACGGACGCGCTGCAAGTCACCGGCACGCGTGCGAGCGCCCGGTTCCTGCGCTCCCAGCGCGAGCTCGCCGGCCGGCTCGGGATCCCGCGCGTCGGGCTCTCGGGGGAGGGGCACCTCTTCCCGCTCACCCGGCCGGACGTCGTCGGCCGCCTCGTGCGGTGCAGCTGGACACCAGCCGGACCGGACAGCGCATCGCCGATCCCGCCGAGTGCTGCGGGCGGGCCCGCGGCGGTCACTCGATGGTCAGGGCGACGGGCTCGGAGACGAGCCAGCTGAGCGAGCGCTGCTCACCGGACAGCACATTGGTCGGCCCCCACGACCCGTCGGGCTGCTGAAGGCTGTAGGAGGCGACGATCCACGGGAGGATCGCGTGGACGGAGTACTCGCCCGGGGGCAGGTTGCCCCCGGCGGGCATGCCTCCGTTGCACATCGACTCCGGTCCGATCGCGTACTCCAGCGGGAGCGCCTGTCCGGCGTCGAGCGAACTGATGCCGTCCGAGTCCGTCGCGAACCGTGTCGAGCTGACGATGCGGCCGTCCTGGACGACGACGTACGGCAGCATCCACAGGAAGTCGACGGACTCGGTGCGGGCGCTGGCGTGCCCGACGAGGGACGTGCTGACCGAGGTGCTCGAGCCCGCAGTCATCCGGACGGAGCCCGGCACGATCAGCCGGGCGAGCAGATCGTCTCCGGTCGGCTCCGGCGCCGGCATTCCGCACTCGAGCTCCTCGAACGTCACGTTCTCCGGGAACGTCGTCGTCGGCCCTGTGAAGGGGCTCACGACAGTCTCGGGGTCCTCGTGCCCCGTCCCGTCCTCTGCCTCAGGATCCGGCTCAACGACGAAGGGGACCGGTTCGGAGACGAGCCATCCGTCGAACAGCGGCGCTTCGGGACCCGCCGCCTCGACCGGCGCTCCCCAGGAACCGGCCTGCTCGAGCGCATACGCCGAGACGGTCCAGGGCACGACGGCAGACAGCTCGTAGTCTCCGGGCGGCAGTGACCGCGACTCGTCGGCGCTCCCGTCGGGGTTGCAAGCCGCGAACGAGTCGACGGAGAGCTGGAGGGCGACGTCCGCCGCCGCGGAGAGCTCGACCGTCGGCGCGTCCTCGATGGGCGCCGTCGGGTAGACGAACGAGACGACGGCACCGTCGGCGACGAGCACGTAGCCCGCGACAGCGGCGGGATCGCGAACCGAGACGCGCGCGCCAGGGGTGATCGAGACGTGGGCTGCGACGTCGATGTCACGGGTCGACACGGCAGACGGGGCGATGTCGTCGACGGTGACGCGGGCGAGCAGGTCCTCCTCGGTCGGCGTCGGGGCGGGCTGCCCGCAGAAGAGCGACTCGACGGCAAGCGGTGCCGGGAACGACGTGCGGTGGGTGGGCGTGGGAGCGGGCGTCGCGCTCGGTGACGGATCGGCGCTCGGTGCCGGCGCCGGCATGATCGGTTCGGGCGTCGTGTCCCACACCGTCGCGGCCCCGAGACCGGCAGCGGCGATGGTCAGCGCCGCGGCGACACCAACGAGGGCGTTGCGGCGACCACGTGCGCGGCGCACGCCGGCCCGGAGTCGCTCGCCGGCGACGGCGTCGTCCGTCGGCGGGACCACCTGGTCGGCCACCCTCTGGAGGGCTGCCTCGAGATCCACGGGTCCGGGATTCGTGGGGTGGTTCATCGCGCACCTCGCTTCACGGTTAGGGTCAGGTCGTCATCGGTCGGCCGGAGGGGACCGAGATGGGCTGCGAGCTTCGCGTTGGCGTCGCTCAGATAGCGCTTGACGGTGCCCTCGCTGATCGACAGCTGCCGACCGATGTCGTGCAGCGTGAGGTCGGAGTAGTAGCGCAGCACGACGCACGCCCGCTCCCGCGGGGTGAGCACGGCGAGCGCTCGGACGACGTCGAGACGGTCGTCGGGCATGCTCGGTGGCGTCAGCTCCTGCCGAGCGTCGAGCAGGTGGACGACACGGTCCCACCGCTTGCGGCGCCGTGCTCCGTCGACGAAGCGGGTGAGGATCGCTCGGCGGACGTAGCTCTCGGCGACGTCGAAGGTGGTCGCCGCACGGCCCCGGCGGAACGTCGCGAACAGTGCCTCCTGGACGAGGTCCTCGGCCTCGCCGGCATCACCGGTGAGGAGATACGCGTAGGCGACGAGTGCCCGCCGTCGTGTCCGGACCATCTGGTCCAGCACGTCTTCCCATCGCGGCATCGCGACCGCCCTCCTGTCTCTCGAACCACCGTCACCGACCTCAACGCCCGCCATCGTGATTCGGTTGGGGTGGATCCCGAAAGTCACCCGGTGGCCACGTCCGGGGACGGCACCGGGCGCATGTGACGACCGGCACGAGTGGTCGTGACGTACGCCACACGTGCGTAGACTCGCCTCCATCGTGCCGACAGGGGAGCGGCGCGCCGCAGTCGTCAAGGAGGACGGATGCTCACACTCGGTGCCGGCAGTCTCACCATCGTCGGGGTGATCGCGGCGATCGGTCTGGTCGCTCTCGCGTTCGCCCTCGTCCTGCGCAGACAGGTCCTCGCCGCCGACGAGGGGTCGTCGGCGATGCGCGACGTCGCGCAGGCGGTGCAGGAGGGCGCCGGCGCCTATCTCAACCGGCAGTTCCGCACGCTCGCGCTGTTCGCCGTGATCGTGTTCGGCCTGCTGTTCCTCCTGCCGGGCGACGGGGGCGTGCGCGTCGGGCGCTCGATCGCGTTCCTCGTGGGCGCGGGGTTCTCGGCGGCGATCGGCTACCTCGGCATGTGGCTCGCGGTGCGGGCGAACGTGCGCGTCGCCGCGGCGGCCACGCGCCCCGGCGGTCGCGCGACGGGTGCGCGCATCGCGTTCCGGACCGGCGGCGTCGTGGGGATGTCCGTCGTGGGCCTGGGCCTGCTCGGCGCGGCGGGCGTCGTGCTGCTGTACCGGGGCGACGCGCCCGCGGTGCTCGAGGGATTCGGGTTCGGGGCCGCGCTGCTCGCGATGTTCATGCGCGTCGGCGGCGGCATCTTCACCAAGGCGGCCGACGTCGGCGCCGACCTCGTCGGCAAGGTCGAGCAGGGCATCCCCGAGGACGACCCGCGCAACGCCGCGACGATCGCCGACAACGTGGGCGACAACGTCGGCGACTGCGCCGGCATGGCGGGCGACCTCTTCGAGTCGTACGCGGTGACGCTCGTCGCCGCGCTCATCCTCGGCAAGGCGGCGATGGGCGAGGAAGGCCTCGTCTTCCCGCTGATCGTCACCGCCGTCGGCGCTCTCGTCGCGGTGCTCGGCGTCTTCATCACGCGCGTGCGCGGGCAGGAGAACGGGCTGTCGGCGATCTACCGGGGCTTCTACGTGTCGGCGCTCGTCGGCGCCCTGCTCGCGGCGGCCGCGGCGTTCGTCTACCTGCCGTCGTCGTTCGACGGGCTCGGCGGCACGGCCGACCTCGGCGAGCTGAGCGGGGTCGCGGCCGACCCGCGCGTCGTCGCGAGCCTCGCGGTCGTCATCGGCGTCGTCCTCGCGGGCGTCATCCTGTGGATCACGGGCTACTTCACCGGCACGACGTCGAAGCCCACGCTCCACGTCGCGGCCACCTCGCGCACGGGTGCGGCGACGGTCGTCCTGTCCGGCATCGGCGTCGGGTTCGAGTCCGCCGTCTACACCGCGGGCGTCATCGCCGCGGCGATCTGCGGCCTGTTCCTCCTCGCGGGCGGGTCCGTGTGGCTCGCGCTGTTCCTCGTCGCGCTCGCCGGGTGCGGCCTGCTCACGACGGTCGGCGTCATCGTCGCGATGGACACGTTCGGCCCGGTCTCGGACAACGCGCAGGGCATCTACGAGATGTCGGTCGGCGAGGACGTCGCCGACGGCGGCGACACCGAGGCGGGGCAGATCCTCACCGACCTCGACGCCGTGGGGAACACGACGAAGGCGATCACCAAGGGCATCGCCATCACGACGGCCGTCCTCGCCGCGACGGCGCTGTTCGGGTCGTACGCCGACGCCGTGGACCAGGCGCTGGACGACGTCGAGAACGCGGGCGCGGGTCTCGTCACGTCGATGCTCGACTACGAGATCATCTCGCCGGTCACGCTCGTCGGCGTGATCCTCGGCGCGGCGACCGTGTTCCTCTTCTCGGGACTCGCGATCGACGCGGTGACGCGAGCCGCCGGCGCGATCGTCTTCGAGGTGCGCCGCCAGTTCCGGGAGCACCCCGGGATCATGACCTACAAGGAGCGCCCCGAGTACGGCAAGGTCGTCGACATCTGCACGCGCGACTCGCTGCGCGAGCTCGCCACCCCGGGACTCCTCGCGGCGTTCGCACCGATCGCGGTCGGATTCGGGCTCGGCGTCGGGCCGCTCGCGGGCTTCCTCGCCGGTGCCATCGGCGCGGGCGTGCTCATGGCCGTGTTCCTCGCCAACTCGGGCGGCACGTGGGACAACGCGAAGAAGATCGTCGAGGACGGCGCGTACGGCGGCAAGGGCTCCGAGGCCCACGCGGCGACGGTCATCGGCGACACCGTCGGCGACCCGTTCAAGGACACGGCCGGCCCGGCGATCAACCCGCTGATCAAGGTCATGAACCTCGTGTCGGTGCTCATCGCTCCCGCCGTGGTGATGCTCAGCGTCCCCGCGGACGCCAACCAGGCGCTGCGCATCGGCATCGCCGTCCTCGCCGCCGCGATCGCGTTCGGCGCCGTCATCGTGTCGCGCCTGCGCGCGGCGCGCGTCGACCGCGCGGAGGTCGACCGGGTCCGGGAGCGCGTGACGAGCGGCGCCTGACACCGGTCGGCGCGTCCGACGGCGGGGTGCCCGGTCCGAGGTGATTCGTCCCGCTCCGCCTAACACGCCATCATGGGGCCATGCGATCCCGGGGCCGTGCCGTCGCGCACGGCGTGGTGCTCGTCGTCATGGTGGGCCTGTGCGTCACGACGGTCGCCAGCGGGGCCTTCGACGTCGTGACGGTGCCGGCGCCCGCACCCGGCGCCCCGCCGTCGGCCGCGACCGACGACGCGGCCGCCGCACCCGGGCCCGCACCCGGCGCGACGGAGGGTGAGGTTCCGGCGGG
>NZ_LWGL01000197.1 GCF_001722485.1 Cellulosimicrobium cellulans | reverse complement strand
GCCGGCGAGGAGCGCCGTGCGGCGCCGCGACGGCGTCCCGCCCTGGGTGCTCCCGGCCGGTGCGCTCCCGGCCGGGCCGTCCGGGGCCGGGCGGTCCGGGGTCCGCGCGTTCTCGTCCGCCGCCATCGCCGCTCCCACGTCCGTGGAGGACCGGCCGCCAGGGCCGCTCCGCCGATCGTAGGACCGGCGGGGGCACGGCCTGCAGACCCCGCGCCGACTTTCACCCGGCCCTGCGGCGTGCCCCGCGGGATTCACCCGACCAATCTCGTGGACGGGTGTCCAGCAGCGACTATCTTTCACGTGTGCAGGCGACGAGCGAACCCGCTATCCGCGTCGCCGGGCTGGGCAAGACGTACCGGCTCGGCGCGTTCGGCGAGCGCCCGTCCACCGCCGCCGCGGCGGCCATTCAGTGGGTCCGGTCCACCGGGAAGCAGAAGTACACGCTGTTCGACGCCCTGGACGACGTGTCGTTCGAGGTGCCGCACGGCGAGGCCCTCGGGATCGTGGGGCGCAACGGCGCGGGCAAGTCGACGCTGCTCAAGCTCCTCACCCGCGTCACCGCGCCGTCGCGCGGGCAGATCGAGCTGAACGGGCGCGTCGGGTCCCTCCTGGAGGTCGGCACGGGGTTCCACCCCGAGCTCACCGGCAAGGAGAACATCTACCTCAACGGCGCGATCCTCGGCATGACGCGCAAGGAGATCAACCGCCGCTACGACGAGATCGTCGCCTTCTCCGGCATCGAGAAGTTCCTCGCGACGCCCGTGAAGCGGTACTCGTCCGGCATGTACGTGCGCCTCGCGTTCTCCGTCGCCGCGCACCTCGACACGGAGATCCTCGCGATCGACGAGGTCCTCGCCGTGGGCGACGCCGAGTTCCAGCGCCGCTCGATCCAGAAGATGCGCGAGGCCGCGCAGGGCGGGCGCACCGTGCTCTACGTCAGCCACCAGCTCCAGACGGTGCAGGCGCTGTGCTCGTCCGCGATCCTGCTCGACCGCGGGACGCTGCGCTACGCCGGCAGCGTCGAGGGGACGCTCGAGGCGTACCGGGACAGCTTCGAGAGCTTCGCCGCGGCGCAGTCCGACCCGAAGAAGCGTCCGGGCAACGGCCGGCTGCGGCTGTCGTCGGTCCGCATGGAGGACGAGTTCGTCAAGTCGTCCCAGGATCTCGTGGTCGAGTTCGAGGCGCCGCCCAGCAAGGACCTCGTCGGCACCTACTTCGTGTCGATGCACGTCAACAACGACCAGGGCACCGTCATCGCCCAGTGCGACTCGCGGCTCGTCGGCACGTGGTTCGACCCGGAGCAGCACCAGAAGGGCCGCCTCGTCGTGCGCGACCTGTGGCTCAAGCCCGGCCGCTACACGGTCGACGTCTACGCGTGCCAGGCGGGCGTGCTCGACGCGTGGGAGGGCGCCTGGCAGTTCGAGGTCCTGCCCGACCTGCCGTACCCGGAGTTCACGGAGTCGTCCGGCACCGAGAAGGGCATGGTCTTCGTGAACTTCGACTACGAGGGAGCCTGACGTGGAGGAGACCGTGCAGCGCACCGTCATCACGCCGCCCGGCCGCCTCAACCTGCCGCCGTGGCGCGAGCTGTGGAACGCGCGCGAGGTCGCGGTGCGCCTCGCGCAGCGCGACATCATCGTGCGCTACCGCCAGACGTTCTTCGGCATCTTCTGGGTGATCGCCCAGCCGCTCGTCAGCGCCGGGATCTTCACCGTCGTGTTCGGCCAGATCGCGGACCTGTCGACCGGCGACGCGGCGATCCCCTACTTCCTCTTCACGCTCGCGGGCATGCTCGCCTGGAACCTGTTCAACGGCTCCCTCGGGCGCGCGTCGGGCTCCATGGTCGGCAACCAGTCGCTCGTGCAGAAGGTGTTCTTCCCGCGCCTGCTCGTGCCGGTCTCGAGCCTCGCGTCCGTCGTCGTCGACTTCCTCGTGGCCCTCGTCCTCGCGGTCGTGCTCCTCTTCGTCTACGGCGTGAACCCGGGATGGGGCGTCCTGCTCCTGCCCGTCTGGATCCTCCTGATCCTCATGATCGGCACGGGCATCGGCCTCGCCGCGGCGGCCTACATGGTCAAGTACCGCGACGTGCAGTACGTCCTGCCGTGGCTCATCCAGGTCCTTCTCTACGCGAGCCCGGTCGCGTACGCGCTCTCCTCGGTGCCGGACGACCTGCGGTGGCTGTTCGACATCAACCCCGTCACGTGGTTCCTCGAGGGCTTCCGCTGGTCGCTGCTGGGCACCGAGGCACCGGTGACGTGGCAGGTCGTCGCGCTCGTCGTCGCGGCACCGCTCATCATGCTCGGCGGCACGCTCGTGTTCCAGAAGAACGAGCGCGAGTTCGCGGACTACATCTGATGCGCCTCAGCGCGTACGTCCTCGTCGCCGACCCGAGCTTCCTCGGGGCGAGCCTGCGGGCGTACTACGACCACGTCGACCGCATCGTCCTCTCCTACGACGCGACGTCGACGTCGTGGACCGGCACGCCGCTGCCCGTCGACGAGTGCCTCGCCGTGATCAAGGAGCTCGACACCGACGGCAAGTGCGTCCACGCGCCCGGCGACTACGCGCGGCCCGGCACGGCGCCGCTGGACGCCGAGACGCACCAGCGCCAGGAGGCGCTCGATCTCGCGTCGCAGGACGCCGACTGGGTGCTGCAGCTCGACACCGACGAGGTCATGCTCCGGCCGGCGGCGTTCCTCGCGTCGCTGCGCCGCGCGGACGGGGCCGGCGCCACGGCGCTCGACTACCCCTCGCGCTGGCTCTACGCGCGCGTCGCGCCGGGCCGCTACCTCGAGGCGAGCCGCCGCTTCGGGCAGCCGGCCGCGTCCTACCCCGGGCCGCTCGCCGTCCGCGCGGGGACGCGGCTCGTGCACGCCCGCCAGGTGGAGGGCCCGCACTACCGGGTCGACCTCGGCCCGTGGAACACCGACCCGGCGCACCCGCACGACGTGATCGTCCACGAGGTCGTCGGGCAGGAGGACGCCGTCCTGCACTTCTCGTGGGTGCGGCGCCCGGAGACGATGCGCCAGAAGTTCGGGTGGTCCGGCCACACCGCCCACTACTCGCGCCCCGGCGTCTACGAGCGCTGGGAGCACCGGACGCGGCACCCGCGACGCGCCGTCCTCACCTCGCCGCTGCGGCGCGGCGACTGGTACCGGCTCGTGACGGTCCCCGAGCCGCCGGGAGGCGAGCCGTGAGCACCGCGACGGACCTGACGGTCAGCGTCGTCGTCGTCACGTACGGCCGGCCCGACAGCGTCCGCGAGTGCCTGCGGCACCTCGCGCGCCTCGACACCCCCGCGCTCGAGGTGGTCGTCGTCGACTCGACGCCCGACGACCGGACGCGCCGCCTCGTGCGCGAGGAGTTCCCCGACGTGCGCCTGCTGCACAGCACGCTCGGGCGCGGCACGACGCCGGAGTCGCGGCAGATGGGCTTCGCCGTCGCGCGCGGCGACGTCGTGGCGTTCGTCGACGACGACGCGTACGTCGCGCCCGACTGGCTGGACGAGCTCCTCGCGCCCTACGCCGACCCCGACGTCGTCGCCGTCGGGGGCCGCGCGGACAACGGCATCCCCGGCGAGGAGCGCGCCGGCCTCGACCGCATCGGCCGCCTCCTGCCCGACGGGCGTCTCACCGGCTACTTCGCCGCCGACCCCGGGCGCCCGGTCGAGGTCGACCACCTGCTCGGCGCGAACATGTCGTTCCGCCGCGAGGCGCTCGCCGCGATCGGCGGGATCCGGGGCAACTACCCGGGTCCGTGCCTGTGCGAGGAGTCCGACATCTCGCTGCGGCTGCGCGCGATTGGCGGCCGGCTCGTGTACGCCCCGCGCGCGCTCGTGCGGCACATGGCCGCGCCGTACGGGACCGGCGGCAGGCGGTTCGACCTCCGCTACCTCTACTACGCACGGCGCAACCACGTCGTCATGCTCGTGCGGAACTTCGGCTGGCGGGACCCGATGGTGCGCCGTTACGCGCGCACGACGCTGCGCGCCCAGACGGACTACCTGTGGGCCGTGCGCAGCCGGCTCGGGCCCACCATGGCGAGCGGGTCGCCGCGCCCGCTCGGGCGGCGCGTCACCGCGCCGGTGATCCTGTCGCGCGCCGCCGCGGAGCTGTCCGGGCTCGTCGCCGGCGTGCCCGCGGCGGTCACCGCCGTGCGCCGGGACCGGCTCGCCGGGGTGGCGAGAGCGTGACGCGGCGCCTGGTGCACGTGATCACGCCGGGCGACCACTTCTCGCCCCGGACGGGCAGCGCCGTGCCGACCGTCGTCGACGGGCTCAGCAGCGCGGCCGCGCCGGGCACGCCGGCCGCCCGCGTCCTCGTCGCGCACGGCACGTACCCCGAGCGGTACGCGAGCGCGACGGTGCTCGAGTACCCCGAGGTCGCCGCCGGGCGGGCCGACCGCTACCTCGACGCGGCGCTCCCCCGGCTCGGCCTGCCGCGGCTCGCGTCACGGCGCGTGCTCGGCGCCGCGACGCGCACGCAGGGCGCCTGGGACCCCTCGTGGGTGCTCGCGCACAACGCGCCCGCGCTCGTCCCCCTCGTCGACGCGCGGCGGCACGCGCCGGTCCTGTACTGCCACAACCAGGTGCTGCGCACGTACTCCGCGCGCGAGGCCGCCCGGACGCTCGGGCCCGCCGCCGCGGTCGTGTGCGTGAGCGACCACCTCGCCGAGCAGGTGCGCGACCGCCTCCCCCGCTCGCTGCGCGCGCGCGTCGCGACGGTGCGCAACGGGGTGGACGCCGGGGCGTTCGCCGTCCCGCGCGTGCCCCGGTCCGGGCGGCTGCGCGTCGTGTACGTCGGCCGCGTGATCCCCGACAAGGGCGTGCACGTCCTGCTCGACGCCGTCGCCCGGCTCGGGCGCGACGACGTCGAGGTCACCGTCGTGGGACGACCCGGCTTCGACCCGCACGCGCCGCTCACGCCCTACGAGCAGGACCTCCGCACGCGCGCCGCGGCGACCGCGGCGAGCGTCCGCTTCGCGTCCTTCCTCGACCGCGCGGCCCTGCCCGGCGTCCTCGCGGCCGCCGACGTCGTCGTCGTCCCGTCCGTGTGGCCCGAGCCGTTCGGGCTCACCGCCCTCGAGGGCATGGCGGCGGGAGCGGCGGTCGTCGCGTCCGCCGTCGGCGGCCTGCCCGAGGCCGTCGGGGACGCCGCCGTGCTGCTCGCGCCGGGCGACGCGGCCGCGCTCTCCGGCGC
>NZ_LWGL01000196.1 GCF_001722485.1 Cellulosimicrobium cellulans | reverse complement strand
ATGCCGCCCGCCGGCGCGGCCCCGGGCGCACCCACGCAGCCGCTGCCCCCGGCGCCCGGCCCGGACGCCCCTCATCCGGACGCCCCGGGAGCCGGCACGTCAACGCCCGACGCCGACGGGCCCGACGACGGCATCGACGACGCGACGCGCCTGCGCCCGCCGCAGGACTGACGACCCGCTCGTCGTGCACGGCCCGTCCCGGTGCTCCGGGGCGGGCCGTCGCCGTCCCCGGGCGAGACTCAGCCCCAGAGGGGCTCGGCCGGCGCGTACGCGAGCGCGACGGCCCCGAGGTCCGGGTCGACGTCGGCCAGCGACGGCGGGTCCCACCGCGGCGAGCGGTCCTTGTCGACGACCTGGGCCCGGATGCCCTCGACGAGGTCCGGCCGGGTGTCGACGAACCATGAGACGAGGCCGTACTCCTGCGCGAGCCCGGCGCGCAGGTCGGGCAGGGTGCGCGCGCTGCGGATCGCCGCGAGCGCCACCGTGACCGCCGTCGGGGAGAGGGACTCGAGCTCGTCGGCCTCCGCGCCGGCCGCGTCGTCTCCCGCGCGGGCCGCCTCGCGCAGGAGCGCGACGATCTCGGGGACCGTGCCCGCGGCGTAGCACCGGTCGACGCGCGCCTGCCGTGCGAGCAGCGCCGAGGGCTCGGGCTCGACGGCGTGCCGGCGCGCGACCTCGTGCACGGTGCCGGCGTCGAGCGGGTCGACGCCCGCGGCCGCGAGCTCGACGAGGTCCTGGTGGAGCAGCGGCAGCCGCTCGGTGGGCACGAGGTGGTCGGCGAGGCCTGCGTGGATGGCGTCGGCGCCGTCCATCGTCACGGCGCCGAGCGCGAGGTGCTCGCCGAGCCGGCCCGGCGCGCGGGCCAGGAGCCACGACCCGCCGACGTCGGGCGTGAACCCGATGCGGGTCTCCGGCATCGCGACGCGCGACCGCTCGGTGACGACCCGCACGGCCGCGTGCGCGCCGAGCCCCACGCCGCCGCCCATCGTGATCCCGTCCATGATCGATACGACAGGCACGGGGCTCTCGGCGATGGCGGCGTCGACGGCGTACTCGCGCCGGAAGTAGCGGCGCGCGTCGGCCTGGCGGCCCGCCACGATCGACGCGTGGAGCTCGCGGATGTCGCCCCCGGCGCAGAACCCGCGGTCGCCCGCGCCGTCGAGGAGCACGACGCGCACCGTGGGGTCGTCGCGCCAGGCGGCGAGGACGTCGGCGATCTCGCCGAGCATGTCGTACCCGAGCGCGTTGAGCGCCTGGGGCCGGTCCAGCGTCAGGTGGCCGACGGCGTCGTCGGACCGCGCGATGATCTGGCTCGTCACCCCGTCACGGTACCGTCGGGCATGCCTACTGCGACGGACGAGCGGCACGGGGACGACGAGCACGGCCGCTGGCGCCCCGACGTGCTGGGCGGCACCTGGCAGTCGCGCGACCTCGACCTGCCGGGCGGGGCGGTGGCGACGCTCGTGCGGGACGCTGCCCAGGACCGCCCGGAGCCGTCGGGGCGTCCCGCCGTGCTCTACGTGCACGGGTTCATCGACTACTTCTTCCAGACCCACGTCGCCGAGGCGTTCGCGGCGCGCGGCTACCCGTTCTTCGCGCTCGACCTGCGCGGGTACGGGCGCTCGATCGGGCGCGGGTCCGGCGTGCCCTCCCGGTCCGACGACGACCCGAACTTCGTCACCGACCTCGCGGTGTACGCCCAGGACCTCGACGCCGCGGCGCGCGCGCTGCGGGCGGAGGGGCACGAGCGGATCGTCGTCCTGGGCCACTCGACGGGCGGGCTCGTCGCGAGCCTGTGGGCGGACGCCCGACCGGGCAAGGTCGCGGCGCTCGTGCTCAACAGCCCGTGGTTTGACCTCAACAGGCCGTGGCTGTACCGGGGCCCGGTGACGCAGGTGGTCGACGTCGTCGGCCGCGTCGCGCCGCGGCTCGTGGTCGGGCACCTCGACGAGCACTGGGCACGCGCGCTGCACGCGAGCACGGGCGGCGAGTGGGACTTCGACCTCGCGTGGAAGCCGCTCGAGGGCTTCCCGGTGCGCGCGGGCTTCCTGCGCTCGGTGCGCCGGGCGCACCGCCGCGTCGCGAAGGGGCTCGCGGTGGACTGCCCGGTGCTCGTGCTCGCGTCGGCGCGCAGCGGTCCGGCCGCCGGATGGCACGACGCGCTGCTCACGACCGACAGCGTGCTCGACGTCGAGCACATCGTCGGACGCGCGGCGCGCCTCGGCGACGACGTCACCGTGGTCTCCGTCGAGGGCGGTGCGCACGACCTCGCGCTCTCGCCCGAGCCCGCCCGCTCCACCTACCTCCGCGAGGCGCTGGACTGGCTCGACGCCCACGTGCCCCCGGGCGCTGCCGTGTCCGAATCCCGCTAGCCACGGCGCCGTGCGGGGGGCGAGGATCGAACCGTGACCACGACGCAGCCCAGCCCCGCGAGCACGGCGACGGCGACCGACGACCCGGTCTTCGCCGAGCGCTACCGCGCCATCGCGTCGCGCGACCGCCGGTTCGACGGCCAGTTCGTCACGGCCGTCCGCACGACGCGCATCTACTGCCGCCCGTCGTGCCCGGCGCGCACGCCCCGGCCGGAGAACGTGACGTTCTACCGGACGTCCGCCGCGGCCCACGAGGCCGGCTACCGCGCGTGCAAGCGCTGCCTGCCCGAGGCCGTCCCCGGCACGCCGAGCTGGGACCTCGGCCACGACCTCGCGGCGCGCGCGATGCGGCTCGTCGGCGACGGCGTCGTCGACCGGGAGGGCGTCGACGGCCTCGCGGCGCGCCTCGGGTACACGCCGCGCCACGTGCACCGCGTCCTCGTCGCCGAGCTCGGCGCCGGACCCGTGGCGCTCGCCCGCGCGCTGCGCGCCCAGACGGCCCGCGCGCTGCTCACCGGCACGGACCTGCGCCTCGCCGACGTCGCGTTCGCCGCCGGCTTCGGCAGCGTGCGGCAGTTCAACGACACGGTCGCCGAGGTCTTCGACACGACGCCGGGCGAGCTGCGCCGCCGCGCCCGAGCGGCCGTGCGCTCGGCCGTGCGCACAGACACGGCACCGCCCGCCGTCGGCGACGCGCCGCCCGCGGAGGGCGCCGACGCCCGTGCGGCGACGCTCGACCTCGTCCTGCCCCTGCGCGAGCCGTACGACGCGCGCGGCGTCTTCGGTTTCCTCGCCGCACGCGCGGTGACGGGCGTGGAGGTCGTCGACACGAGCGATCCGACGTGCCTGTCCTACGCGCGCACGCTCGCGCTGCCGCACGGGCCCGGCGCGTTCCGCGCGACGTACGGGCCGCTGCCCGACGACAGCGCGTCGCGTCGCCCCGCAGGAAACGGAAGCAACGCAAGCAATACAAGCAGTACAAGCCATGCGTTCACGAGCCCGGGGCCCCCGCGGTTCCGCGTCGAGCTCGAGCTGACGTCCGTCGCGGACCTGCCGGCGGCGATCGCGCGCGTCCGGCGGCTGTTCGACCTCGACGCCGACCCGCACGCCGTCGACGCCGCGCTCACGGCCGACCCGGCGCTCGCGGGATCGGTCCGGTCGACGCCGGGCGTGCGTCTGCCGGGCGCGGTCGACGGCGCGGAGATCCTCGTGCGCGCCCTCGTCGGCCAGCAGATCTCCGTCGCCGCCGCGCGGACGCACCTCTCGCGTCTCGCGGAGGCCCTCGGTGCGCCGTTCGCGTCACGGTTCGGGCCCATGCGCCTGTTCCCCACCGCCGAGCGCCTCGCCGCGGACGGCGCGGCCCACCTGCGCGGTCCCGCGCGGCGCACCGCCGCGATCCTCGGTGCCGCCCGGGCGCTCGCCGACGGCGACCTCGCTGTCTCCCCCGCCGACGACCCCGCGGCGCTGCGCGCCGCGCTCGAGGCGCTGCCCGGCGTCGGGCCCTGGACGTCCGGGTACGTCGCGATGCGCGTGCTGCACGACCCCGACGTCCTGCTCGACGGCGACCTCGCCCTGCGCGCCGGCGCCCGCGCGCTCGGCCTGCCCGACGACCGCCGCGCGCTCGTGGCGCACGCCGAGCGCTGGGCGCCCTGGCGCTCCTACGCCGCGATGCACCTGTGGCGCGCGACAGGCCCGACCGTCCCGACCACCCCGGCCATCCCGACAACCTCGAACGACCCGGCGATCCCCCAGGAGGACACGTGACCGCCACGACCGCCCGCCCCACGACCACCCGCCCCACGACGACCCCCACGACCGCCGTCACGACGTCGGTCGCGACGCCCGACGGCCCGTTCACGCTCGTCGTCGCGCCCGACGGCGCGGTGCTGGCGTCCGGCTGGACCGACGACGTCGGCGAGCTCGTCGCGCTCGTCCACCCGAGCCTGCGCCCCGCGGAGGCGGAGCCGGTCGCGGAGGACCACCCGGCGGTCGCGACCGCCGTCGGCGCCGTCCGCGCCTACTACGCCGGCGACGTGCACGCGATCGACGACGTGCCCGTGCGCCAGGTCTCCGGGCCCTACCGGGCGCACGCGTGGGACGTCCTGCGCACGGTCGCGCCCGGGGACCCGGTGACGTACACGCGGTACGCCGAGCTGTCGGGCCGGCCGGCGGCCGTCCGCGCGGCGGCGGGCGCGTGCGCGATGAACGCGGCCGCCCTGTTCGTGCCGTGCCACCGCGTGCTGCGGACCGACGGCAGCCTCGGCGGCTACCGCTACGGCCTCGCCGTCAAGCGGAGCCTGCTCGACCGGGAGCGTCGCGTCGCCGGGACCACGCCGTCCTGATCAGCCGCGGCCGAAGAGCTGGGTCCACACGCCGCCCGCGTAGCCGACCCCGATCTCGGTCGAGTCGCAGCTGAGGATGTTCGCGCGGTGCCCCGGCGAGTCCATCCAGGCCCGGACGACCTCCTCGGCCGTGCGCTGACCCTTCGCGATGTTCTCGCCCGACGGGTTCGCGTAGCCCTGCGCCTTCGCCCGGTCCCACGGGGATCGGCCGTCGAGGCTCGTGTGGTCGAAGTAGCCCTGCGCGAGCATGTCCTCGCTGTGCAGCTGCGCCGCCGCCGTGAGCCGCGCGTCGAGGACGAGGGGTGCGCAGCCCGCGGCCGCGCGCTCGGCGTTCGTCAGCTCGACGACGGCCGTGACCTCCGCCGAGGGCCCGCTCGGCGTCAGGGGCGCGGTGGGCGACGGTGCCGGCGCGGGGGCGGGGGTCGGTGCCGGAGCCTGAGCCGGAGCGGGTGCCGGGGACGCGGGTGCGGGCTCCGCGGAGGCCGG
>NZ_LWGL01000195.1 GCF_001722485.1 Cellulosimicrobium cellulans | reverse complement strand
CCCCCGGCCGGCCCGCGTGGCCCCGCGCCGCGTCGTCGGCGGGCCGCGGGCGGCGGACGGTTAGGATCGGGGGCCATGGCGACCAGTGGGGAGCGCTCGTCGTGACCGCGGCCGACCCGCGCGCTCCCGCCCACAGCCCCGCGCCCCGCCTCGAGGCGGACGGCGGGGGCCTCGCCCCGCTGCCCGCGCTCGTCACGCCGACGGACGTCCTGCGGATCCTCCTCGTGGAGGACGACGACGGCGACGCCATCCTCGTCGAGGAGCTCCTGTCGGACGCGAGCCTCAAGGTCGAGCTCCACCGCGCGACGACGCTCGACCACGCCCTCGACCTGCTCCCCGCCCGGCCCGTCGACTGCGTGCTGCTCGACCTGGGCCTGCCCGACTCGGTCGGCCTGTCGGCCGTGGGACGGCTGCGCGCGGGCACCAGCCCGCCCGCGCTCGTCGTGCTCACCGGGCACTCCGGGATCGACCTGGGCGTCCAGGCCGTCGCCGCGGGCGCCGACGACTACCTCGTCAAGGGCGAGGTCGACGGCGACCTCCTCGGCCGGTCGGTCCGCTACGCCGTCCAGCGCCGCAAGGCGGAGGAGCAGCAGCGGGCGCTGTACCGCAGCGAGGTCCGGGCGGCCGAGGCACGTCGCCTCGAGCGGGCGCTCCTGCCGACGCCGCTCGTGCAGGACGAGCGGCTCTCCGTCATGGTCGGCTACGTCCCCGGGGGGAACGGGCTGCTCGGCGGCGACTTCTACGACGCCGTGGAGCGTCCCGACGGCTCGGTGCTGTGCGTCATCGGCGACGTCGCGGGCCACGGCCCCGACGAGGCCGCGCTCGGCGCGACCCTGCGCACCGCGTGGCGCACCATCGTCCTGTCCGACGCGGCGCCCGACGCCGTCCTGCCCCTCCTCGAGCGCGTCCTCGTCCCCGAGCGCGCGCGCCCCGAGGTGTTCGTCACGCTGTGCCAGGTCGTCGTCGACCCGCAGCGCCGGTACGCCGACGTCTACCTCGCCGGACACCTCGCGCCGCTGCTCCTCCTGCGCGGCACGGCCACCGAGATCACGCCCACCGCCCGCGGCCGCGCGCTCGGCATCCCCGTCGACGGCGGCTGGACCGCCCAGCGCGTCGAGCTCGGCGCGCAGTGGGCGTTCGTGCTCTACACCGACGGGCTCGTCGAGGCCACGCTCGCCGTCCCCGACGCCACCGACGACGCGCGCCCCGCGCGCGCCCAGCGGCTCGGCACCGACGGGCTGCGGCGCACCGTCGACGCGGCGCTCGCGGACGGCGCGGAGGGCGTCGTCGAGCGCGTCATCCGCCGGGTCCGCGACCTGCACGGCGGCCCGCTCGCCGACGACGCCGCGCTCCTCGTGGTCGGGCGCTTCGGCGACGGCCGCGGGCCGGGCGAGCGCACCGCGACGCTCGCCGACTCCGACGAGTGGTCGCGGTGAGCGCCCCGAGGTCGGCCGGGACGCTGCGCCGGCGCCTCGGCTGGGCCCTTGTCGGGGCCGGGCTCGTGGTGCTCGTCGTGCTCACGACGTCGGCCTTCGCGCTCTCCCGCGTGCTCGGTCTCCAGGAGGCCGTGACGGGTCCGTACTTCGAGGCCGTCACCCGGGGCGACACCATGTCGTACGCGCTCCTCGACGCCGAGACCTCCGTGCGGGCCTACGTGCGCACGGGGGACCCGACGGCGATCGAGTCGCTCTACCGCGTCCTCGGCAGCGACGACCACCCCGTCGTGCCCGACCTGGAGTCCGTCGAGGGGCTGGACCCCGACCCCGAGCTCGTCGCGGCGGGCGACGCCGCGCGCACGGCCGTCGAGGCGTGGCTCACGGAGTACGCCGAGCCGGCGATCGCCGCGGTGGAGGACGGCGGCGTCGGCTCGGTACGGGCCGTCGACCGCGCGCGCGGCGCCGAGCTGTTCGCCCAGGCCCGGCTCGCGACGTCCGACTACGTCGCCGAGGTGCGCGGGGAACGGCTCGACCGACTGGACGCGCTCGAGCGCTGGGACCGCGTGCTGTTCGGCAGCGTGCTCGTCCTCGTGGGCGCGGCGCTCGCGGTCGGCATCGTGCTCTGGGTGTGCCTCAAGCGCTGGGTCACCGAGCCCCTCGCCGGCCTCGCGCACCGCGTCCGCCGCGTGAGCTCCGGGCGGCTCGAGGAGCCGGTCGAGACCTCGGGCCCCGGCGAGATCGCCGACCTCGCGCGTGACGTCGAGCAGATGCGCGTCGCGCTCGTCGGCCAGGTCGCCGAGATCCGCGCGTCGCACGAGGAGGCGGCCCGCTCCCACGCGCTCCTCGCGGAGCAGGCGCAGGAGCTCGAGCGCTCGAACCGGGACCTCGAGCAGTTCGCCTACGTCGCGTCGCACGACCTGCAGGAGCCGTTGCGCAAGGTCGCGAGCTTCACCCAGCTGCTCAAGAAGCGTTACGGCGGCCAGCTCGACGACCGGGCCGACCAGTACATCGACTTCGCCGTCGACGGCGCCAAGCGCATGCAGCGCCTCATCCAGGACCTCCTCGGCTTCTCGCGCGTCGGCCGCACGGGCACCGAGCGGGTGGACGTGGACCTCGAGCAGGCGCTCGCGACGGTCCTCGACGACCTGTCCGAGACCCTGGAGTCCTCCGGCGCGACCGTGACCCACGACCCCTTGCCCGTCGTGGTGGGGGAGCGCGCGCTCCTGCACCAGCTCCTGGCGAACCTCGTCGGGAACGCCGTGAAGTTCCGCCACCCCGACCGCGCCCCGCACGTGCACGTCGGGGTGCTCGCGCACGCCACGCACTGGGAGCTGTGGGTCGCGGACAACGGCATCGGGATCGACGCCGAGTACGCCGACCGGGTGTTCGTCATCTTCCAGCGGCTGCACCCCAAGGACGTGTACGAGGGGACGGGTATCGGGCTCGCGCTGTGCAAGCGCATCGTCGAGTACCACGGGGGCCGCATCTGGATCGCGCCGCGCGAGGACGGCGCCGAGGGCACGACGGTCCGCTTCACGCTCGCGCACGGGTACACGTACGCCGACGTCGGCTACGCTCGCCCCGACCACGACGCCCGGGGCGGGGCGCGCGACGACGAGGAGATCACCGCATGAGCCACGGCACCAAGCCGATCGACGTCCTGCTCGTCGAGGACGACCCGGGCGACGTGCTCATGACGCGCGAGGCGTTCGAGGACCACAAGGTCACGAACCGCCTCTCGGTGGTCTCGGACGGCGTGAGCGCGCTCGAGTTCCTGCGCAAGGAGGGCGAGCACGCCGGCGCACCGACGCCCGACCTGATCCTGCTCGACCTCAACCTCCCGCGCATGGACGGGCGCGAGGTCCTCGCCGCGCTCAAGGCCGACGAGGCGCTGCGCAAGATCCCGGTCGTCGTGCTCACCACCTCGGAGGCCGAGGAGGACGTCGTGCGCAGCTACTCGCTGCACGCGAACGCGTACGTGACGAAGCCCGTCGACTTCGACCGGTTCATCGACGTGGTCCGCCAGATCGACGACTTCTTCGTCTCGGTGGTCCGCCTCCCCGGTCGCTGACCGCCCCGCCCCCGCCCCCGCCTCCGGCCCCGACCGGCCCGACGAGCCGGCCGGCCCGGGAAGGATCCGTGCGGGCCGTGCGTTGTCGACCACAGGCCCACCGGCCGTGAGGGACCGCCGGACGGGCGCAGACGTGACGAGGAGGAAGCATGCTGGATCCTCGGGGGATCTACGAGCTCGACGAGGACGCGGTCGCGCGCCTGTGGCCGAGCGCGCCGGAACCCGGCGCAGGCCCGGTGCTGCTGCACGCGGTGGCCGGTTTCGTCGACGCGGGCAGCGCGGGCGAGCTCGCGGTCGAGCACCTGCTCGAGGTCGGCCAGGTCACGCGCGTCGTGACGTTCGACGTCGACCAGCTGCTCGACTACCGCTCGAAGCGCGCGACGATGACGTTCAGCAGCGACCACTGGTCGGACTACGACGAGCCGCACCTCGTGATCGACCACGTGCGCGACGCGGAGGGCACCGGGTTCCTCCTGCTGCACGGCGCGGAGCCGGACGTCCAGTGGGAGCGCGTCGTGGCGGCGGTGCAGGACGTCGTGGAGCGGCTCGGCGTCTCGCTGACCGTCGGCTTCCACGGGATCCCGATGGGCATCCCGCACACGCGGCCGCTGTCCGTGACGGCCCACGCGACGCGTCCGGAGCTCCTCGGCGAGCACTCCTCGTGGTTCGGCACCGTGAAGGTGCCCGCGAGCCTCGCGGCGCTCCTGGAGCTGCGCCTCGGCCGCGCCGGCCACGACGCGGTGGGCTACACGGTCCACGTGCCGCACTACCTCGCGCAGTCGTCGTACCCGCCGGCCGCCGTCGTGGCGCTGGACCACGTCCAGCGGCTCACCGGGCTGGACCTCGCGACGGCCGGGCTCGCCGGCGCGGCGCAGGAGGCGACCGCCGAGGTCGAGCGGCAGGTCCGCGACTCGGAGGAGGTGGCCGCGGTGGTGCACGCTCTCGAGGAGCAGTACGACGCGTTCGCCCGGGCCGCCGGGCGCACGAGCCTGCTCGC
The DNA here is from genome assembly GCF_001722485.1 of Cellulosimicrobium cellulans. GTDB lineage: Bacteria > Actinomycetota > Actinomycetes > Actinomycetales > Cellulomonadaceae > Cellulosimicrobium > Cellulosimicrobium cellulans_A. The sequence goes on along the minus strand of NZ_LWGL01000195.1, from coordinate 697 downwards.
CGAGTCGGCACCGATCCCCACGGCGGAGGAGCTCGGCGACGAGTTCGAGCGCTTCCTCGCGCAGCAGTCGGGGGACTGACCCCGGACCGCCCGGGCGCCGCCGTGCGTCCGTCGCGCCACGGTATGTCCGGAAAAATGGCCACGAGAGGTGGCCTTCTTCCGTGGCGTATCCCACACCGTCCGTGCCACACTGTCACCCGTTGCAGTGGCGTACTTGCGCACGACCCGGTGGCGGGCACCCTTCCGGCCCTGCCTGCTGGTCCACCGGCGAAGGACGTGGGACATGGCATTGCGGCGCACGGGCGGGCGAAGGGTCCGCCCGCTGGTGTCCCCGGATGGACAGAAGGTCAGAGGAAGAGCATGGCGCAGGGTTCTGTGAAGTGGTTCAACGCCGAGAAGGGCTACGGCTTCATCGCGCAGGACGGCGGCGGTGCCGACGTCTTCGTGCACTACTCGGCGATCGAGACGCAGGGGTACCGCACGCTCGACGAGGCGCAGCGGGTCGAGTTCGAGATCACTCAGGGTCCCAAGGGCCCGCAGGCGGAGAACGTCCGCCCGCTCTGACGGCCGCCCGGCGCCCCGCGCGGGCGTCTGCGGTCCTCGCGCTGGAGCCGCGTCCCGGCCACGGGGCGCGGCTCTCGTGCTGTCCGCGGGCCCGTCACCGGGTGCGCGCGGCTGCCGTCGCCCCCGAGCCGAC
>NZ_LWGL01000194.1 GCF_001722485.1 Cellulosimicrobium cellulans | reverse complement strand
CGCCGAGCCGGCCGCGCCGGTCACCGAGACGGTCGACCCGGACCCGGCCGCCGCGAAGGGCGGGCCCCCGGAGCCGGACGTGCCGCTCGTGTGGCCGCTGACCGGCGTCGCCGCCGAGGAGGTCGCCGCGCGCCCGGCGCTCGCGGTGAAGATCGAGAACGCGACCCAGGCACGCCCGCAGACCGGCCTCGAGGACGCGGACATGGTGTGGGAGGAGGTCGTCGAGGGCGGCATCACGCGCTTCGTCGCCGTCTACCACTCGCGCGAGCCCGAGCTCGTCGGGCCGGTGCGCTCGGTGCGGCCCATGGACCCGGCGATCGTCGCGCCGCTGCACGGGGTCCTCGCGTACACGGGCGGCCAGCAGCCCTTCGTCGACGCCGTCGGCGCCGCGGGCGTGCAGTCGGTCGTCATGGACGAGGGGGACGACGGCTTCGTCACGACCCGGGCGCGCCGCGTCCCGCACAACGTCTACGGCGAGCCCGCGGCCTTCTGGGCGCAGGCGGACGGCGACCGCACGTCCCCGCCGCCCGCCCAGCTCGCGTACGCGCGCGAGCCCGGCTCCGGGACAGCCACCGTCGCGGGCGCCCCGGCGGGCCGGCTCGACGTCCGCCTCACGCACTCGAGCCGCGCGGTCTGGGACTGGGCGGGCGACCGGGGTGCGTACGTGCGCAGCGAGGGCGCGTCGCCGGCCATGTCGGCCGACGGGGACCGCCTCGCCGCCACGAACGTCGTGCTCGTCGCCGCGACGATGGTGAGCACGCCCTTCCTCGACCCCGCGGGCGTGCCCGTCCCGGAGACGCAGCTCGTCGGGACCGGGGACGCCGTCGTCGCGTCGGGCGGCAATCACGTCGCCGCGACGTGGTCCAAGGAGGCCGTGGACGCCCCGCTCGTGCTCACCGGCGCGGACGGGAGGACGGTGCGCCTCGAGCCCGGCACGACGTGGGTCGAGCTCGTGCCGACCGGCAGCGGGTCGTGGTCCGTCGGCTGACGCCGCCCTCCACCTCGGGGCGTACGACCGCTCCACCCGCGGGGGGAGCGGCGGGCGTCAGGTTCCGTCCGGCAGGGCGACGCGCCGGGTGCCCTGCCCCGGGCACCGTGGAGTCATGGCAACCGTCGTCCCAAACCCCGCCCACCCGTCCTCGGCCCGCACCCCCGGTGAGGGCCCCGCGCAGTCCCCGCTGCCGCCGTCGTACGCGCCGCGCACCGACGACCGCGAGCCCGGCGTCGCCCGCTCGGCCGTGCCCGTGGTCGTCTCCGTCGGGCTGCTCTTCGGCCTCGCCGTCGCGGCAGCGTTCGTCGGTCGCGGCCTCATCGAGATGCTCACCGGGCTCGTCGGCGCCTGAGCGGCGCACCGGGCCGTCCGTGCCCGGCGAAGACCTCAGAAGGCGTAGCCGAACCGCCCCCAGTCCGGGTCGCGGCGCTCGAGGAACGCGTCGCGCCCCTCGACGGCCTCGTCCGTCATGTACGCGAGCCGCGTCGCCTCTCCCGCGAACACCTGCTGGCCCATGAGCCCGTCGTCCGCGAGGTTGAACGCGAACTTGAGCATCCGGATCGCCTGCGGCGACTTCGTCGCGACCACGCGCGCGTACTCGAGCGCGAGCGGCTCGAGGTCCGCGTGGTCGGCGACCTCGTTGACCGCGCCCCAGTCGTACGCGTCCTGCGCCGAGTACTCGCGCGCGAGGAAGAAGATCTCCCGGGCCCGCTTCTGCCCGACCTGCCGCGCGAGGTAGGCCGACCCGTAGCCGCCGTCGAACGAGCCGACGTCCGCGTCGGTCTGCTTGAACCGCGCGTGCTCGCGGCTCGCGATCGACAGGTCGGCCACGACGTGCAGCGAGTGCCCGCCGCCCGCGGCCCAGCCGTTGACGACGGCCACCACGACCTTCGGCATGGTCCGGATGAGCCGCTGCACCTCGAGGATGTGCAGGCGGCCCGCGCGCGCCGGGTCGACGGCGTCGCGCGTGTGCACGTCCCCGCCGCCGTCGGGAGCGGTCGTGTACTGGTAGCCCGAGCGCCCGCGGATGCGCTGGTCGCCGCCCGAGCAGAACGCCCAGACCCCGTCCTTGGGCGACGGGCCGTTGCCCGTGAGCAGGACCGTGCCGACGTCGGACGTCATGCGCGCGTGGTCGAGCACGCGGTAGAGCTCGTCGACGGTGTGCGGGCGGAACGCGTTGCGCACCTCGGGGCGGTCGAACGCCACGCGGACCACGGGCAGGTCGCGCACGACCTCTCCCGGCGCGCCGTCGGCGCCGGCCGGTGACCGCTCCACGCCGCGGTGGTAGGTCACGTCCGTGAGGTCCTCGAAGCCGTGGACGTCGCGCCACGAGCGCGGGTCGAACGTCTCGGAGACCTGGCGGGGGAGCGGCGCGGCGGGCGTGGGGTCAGGGCTGGTGCTCACGAGCGCCACGGTATCCGGTGGACGCGGAACGCGAAGTGGTACGGTCGTACTACTTGCGCGCGACGGCGGGACCTGCCACCCGGCGCGCCGACCCACGGAGAGTCGCACATGGCACTCGCATGGATCGTCCTCGTCCTGTCCGGCATGCTCGAGGCGGGCTGGGCCCTCAGTCTCAAGGCGTCGGAGGGCTTCACCCGGCTGTGGCCGAGCGTGGGGTTCGTCGTGATGCTCGCGCTCAGCATGGTCGGGCTGAGCTTCGCCCTCAAGACGTTGCCCGTGGGTGTCGCGTACGGCGTCTGGGTCGGCATCGGCGCCGCGCTGACCGCCGTCCTCGCCATCGTCCTCTTCGGGGAGACCGTGAGCGTCCTCAAGATCGTCTCGCTCGTGCTGATCATCGCGGGCGTGGTCGGGCTCAACCTGTCGGGCGGGGGGCACTGAGATGGCGGTCGGGACGAACGGCGCCGACGGGAGCACGGCCGCGCCCGCCGACCGGCGCGCACCCCGCCGTCAGGCGCGCGGCACCGCGCGGCGGGACGCGATCGTGCGCGCCGCCGCCGACCTCATCCTGCGCGAGGGCCCCGGCGCCGTGACGCACCGTGCCGTCGCCGCGCGCGCCGAGGTGCCCCTGGCGGCCACGACGTACTACTTCACCGGCCTCGACGACCTCGTCGCCGCCGCCGGGCAGGTCGTCGTCGACGGCTGGGTGCAGCACGCCCGCGACGCCGCGGACCGTGCGCTGCGCCCCGGCGCGGTGCCCCAGGACCGCGCCGTCGTCCTCGCGGACGCGGTCCTGCCCGACCTCGACGAGGCCGGCGTGCGCGGCTTCTACGAGCACCTCGTCGGTGCGGGCCGCTACCCGACCCTCGCGCAGGCCTACGCGCAGGGACGCGATCGGCTCGACGCGGCCGTCGCGCACGTCCTCGACGCCCTCGGCGCGGGGTGGCTGAGCCCCGGCGTGCTCGTCGCCGTGGTCGACGGCGCGGCCGTCAGCGCGCTGAGCGAGGGGCGCGACGTGCGCGCGCTCGCCGCGCGCCTGGTCGCCGCGCTCCTCGACGGACGCGCGGGACCGGCGGCCTGACCGGGGCGGACGGCTCGCCCGGGTAGCCTCGCGGACCATGAGACCGCCGCTGCGATCCCGTTTCGTCCCCGAGACCGTCCGTTCGTGGACGGCGCTCGGCGTCGGCGTCGTCGTGAGCGTGCCGGCGTCGCTCGTCCTCACGCCGCCCGGGACGGCCGACGTCGCCGCCGCGCTCGCGGCCGCCCTGGCGTTCGGGGTCGTGGTGGCGGTGACGTTCTGCGCGCTGAGCGTGGTGGCGTTCGCAGGGCTTCGCGGTCGGCCGCTGCGCGAGGCCCTGGAGCGGTCGGTGCCGCGGCGGCGGTGGTCCGCGTGGGCCATCGGCGGCGGGGCCGCGGCGTGGTCCGTGCAGTTCTCCGTCCTCGCGCTCGGCGTGGGCGTCGCCCTCGCGCGCGGCACGGGAGCGGTCGAGGACCCGGCCGTCGTCGTCCTGGGCGTCGCGCTCGTGCTCAGCGCGTGGGTCACCGTCCTCGTCTCGTACACGCTGCACTACGCGCGCCTCGACGCCGGCGTCGCGCGGGGCGGGCAGGCGGCGGACGTCGGGCCGCGGTTCGCCTTCCCCGGCGAGGGGCCGCGCGCCTTCGCCGACTACGTCTACGTCGCGGCCCACGTCAGCACGAGCTTCTCGACCGCGGACGTCACCGTCCTCGACACCGCGACCCGCCGCACCGTGACCGCGCACGCCGTCGTCGCGTTCGCGTTCAACGCCGTCATCGTCGCGCTGGTCGTCACGGTCCTCGTGAACGCGTGAGCACGGACGTGGGTGAGGCCAGGCGGCTCGCACGGCGTGCGGGTGGCTTAGCCTGGGACGCGTGCCCGACCCCCGCGCCGTCGTCTACCGCACCCGTCTGACCACGCGGTTCCGCGGCCTCGACGCCCGCGACGGCGTCCTGCTGCGCGGGGCGGCCGGTTGGGGCGAGTTCTCCCCGTTCTGGGACTACGACGACGCGGAGTCCGCCGCCTGGCTGCGCGCCGCGCGCGAGGCCGCCGACGACGGCTGGCCCGCACCCGTGCGCGACGCCGTCCCCGTCAACGTCACGGTCCCCGCGGTCGGTCCTGGGCGTGCGCAGGAGATCGTCGCCGCGTCCGGCGGCTGCCGGACCGCCAAGGTGAAGGTCGCCCAGCGCGGGCCCGACGGCGCGGTCGAGCCGCTCGACGCCGAGGTCGCGCGGCTCGAGGCCGTGCGGGACGCGCTCGGGCCGGGCGGGCGGATCCGCGTCGACGCCAACGGGGCGTGGGACGTCGACGAGGCGCTGCGCCGCCTGCCGCACCTGGACCGGGCCGCGGGCGGCCTCGAGTACGTCGAGCAGCCGTGCGCCGACGTCGAGGGGCTGGCCGCTGTGCGCCGGGGCCAGCGCGGCGACTCCGCGGTGCCGGTGGCGGCCGACGAGTCGATCCGCCGCGCCGCGGACCCGCTCGCCGTCGTCCGCGCCGAGGCGGCGGACGTCGTCGTGCTCAAGGTCCAGCCGCTCGGCGGCGTGCGGGCGTGCCTCGAGCTCGCCGAGCAGGTCGGGCTGCCCGTGGTCGTCTCGTCGGCCCTGGAGTCGTCCGTCGGTATCGCGGCGGGCGTCGCGCTCGCCGCCGCGCTGCCCGAGCTCCCGTACGCGTGCGGGCTCGCCACCGTCCAGCTCCTCGCCGCCGACGTCACCGACGCCCCGTTCCTGCCGGTCGACGGCGCGCTGCCCGTCGTGCGGCCGGAGCCGACGTCGGACGCCCTCGCCGCGACCGCACCCGACGACGCGACCGCACGGCGGTGGCGCGACCGCCTCGACCGCGTGGCC
>NZ_LWGL01000193.1 GCF_001722485.1 Cellulosimicrobium cellulans | reverse complement strand
TGGCCCCCGCGGTCACCGCGCCGGCGGCACCGCCGAGCGCCTGACCGGCCGCGGACTGCGCCGCCCGCGCCGCCTGCGCGGCGTCGATCACCGTGGGCGTCCCCGCCTGGTCGGCACCCGGCTCGGCGACCTTGACCTCGAGGTTGAAGAGGTACGCGACCGTCTCCTCCTTGATGGCCTCGGTCATCGCCTGGAAGAGCTGGTAGCCCTCGCGCTGGTACTCCACCAGGGGGTCGCGCTGAGCCATCGCCCGCAGGCCGATGCCCTCCTTGAGGTAGTCCATCTCGTAGAGGTGCTCGCGCCACTTGCGGTCGAGGACCGAGAGCGTGACCCGGCGCTCGAGCTGGCGCATGTTGGCCGAGCCGAGCTGCTCCTCGCGGCTCTGGTAGGCGATGCGCGCGTCGGAGAGGATCTCCTCGAGCAGGAGCTCCTGCGTCAGGCGCGTCGCGCCGCCCGCCTGCTCCACGACCTCGTCGACCTCGATCGAGATCGGGTAGACCGCCTTGAGAGCGGTCCACAGCGCGTCGAGGTCCCAGTGCTCGGGGTTGCCCTCGGCCGTCGCGCCCTCGACGTACGCGCGGATCACGTCGCCGAGGAAGTGCTGCACCTGCTCGTGGAGGTCCTCGCCCTCGAGCACCCGGCGGCGCTCGTCGTAGATGACGGTGCGCTGGCGCGAGAGCACGTCGTCGTACTTGAGGACGTTCTTGCGGATCTCGAAGTTGCGCGACTCGACCTGGCCCTGCGCGCTCGCGATGCCGCGCGTGACCATCTTCGACTCGAGCGGCACGTCGTCGGGGAAGCCCGCGCGGTTCATCATCGTCTCGGCGAGACCCGAGTTGAACAGGCGCATGAGATCGTCCTGCATCGACAGGTAGAAGCGGGACTCGCCCGGGTCGCCCTGACGGCCGGAACGACCGCGCAGCTGGTTGTCGATGCGGCGCGACTCGTGGCGCTCGGTGCCGAGGACGTAGAGCCCGCCGAGCTCCTTCACCTCGTCGTGCTCCGCCGCGACGGCGGCCTTGGCCTTCTCGAGCGCGTCCGGCCAGGCGGCCTCGTACTCCTCCGCGTTCTCCGCGGCGTCGAGACCCCGGGCCGCCAGGTCCGCGACGGCCATGAACTCGGCGTTGCCGCCGAGCATGATGTCGGTACCGCGGCCGGCCATGTTCGTCGCGACCGTGACGGCGCCCTTGCGGCCCGCCTGCGCGACGATCGCGGCCTCGCGCGCGTGCTGCTTCGCGTTGAGCACCTCGTGCGGGACGCCCTGCTTCTTCAGCTTGGACGAGAGCAGCTCGGACTTCTCGACGCTCGTCGTGCCGACGAGGACGGGCTGGCCCTTGGCGTGGCGCTCGACGATGTCGGCGACCACCGCGTCGAACTTCCCCTCCTCGTTCTTGTAGACGAGGTCGGGCTGGTCGATGCGCTGCATCGGGCGGTTCGTCGGGATCGGCACGACGCCGAGCTTGTACGTGCCCTGGAACTCCGCGGCCTCGGTGTCGGCCGTACCGGTCATGCCCGAGAGCTTGGAGTACAGGCGGAAGTAGTTCTGGAGCGTGATCGTGGCGAGCGTCTGGTTCTCCGCCTTGATCTGCACGCCCTCCTTGGCCTCGATGGCCTGGTGCATGCCCTCGTTGTACCGGCGGCCGGGCAGGATGCGGCCCGTGTGCTCGTCGACGATCATGACCTCGCCGTTGAGCACGACGTAGTCCTTGTCGCGCTTGAAGAGCTCCTTGGCCTTGATGGCGTTGTTGAGGAACCCGATGAGCGGGGTGTTGAGCGACTCGTAGAGGTTGTCGATGCCGAGGTAGTCCTCGATCTTCTCGATGCCCGGCTCGAGCACGCCGACGGTGCGCTTCTTCTCGTCGACCTCGTAGTCGGTGCCGACGTTCAGGCGCCGCACGACCTTCGCGAACTCGCCGTACCAGCGGTTCGCGTCGCCCGACGCGGGGCCCGAGATGATGAGCGGCGTGCGCGCCTCGTCGATGAGGATCGAGTCGACCTCGTCGACGATCGCGAAGTGGTGGCCGCGCTGGACGAGGTCGTCGGTGGACCACGCCATGTTGTCGCGCAGGTAGTCGAAGCCGAACTCGTTGTTCGTGCCGTACGTGATGTCGGCGGCGTACTGCTCGCGGCGCTGGGCCGGCGTCTGGCCGGACAGGATCACGCCCGTGCTGAGCCCGAGGAAGCGGTAGACGCGGCCCATGAGCTCGCTCTGGTACTTCGCCAGGTAGTCGTTGACCGTGACGACGTGCACGCCCTTGCCCTCGAGCGCGTTGAGGTAGGCGGCCGTCGTCGCGACGAGCGTCTTGCCCTCACCGGTCTTCATCTCGGCGATGTTGCCGAGGTGCAGCGCCGCGCCGCCCATGAGCTGGACGTCGAAGTGGCGCTGGCCGAGCGTGCGCCGCGACGCCTCGCGCACGGCGGCGAACGCCTCCGGGAGCAGCTCGTCGAGCGTGGCGCCGCCCTCGAGCCGCGCCTTGAAGCGGTCGGTCTCCTCGCGGAGCTCCTCGTCGGTGAGGTCCTCGAAGCTCGGCTCCAGCCTGTTGATCTGGTCGGCCAGGCCGGACAGCTTCTTGAGGATCCGGCCCTCGCCGAAGCGCAGGACCTTCTCGAGGATCGCAGGCACGCAGGACTCCCGTATCGATCGCGTCCCGGGCCGGACGGCCCGGGAGGAGGGCCGCCGCCCTCCTCCGCGCGGGTGGCGCGCGGCGGCGGACGACGGCGACGTCGTACAACATCGTAGGCGAGTCGGCCGCCCGTCGGCCCCGCTCGCGTTTCGCCGACGACGAACCCCGCGCCCGGCGGGACGGGTCAGGCGGACGCCGCGACCTCCGCGGCGAGCGCCGGCGCGAGGTCGCCGGCGGGGACCACGTCGACCTCCGGGACGCCGAGCCAGGCGCCGAGGACGCGCAGCTCCGCGGCGAGGCGGGGCGCGGTCGCCGGCCCCGCGGCCTGCTCGCGGTGCGCGGACAGCACGCGCAGCACCCCGGCCCGGCGGTCGGCCTTGAGGTCGACGCGCGCGGTGAGGTCCTCGCCCTCGAGGAACGGCAGCACGTAGTACCCGTGCACGCGCTTGGCCGCGGGCACGTAGATCTCGATGCGGTAGTGCACGTCGAAGAGCCGCTCGAGGCGCGTGCGCTCGAAGACGAGCGGGTCGAACGGGTTGAGCAGCGTCGTCGCCGTCGCACGCCGCGGCAGGGCCGCGTCGGCGTGCAGGTAGGTGGGCTCGTCCCAGCCGCGCACGACGACGGGCCGCAGCGTCCCCGCCTCGACGAGCTCGTCCAGCGCGGTGCGGACCGCCGGGCCGGCGAGACGGAAGTAGTCCTTGAAGCAGCGCAGCGTGCCCACGCCGTGCGCGCGGGCCCCGATCTCGAGGAGCGCGCGCACGGCGTCGGCGTCGGCGACCGGCGGCGCGGCGAGCACGGCCGGCGGCAGCACGCGCTCGGTGAGGTCGTAGCAGCGCTCGAACGCGGCGTTGCGCCGGGCCGAGGTGATCTCCCCCGTGAAGAAGAGGAACTCCAGGGCGCGCTTGGCGACGGTCCAGTTCCAGCCCCACTGCGACGTGTCGCGCGGGTGGGCGCGCCCCTCCTCCTCGAGGATCGCGTGCACCTCGCTCGCCGTGATCGGACCGCGCTCCGTGACGAGGCGGCGCACGTCCTCGACGGCGTCGGAGTGCGTCATCTCGACCGCGCTGATCGTGCCCCACGCCTCCGTGCGGTAGCGGCGCCGCCGCCACTCGAGCAGCGGCCACGTGCTCGGCGGCACGTACGACGCGACGTGCGCCCACGTCTCGACGAGCCGCCGCGGTGCCCGACCGGCCGCGCGGTCGAGCAGCGCCGTGTCGTACGGCCCGAGCCGGGCGTACAGCGGCATGAGGTGCGCCCGCGCGAGCACGTTGACGGAGTCGATCTGCAGCAGCCCGAGCCGGTCGACCACGCCCTGCACGTGCCGCATGGTGGGGGCACCGGGCCGCCCCTCACCGCCGGCGCCCCCGAACGGACGAGGCCTGTGCAGCCCCTGCGCCGCGAGCGCGACGCGGCGTGCCTGCGGGAGGGACATCGACTCGATGGCGACCACGCCTCGATCCTGCCCCACCCCGCCCACATCCCGCCGAGGCGGGGCGAGGAGGGTGAGGGTGGGCGTCACGGCCCACCCTCACCCTCACCCGGTCAGGGCGCTCTTGCCCATCGGCACCTCGGCCCCGGAGCAGGACGTGTCGAGCGCGACGACGCCGTAGGTCCAGCCGCGGCGGCGGTACGCCACGGACGGACGCGCGGTCTCGACGTCGACGAAGAGGAAGAAGTCGTGCCCGACCATCTCCATCTCGTACAGCGCGTCGTCGACGGTCATGGGCTCGGCGCTGTGCAGCTTCTGCCGGATGACGACGGGCGAGTCGCCGTCGCCGAGCGGGGTCTCGACGGCTTCCCCGGGGGTGGTGGGGACGGTCGGCGGTGCCGGTTCCGCGGGCTGGGGTGCGGCGTGGGCCGCGGGGTCGAAGGGACGGACGTCGACGGGAGGCATGACGGTGTGGTTGCGGTGGTCCTTGCGACGGTCGCGGGCACGGCGCAGCCGCTGCGCGAGCTTCTCCATCGCGAGGTCGAGGGCGCCGAACCGGTCGTCGGCGGCGGCCTCGGCGCGGACCACGGGTCCCTTGTCGCGCACGGTGAGCTCGACGCGTTCGCGGACCTCGGAGAGCCGTGGGTTGTTCTCGTGGGTGACCTCGACGTCCACGCGCTGCACGGTGGGTGCGAGCTGCTGGACCTTGGCGAGCTTGTCCTCCGCGTGCCGGCGGAACTTCTCGGCCACCTCGGTGTGCCTGCCGACGACGACGATCTCCATGTGAGCCTCCACGAGGGTCTCGAGGGGCGCCCGTCGCTGCGGGCGCCGATCCGGGTCAGAGGGGCACCGGTCAGGGTGCCAGCGGGACCTACCACCTCCCTGCGGCGCGCTACGGCGCCGCGGCTCGGTACGCTCGCGCGGCGACGGGCACAGGTGTCCTGGGAGCCCGGACGTCCGCGGCGACTGGACCTCAGACTAACCCCGCCCCCGACGTGCAGGCAGTCTCAACGGCAGGTGGACGGCAGGACCTTCGACCACCGTGCGAGACGCGGTCGTGACAGCGGCGTCAGGACGTCTCAGGACGGTCTCAGGACGGTGCCGGGACGGCGTCGGGCGCCGCCGGCGCCGGGGTCGCGGCCAGCACGAACGCGCCGAGCACGGGGACCCCGGCGCCGGCGAGCGCCGTCTCGCACGCGGCGAGGGTGGCCCCGGTGGTGAGCACGTCGTCGACGAGGACGACGGCCGGGCGGCCGGCGAGGGCGC
>NZ_LWGL01000192.1 GCF_001722485.1 Cellulosimicrobium cellulans | reverse complement strand
GCCGCGAGGGCGACGGGACGCGCGGCGGCCGCCGTGACGCCGTCGGCACGCGGTACCGCCTCTCGGTCGGGTACACGCACGGCGCGCAGCCGGGCGGGATCGTCGGCGCGCTGACGAACGAGGCGGGTCTCAACGGGTCGGACGTCGGCAAGATCGACATCTTCCCGTCGTTCTCGCTCGTGGACATCGCGGCACCGCTCGACGAGGCGACGCTGGACCGCATCTCGCGCGCCCGGGTCGCGGGCAAGTTCCTGCGCATCCGCGTCGACGAGGGCGCCCCCGCGGCGCGCAAGGGCCCGCGTGCCGGCTCGGACCGTCCGCGTGGCGGCCACGGTCCGGCCGGCCGGCACGACGAGCGCGGCGGGGAGCGCAAGGCCCGTCACCGCGCGGCGTACTGATCCCGGCGCCCGTGCGGCGCACCCGGTACGGCGAAGGGCCCCTGCTCCGGCAGGGGCCCTTCGCCGTGCTCGAGGGGTGCGGTCCGGGCTCAGCGGGTGCTGTCGTGCTCGGGTGCCTCGCCGTGCGCCTGGACGAGCGCGGCCAGGCGCCGTGCCTCGGCCTGCCCGCGGGCGCCGTCGGCCGTCTGGATGCCCATGACGGCGAGGGTGGAGCCGTCCGCGAGGTCGAGGTGCACCCACGGGTCGCCGCTGCCCATGCGGACGGACAGGATCTGCGCCCACTCGAGCCGGCGCGTGTAGATGACGTTGCGCACCCGCAGCCCCTGCGGGCTGGGTGCCGCGTGGACGCCGCCGAGGCGCCACAGGAGCCACGCCGCGAACAGCGCGAACACGGCGAGGGACACGCGGTTCGCCGCGGCCGTGCCCATCGGGCCCGACGCGGTCAGGCCCACCAGGGCGCAGCCGCCGACCACGACGACGCCCGTCGCCCACGCCGAGACGAGACCGAACCGCGGGCGGAACACCCGGTACGGGTCCCCGTCGCGCGCACCCGGCTGCGGGTCACCGCTCATCGCCTCACCGTCTCACACCCCGTCACAGTCGCGAGGCGTGGATCCTCGTGACGAGGATGGCCCGTGCACCGACGTCGTACAGGGCGTCCATGACCTGGTTCGTGCGGTCGCGGCGCACCATCGCGCGCACCGCCGCCCACTCGCGGTCGTGCAGCGGCGACACCGTCGGCGACTCCAGGCCCGGCGTGATCGCGACCGCCTGATCCACGAGCGAGACCGGGACGTCGTAGTCCATGAGCACGTACTCCCGGGCGGTGAGCACGCCCTGCAGGCGCCGGGTCAGGACCTCCACGCCCGCCGGCACGTCCGCCTCCGCGACGGCGCGCGGGCGGATCAGCACCGCCTCCGACACGAGGATCGGGTCGCCGAACACCTCCAGGCCCGCCCCACGCAGCGTCGTGCCCGTCGACACGACGTCCGCGACGACGTCCGCGACACCGAGCTGCACCGCCGACTCCACCGCACCGTCGAGGTGCACCACCGTCGCGTCCACGCCGTGCGAACGCAGGTGCGACTCCACGAGCACCTCGTACGACGTCGCCACCCGCAGCCCCTGCACCTGCTCGAGCGACGAGACCGTCCCCGCCGGGGCCGCGTACCGGAACGTCGACCCGCCGAAGCCCAGCTGCATGTGCTCGACCGCCTCCGCGCCCGAGTCCAGCAGCAGGTCACGACCCGTGATCCCGACGTCGACCGTCCCCGACCCCACGTACACCGCGATGTCACGCGGGCGCAGGAAGAAGAACTCGACGTCGTTGTCCGGGTCGGCGAGCACCAGCTCGCGCGAGTCACGACGCTGGCGGTACCCCGCCTCGCGCAGCATCTCGACGGCGGGCTCGGACAGGGACCCCTTGTTGGGGACGGCGATACGCAGCATGGAGAAACCTTCGTTCAGGGAGACGGCAGGGGCAGGCACGGACGAGGAGGAGCGGCGCTCGCGGCCCGGAGCACGATGCTCACGGGCGCGGCCGCTCACAGATGCTCGTACACGTCCTGCAGGCTCAGGCCCTTCGCCAGCATGAGCACCTGCAGGTGGTAGAGCAGCTGGGAGATCTCCTCCGCCGTCTTCTCGTCGCCCTCGTACTCGGCCGCCATCCACACCTCGGCCGCCTCCTCGACGACCTTCTTCCCGATCGCATGCACCCCGGCGTCCAGCTCGGCGACCGTGCCGGAACCGGCAGGTCGCGTCGTGGCCTTCTCCGACAGCTCGGCGAACAGGGACTCGAACGTCTTCACCGGGCCAGGGTATCGGCCCACCCCGGCCGGGCCGCCCCGGTCCGCCCACCGGGCACCGTCCCGGCCCGCGAGAAGGGTCACAGCGACCGCAGGGCCACGACCGTCGCCACGGCCGCCTCCGCCGCCTCCGCGCCCTTGTCCTCGCGCGACCCCGGCAGCCCCGCACGGTCCAGCGCCTGCTGCTCGTCGTCGCACGTCAGCACGCCGAACCCCACCGGCACGCCCGTGCGCACGCTCACGTCCGTCAGACCCATGGTCGCCGCCTGGCACACGTACTCGAAGTGCGGCGTCCCGCCCCGGATCACCACACCCAGGGCCACCACCGCGTCCGCACCGTGCTCCACCGCCCGCGCCGCCGCCACCGGCAGCTCGAACGATCCCGGCACGCGCACCTCCGTCACGTGCGACACGTGCGCCTCCGCCAGCGCCCGCCGTGCACCCGCCAGCAGACCGTCCATCACCTCCGTGTGCCAGCTCGCCGCCACCACGACCACCCGCAGCCCCGACCCGTCCACCCGGATCGACGGCGCACCCGCACCGCTCATCGCCCCTCCTCCATGTCGTCCTCGGCGAGCACGCCTGACGGCGCCTCCACCGTCTCCAGCAGGTGACCCATCGCCACCTTCTTCGTCTGCAGGTACGCCCGGTTGTGCGCACCATGCCCCACCTCGAGCCGCTCCGTGCCCACGACGTCGACGCCGTGCGCCACCAGACCCGTCACCTTCGCCGGGTTGTTCGTCAGCAGCGTCACCCGCGACAGCCCGAGGTCCGCCAGCACTGCCGCCGCCGCCCCGTACTCCCGCCGGTCCGCCGGCCACCCCAGCTCCAGGTTCGCCTGCACCGTGTCCAGCCCCGCGTCCTGCAACCCGTACGCCCCGATCTTCGCCAGCAACCCGATCCCCCGGCCCTCGTGCCCCCGCAGGTACACCACCGCACCACCCTCCCGGGACACCCGCTCCATCGCCGCCTGCAGCTGCGGACCGCAGTCGCACCGCAACGACCCGAACGCGTCCCCCGTCAGGCACTCCGAGTGGACCCGCACCACCGGGACCGGCGCACCCGGCACGCCCCCGGCGTCACCGCTCCCCGCGCCCCCGGCGCTCGCGGCCGGAACCAGCGCCACGTGCTCCGCCCCCGTCCGCAGGTCCCGGTACCCGATCACCCGGAACCGGCCGTACGCCGTCGGCAGCTCCGCCTCGGCCGTCCGGTGCACCCGCCGCACCGCACGCTCACGCTCCACCCGACCGCCGCCCGCCGGCACCGGGTCGTGCTCACGCCGCCACGCCGCCAGGTCCGCGATCGTCAGCAGCACCAGCCCCTCCCGCTCCGCCAGCGCCGCCGCGTCCCCCAGCCGCATCATCGTCCCGTCGTCGTGCACCAGCTCCGCGATACCGCCGACCTCCCCCACGCCCGCCAGACGCACCAGGTCCACCGCCGCCTCCGTGTGCCCCGCACGGTGCAGCACACCACCCGGCACCGCCCGCAACGGCAGCACGTGCCCCGGACGGATCAGGTCCTCCGCCCCCGAGGACGGGTCCGCCAGCACCCGCAACGTCCGCGCCCGGTCCTCCGCCGAGATCCCCGTCGACACGCCCGTCGCCGCGTCCACCGTCACCGTGTACGCCGTCCGCCGCGGGTCCTGGCTGTGCGGCACCATCAACGGCAGCTCCAGCGCGTCCGCCCGCTCCGCCGGCATCGGCGCGCACAGGTACCCCGACGAGTGCCGGATCGTCCACGCCACCCACTCCGCCGACACACCCTGCGCCGCGAACACCACGTCCGCCTCGTCCTCCCGGTCCGGAGAGTCCGCCACCAGCACCGGACGACCCGCCCGGATCGCCGCCAGCGCCTCCTCCACCGTCCCCAGCCGCACCCCCGACGCCGCCCCGGCGCTCGCGGCCGGTGCGTCCCGGTGGTCCTGCGGCCGGGTCACGACGCCGCCCCTGCCGAGAGCAGCCGCTCGACGTACTTGGCGATCACGTCGACCTCGACGTTCACCGGGTCGCCGGGCGCGAGGTCGCCGAGCACGGTCGCCTCGAGCGTCGTCGGGATGAGCGAGACGCCGAACGTCGTGCCGTCCACCCGCGTCACGGTCAGCGACACGCCGCTCACCGCGATCGAGCCCTTCTCGGCCACGTACCGCAGCAGCGACGGCGGGGCCGAGAACAGCAGGTCGTCCCAGCGATCGCCCGGGTCGCGGCTCACGAGCGTCGCGACGCCGTCGACGTGCCCCTGGACGACATGTCCGCCGAGCCGGGCGTCCGCCCGGAGCGCCCGCTCGAGGTCGACGCGCGAGCCCGCGCTCAGCCGCCCGAGCGTCGTGCGCCGCAGCGTCTCCGGCATGACATCGGCCGTGAACGTCCCGTCACCGGGAAGCTCCCGGACGGTGAGGCAGACGCCGTCCACCGCGATCGAGTCACCCGGCGCGGCGTCGGACGTCGCCAACGGCCCCTCGACCGTGAGGACGGCGTCCGCCCCCGCGCCGTCCGGGAACGCGATGTCGCGCACCGTGCCGATCTCCTCGACGATCCCCGTGAACATCCGGACTTCCCTGCCTCTCATCGAACCGACCTCGACACCATCAGCACGTCGTCGCCGACGCGCCGTACCTCCACCGTGCGGAACCGCCGCACGTCGGTCATCGTCCGCACGCCCAGGTCGCCCACCGCGCGACGGCCCCCGCCGAGCAGCGCCGGGGCGACGTACGCGTGCAGCTCGTCGACGGCGCCCGCCGTGAGGAACGCCGTCGCGAGCGTCGGGCCGCCCTCCACGAGGACGTGCCGGACCTCGCGCGCGGCGAGCGCGCGCAGCACCTCGGCCACGTCGTGCGTGGGCAGGTGCAGGAGCGGCCCCCCGTCACCCCGCAGGCGGGAGCGCGGCGGGATCCCGCCGCGCCCGACGACGACGCGCAGCGGCTGGTGGTCGGCGAGGCGCTCGACGCCGTCGTGACCCGTGACGCGCGCGGTCAGTGACGGGTCGTCCGCGCGGACCGTGCCCGTGCCGACAGCGATCGCGTCGACGGCGGCCCGCACCCGGTGGGCGTGCGACCGCGCCTCGGGACCGGTGATCCAGCGGCTCGTCCCGTCCTCCGCCGCGACGAAGCCGTCGAGCGTCGTCGCCGTCTTGAGCGTCACGTACGGGGTGCCGCGCCGCACCGCCGTCAGCCACACGTGGAGCAGCGCCGCGCCCTCCGCGGCGCGCAGCCCCCGCACGACCCGCACGCCCGCGGCTCGCAGCACCGCGGCGCCACCGC
>NZ_LWGL01000191.1 GCF_001722485.1 Cellulosimicrobium cellulans | reverse complement strand
ACCCCTTCGAACCCCGGGTGTCCGTCTCCCGCGCGATCTTCCCCCTCGTCACCGACCTCGACCGCGCCTACTTCGGGCGCGAGACCGCCGACACCGACCAGGTCGGCGTCCTCGAGGGCGTGCGCGCGAGCGTGTGCATCGTGTGCACGAGCGGCACGTCCCAGCGGTCGGCGGCGAGCCAGCCGACCTGCCCCGAGAGCCAGTAGTGGGTGTGCACGACGTCGTACCAGCCCACGTGCCGGTGCGCCTCCGTCCGCAGGACACCGGCGGTGAACGCGCACAGCTGGCCCGGCAGGTCGTACTTGTCGAGCCCCTCGAACGGGCCGGCGACGACGTGGCGCACGCTCACGCCGTCGGCCACCTCCACGCACGGCTCCTGCGCGGACGACGTCGCCCGCGTGAAGATCTCGACCTGCGCCCCGTGGCGCGCGAGCGCCCGGGAGAGCTCGGTGACGTAGACGTTCATGCCGCCCGCGTCGCCCGTCCCGGGCTGGTCGAGCGGCGACGTGTGCACGGAGAGCATCGCGACGCGCAGGTCGGTCGCCGGCGACGGCGCGCAGTCCTGGCTCACGTGCGCGGCACCTCCACGACGCACGCCGGCGCGGGCAGCGCGAAGACATCGAGCACCTCGCCCGTCCCGTCGGCCCGCGCCACGCGCAGGAGCGCGAGGTTCGACGTCGGTCCGTCGCCGTCGGCCGCGCCCGGGTCGTCCTCCTGGTTCGCGACGACGACGAGGTCGTGCGTGACGTCCGCGGTGCCGTCCGCGCCCTCGTCGAGGGCAGGGTCGCGCAGGACCGCGAAGTGGCGGGGCCACGCGCCGCCGACCGGGGTGTCGGCGAGGTGCTCGAGCGTGGGGGCACCGCCGTCCGGCGCCGGCACCACGGCGTGCACGGCGAGGACGTCCGACCCGCGCACGGCGACGAGGACGCGCGTGCCGTCGGCCGCGACGTCGACGTGCGACGGCTGGTGGGGGCGGCCGTCCGGCGCGGCGGCACGGGTCACGTCGTAGCGCGCGACGACGTCGTACGAGCCGTCCGGCCCGGGCGCGAGCACGAACAGCGCCGGGTCGAGCTCGCCGACCGCGACGAGACATCCACCGGCGAGCACGGCGAGGTGGCGCGGCCCGGTGCCCGGCGGGAACGTCGCGGCGACGCGCGACGCGGCGCCCTCGGGCGCCCGGCCGTCCGCGTCGACGTCGTGGCGGCGCAGCTCGTCGGTGCCGAGGTCGGAGACGAGCACGCCGCCGCGGCCGTCGTCGAGGACGAAGTGCGCGTGCGGCCCCTCCTGGCGCTCGGCGTCCGGTCCCGTGCCGGAGTGGGGCTCCGGGCGGGCCGGGCCGGCGAGCGCGCCGGAGCCGTCCGTCGCGGCGACGCCCAGGACGCCGTCGGCGTAGTTCGCCACGAGCACGTGGCCGTCGCGCGCGAGCACGTGGCAGGGCGAGGAGCCGCCGCTGGGGACGGTCGGGCCGTGCGGGACGAGGCCGCCGTCGGCGTCCACGGCGAACGCGGAGACCGTGCCGTCGTCGGTCTCGCCGACCGCGTAGAGGACGCCGCCGCTCGGGCCGTCCCCGGGCTGCGCCGTCCCGGGCTCCGGGCGCGCGAGGGCGAGGAAGGAGGGCGAGGACGCGTTCATCACGAGGCGTCCCCCGGTGAAGGCGGCCTTGCTCGTGTCGAGCTCGACGCGCCAGACGCCCTCGCCGTCGGCCGCCGCAGGGTGCGGGTAGGTGCCGATCCAGAGGGAGCGCGTCGCGACGGTCATGCCTCGAGCCTAGTTCTCCCCCGCCGGCCCGCCGGACGACGACGCCGGGGCGCTCGCGCGGCGGTCGGTGGACCGTCGGGCGAGCGCCCCGGCGTCGTGGAGAGGCCCTCGCAGGGCCTGCGGTCAGTGCGCCGCGTCGTACGCGGTCTGGATCTCCTGCGAGATGCGGCCGCGGTCGTTGACCTGGTAGCCGTTCTCGCGGGCCCACTCGCGGATCTCGGTGGCGCGTGCCGCGCCCGTGCTGCGGCCGCTGCGGCGCGCCGGCTTGGACGTCGGCCGCGAGGACACCTTTCGCGCGTTCCCGACCCACGTCGCCATCGCGTCGCGCAGCTCCTGCGCATTCTTCGTGCTGAGGTCGATCTCGTAGGAGACGCCGTCGAGCGCGAAGGTCACGGTCTCGTCGGCCGCTCCCCCGTCGATGTCGTCCACAAGAATTACCTGGACTTTCTGGGCCACAGTGGGTTCCTCACGCTTCACCGGAATGAGATTGCCCTGTCAGGATGCCAGTGGTCAACAACGACGTCAATTGACGCGGCCGTGCGCGTGAGAAAATGCCGGAAGCCGCACCGGAATTCACGCGTCAGATTTGTTCCGCACGGTCGTCCGACTGGCTCGCCGTGGACGATTGCGCGGAAGCGGCACGGGCCTCTTCCTCCGCGTCCAGCCGCGCGAGCGCGGCACGCTCGTTGCGGTCGGCGCGCACGATGTAGCGCATCGCGACCCAGAACAGCAGGCCGACGCCCACCGACGGGATCAGCGCGCCGATGGCGGGCAGCACGTCGTTCACGCGTCGTCCCTCCGTTCCGGGGTCTGCTGCGCGGGCTTGACGAGAGGGAAGAGGATCGTCTCGCGGATGCCGTGACCGGTCAGGGCCATGAGCAGCCGGTCGATCCCCATGCCCATGCCCCCCGACGGCGGCATGGCGTGCTCCATCGCGGTGAGGAAGTCCTCGTCGAGGCGCATCGCCTCCTCGTCGCCCGCGGCGGCGAGGAGCGCCTGCGCCTCGAACCGTCGGCGCTGGACCACCGGGTCGACGAGCTCGGAGTACGCCGTGGCGAGCTCGAACCCGCGCACGTACAGGTCCCACTTCTCGACGACGCCGGGGATGCTCCGGTGGTCGCGCGTGAGCGGCGACGTCTCGACCGGGAAGTCGCGCACGAACGTCGGCGCCACGAGGTGGTCGCCCACCTGGTGCTCCCACAGCTCCTCGACGAGCTTGCCGTGGCTCGCGCGCTTCGGGTCGTACGCGACCTCGAGGCGGTCGGCGAGGGCCACGAGGGCCTCGACCGGCGTCTCCGGCGTGATCTCCTCGCCGAGCGCCTGCGAGAGCGAGCCGTACATCGTGATCGCGTCCCAGTCCCCGCCGAGCTCGTACTCCGAGCCGTCCGGCAGCGCGATGGTCGTGGTGCCGAGCGCGTCCCGCGCCGCGGTCTGCACGAGGTCCTGCGTGAGGGCCGCCATGGTGTCGTAGTCGCCGTAGGCCTCGTACGCCTCGAGCATCGCGAACTCGGGCGAGTGCGTGGAGTCGGCGCCCTCGTTGCGGAAGTTCCGGTTGATCTCGAAGACGCGTTCCACGCCGCCCACGACAGCCTTCTTGAGGAAGATCTCGGGGGCGATGCGCAGGAACAGGTCCATGTCGTACGCGTTCATGTGCGTCGTGAAAGGACGGGCCGCCGCGCCGGACGCGACGGTCTGCAGCATCGGGGTCTCCACCTCGAGATATCCACGGCGGTGGAAGTTGTCGCGCAGAGAACGCACGACGGCGGCGCGGAAACGCACCATGTCGCGCGCCTCGGGGCGCACGATGAGATCCACGTAACGCTGTCGGACGCGCGATTCCTCGGAGAGGTCCTTGTGCAGCACGGGAAGGGGTCGCAGCGCCTTCGCGGCCACCTTCCAGGAATCCGCGAAGACGCTCAGCTCGCCGCGGCGGGAGCTGATGACGCGCCCGTGCGCGAAGAGGTGGTCGCCGAGGTCGACGTCGGCCTTGAAGTCCGCGAGCGACTCCTCGCCGACCACGGCCTGGCTGAGCATGACCTGCAGCCGGTTCCCCTCGCCGTCCTGCAGCGTGACGAAGCACAGCTTGCCGGTGTTGCGCAGGAACACGACGCGGCCGGCGACGCCGACCTCGTCCTGCGTCTCCTCGCCCGTCTCCAGGTGCGCCCAGCCGGCGCGGACCTCGGCGATGGTGTGCGTGCGGGGCACCGAGACGGGGTACGCCTCCTCGCCGCGCGCCAGGATCCGCTCGCGCTTCTCGCGGCGGACCTGCATCTGCTCGGGGACGTCGTCGGCGGTCGTCGGGTCGACGACGGTGCTCGGGGTCTCGGGCGCGGCAGGAGCAGGGGTTCCGGCGGGGGAGGTCACACGCCCGATTCTACCGACGCCCCCGCGGCGGCCCGCCCGCCCGGGCCCGCGGACCCGAGCCCTACCTCGCGAGCGTGGGCAGGAGGTCGAGCGCGAGGTCGAGGATCGGGGCGGAGTGCGTGAGCGCGCCGACCGAGAGGTAGTCCACCCCGGTCGCGGCGACCTCCTTCGCGCGGTCGAGCGTGAGGTTGCCCGTGGCCTCGAGCTCGACCTTCGCGGGCACGCCGTCGCGGCCCTCGCGCGCGCGGACGGCCGCGACGGTGTCGGCGAGCACCGGCGTCGGCATGTTGTCGAGCAGGAGGAAGTCCGCGCCGGCGTCCAGCGCCTCGAGCGCCTGCGCCGTCGTGTCGGCCTCGACCTGGACGAGCACGTCGGGGAACGTCCGGCGGATCGCGGCGATCGCGGCGCTCACGGACCCCGCGGCCACGACGTGGTTGTCCTTGACCATCGCGACGTCGTACAGGCCCATGCGCTTGTTCGTCCCGCCGCCCGCACGCACGGCGTACTTCTCGAGCGCGCGCAGGCCGGGCGTCGTCTTGCGGGTGTCGAGCACCTGCGCGCCCGTGCCGGCGAGCTCGCGGGCCCACGCGCGCGTCGCCGTCGCGACGCCCGACGCGCGGCTCGCGAGGTTGAGCAGCGTCCGCTCCGCGACGAGCAGCACCTGCACCGGCCCGGTGAGCGCGGCGAGGACGCGCCCGCGGCCGACGGCGTCGCCGTCGCGCGCGGTGAACGTCACCGCGACCTCGGGCAGGCCGAGCCGGGCCGCGACCTGCCGCACGACCTCCTCGACCACGACGAGCCCCGCGACGACGCCGTCCGCGCGCGCCACGAGGTGGGCCGTGCCGGTCTCCGCCGCCGGGACGGTCGCCTGCGTCGTGACGTCGCGCCCGGGCGCGGCGCCGAGGTCCTCGTCGAGGGCACGCGCCACGGTGCCGGCGATCCACGCGGGGTCGAGGGCGGGCTCGACGTGCGACGGGAGGCCGGGGCGCGACGCGCCGTCGGGCGTGCCCGCGGCGACGGGTCCAGAGGTGCTCACGGTCGCCCACCGTACCCGTCGCGGCCCCCTGGCGGACCCGCCACGGCGGGCGTCAGCGGACGTCGAGGGTGCCGTCGTCGGCGAGCGAGACGAGCACCCGGCGCTCCCACGCGAGGTCCGTCGCGGGGAAGTCCGTGCGGAAGTGGCCGCCGCGGCTCTCCGTCCGCAGCGTGGCCGCGGCCGTCAGCGCGGTCGCGACCTGGTGGATGTTCGTCGTCTCCCACTCGGCCGTCTGCGGCTGCGCGACGACGTCGGTCGCCTCGTGCGCGTCGGCGCGGACGGCGGCGAGCCGGGCCGCCGCCGCGGCGAGCCCCTCGCCGTCCCGCACGACGCC
Source organism: Cellulosimicrobium cellulans (assembly GCF_001722485.1). Lineage (GTDB taxonomy): Bacteria > Actinomycetota > Actinomycetes > Actinomycetales > Cellulomonadaceae > Cellulosimicrobium > Cellulosimicrobium cellulans_A. The sequence goes on along the minus strand of NZ_LWGL01000191.1, from coordinate 8 downwards.
CGGCCGCG